>NZ_JAFCTN010000053.1:0-38466 GCF_049896045.1 Pseudomonas sp. PWP3-1b2
TCCAATCCATCATGGGTGCAACGCTAAAGCGCCGAGACAATGCGGGGCTTGATCCTGCTGGGCTAAAGCTCTGTTTATCTAGCATTTTAATCAACGTGTTCTGGGCGTGTTTTGGGGCGTTTTCAGGCGTTTTTTAAGGCTCGGTGGTACGATGTACCACTCAAAAACTGACGCGTACCACTTTCGATATGGCGACTATCAGGGCAAGAAAACTGGCAGATGGGACGGTGAGCTATACGGCTCAGATCCGCATCAAGCGCGACGGAGTGCAAGTCTACCAAGAGAGCCAGACCTTCGCCCGAAAACAGGCCGCGCAGGCATGGGCGCGTAAGCGCGAGACGGAGCTGGATGAACCTGGTGCGATCGATCGAGCGAGCCGCAAGGGCGCTACGGTTAAAGAGATGAATGCTCAGTACCTGGTCGAGGTTGAAAAGGCCCGGCCATTGGGCAAGACCAAGCGCGCGACGCTGACAGCCATCGGCGAGACGTACCTGGGCCAGTTGACCGACACGGATATCAACACCCAGACCCTCGTCGACTTTGCCCTCTGGCGAATGAGCAAGGAGGGCGGCGGGGTGCAGCCTCAAACTGCCGGCAATGACCTGGCGCACCTCGGCGCTGTTCTGGCGATTGCCAAAGACGCATGGGGGTACCAGGTCGATCCACTGGCGATGGGCGGCGCCCGCCGAGTACTTCGCAAGCTGGGCTACAACCTGAAAAGCCGGGAGCGTGACCGCCGGCCGACATTGGACGAGCTGGGTAAGGTGCTGACGCATTACCAGGCCATGCAGGTGAGACGTCCGACTGTCACCAATATGCTGAAAGTCGTTGGCTTCGCCCTGTTCTCCACGCGTCGGCTGGATGAAATAACCCGTATTCGCTGGGCGGACGTCGACGAAGCTGGGCAGCGGGTGCTGGTGCGTGATATGAAAAACCCCGGGCAGAAGATCGGCAACGATGTTTGGTGTTACCTGCCGGACGAGGCGTGGCAGATCCTCAAGTCAATGCCGAAGGCCGGCGACGACATATTCCCCTACAGCCCTGAATCAATCTCTACATCCTGGGCAAAAGCGTGCAAGTTCCTGGAAATCGCAGATCTGCACTTCCACGACCTACGTCATGAAGGTATTAGCCGCCTGTTTGAAATGGACTGGGATATTCCGCGTGTGGCGAGTGTTTCCGGCCACAGGGATTGGAATTCAATGCGGCGATACACCCACCTGCGTGGCAAGGGGGACCGCTATTTAGGCTGGGAGTGGCACGAGAAAATATTGAGGGCGCCCGTCCAACTGGGCGCCGCATCAATGAAGTGGCTCAAACGACGTGTTTTAACCCGTTGAGCTGGTTGTGCTCTTTAACCGCGGCGGCACGCTGCAGGTCGAGGTAAGCCGCCAGGTCGGTAAGGTGGATGCCCTTGGCCGACTTCTGACTTTGCTCCAGGCGGGTGATGGGCAACTTGATCTGACCACTCATTACCTTGCGCTGGAACATGTCCGGCGTCAGGTGAGTGAAGTAATCCCGGCAAACCAGCTCCAGCGAGATTATCGCTTGGCCATCGTATTGGGCCATCAGGATAAAGGCTGTATTCATGGTGCAACCTTCAGTAAGTTAGAGGCAGGGATACGTGGCGTAATTGCCTCTGCGTCGAGAAAGACGTCCATTTGTGCAGCACCATCGAGCCTTGCCGAAGCGATCCTGCGTTCAGCCATAGCGGCATATTCGGGGTTCAGTTCGCACAAGATGGATTTACGCCCCTCCTGCATAGCCACTACCGATGTAGTGCCGGCGCCGCCGAACGGGTCAAGCACCAAGCCACCGCGCGGCGCTCCGGCCAGGATGCAGGGGCGTATCAAGTCCGGCGGGAAAGTCGCGAAGTGGGCTCCTTTGAAGCCTACGGTTGGTACAGACCAGACACTTCGTTTGTTGCGAGTATCCAGCGGCCAGCAGCTTTCCTCACGTTCTGGCCGATGTGTGCCCATGGATTGACCAGGAATTGCCTGCTCACGCTTCGAACTGTTTCGTTTGAAGCTATCGCGCTTGCTCCGCACCGCTTTCATTGCACCATTCGATTTTCCAGGCACGCGATCACTGCCAACCTGTTGCTCAATATCCTGAGATAGTCGAGCAATTGAGCTCAGTGCAACGGGCTCCTTGATCGCATTCTGGTCATAATAATAGCGAGGTGACTTGCTCAACAGGAATAAGTATTCGTGCGACTTTGTACACCGGTCCCGAGTGGATTCAGGCATTGGATTTGGCTTATGCCAAATGATGTCCTGCCGCAGATACCAGCCATCATCTTGAAGGGCGAAGGCTAGGCGCCAGGGTATGCCCATCAGGTCTTTCTGTTTTAGCCCTGCCGGTGGCGATCTTCGCTTTCCACGCAACACCGCTCCGCGCGTAGTCTGAGAAACCATGTCGTGCTTACCTGCTGAGCCATTAGGTGCGTAGCCGCCGGCGATTGAAGCGTAGGTATCGCCAATGTTCACCCACACCGTTCCATCATCACGCAGCACCCGCCGAACTTCGCGGAACACTTCCACCAAGCGGGTGATGAATTTTGCCGGCGTTTCCTCCAGGCCGATCTGCCCGTCCATCCCGTAGTCGCGAAGTCCGTAATAAGGAGGGCTGGTAACGCAGGTATGCGCGACACTATCCGGAAGTGTTCGCATCATTTCGATGCAGTCACCGATGAGAACTTCATGAGGTCGATTCAGCATGCTCACCTCCTGTCACATCCTAAACGGTTGATGAATGAACGCCGGCTGAGCCTTATGTTCTGCGTGTTTTGCACTTGCACCCTGGATCTCGCAAACGAACCGATGTCGTTCCCTGTTGGGCGCAGTCAGCGCCTCGGTCAGACTGGGCACGACGTCGACGCATTGCTCGTAGGCGTTAGGGCCATTCCAAGTATCAGCCTTCACAACCTGGCAATCCGTACGGGTCGCGTCCGCGCATAGGTAAAGCAGAAGGAATACGGTCATACGCCAACCTCCTGCTGGGCAACGCTCAGCGCAATCGCCACCGGCTGTACCCAAATCGACACGTTGCTGAGCATGAACGTCTCCCCAGCTTCGGAAAGCAGCAGCGTCAGCCCGAACACGTCGGCCATCGCCCTTGCGGCCGCGCGCGGTACTGCGTTGCCAATCCGCTCCCGGTGGTTGCCGTCGTTGATGCCGTCCAGCATGAAAACCCCCGCCTGTTCGATCTTGCGAACGCGCTGCATCCGCTCGATCTCATGGGCTGTCTGAGGATCCGTTGACCAGTGATCCTCTGGATCAAACAGCGATTGCAGCGCGGCGAGCTCCAGGGTTGTGAACGGGCGGTGCCAGGTGCCGTCAAGGCTGGTGATCATGCAGGTCAACCGGTCATTGGGCGCTGGCATACGCTGATCCGCCACAGACCACCGGCCGTTATCGTGGCAGGCACTGGCGGAAACAGCTCCGGCCGGAGTGTTGTAGTCGACCACGCCGTAATGTCCGCCGGTCAGATAGGCATCGCCCTTGCTGCGCGACATCCCTGGGCGCGGATCTGCGATCGATAACGCGCCGCTTGCAACCTGCTGTGAGCCGGTCACGGTCTTGGCGCTCTCGCACCAGGGCGTGATTCGCAGCTTTTGCGTACTGGCGTTCGGATGCCAGTTTTTATAGGCGGGATCTGCCACAGCGAAAGCGCCTTGCCCGGTGGTGCTGCCGGCGATGACGGTGCCGGCCGGCTTGCTGTAGTCGGTAACCAGGTACTTGCCGAAGCCCTTGGAGGGTTGTCGAGGGTCCGCCACCGCCTGTCCGCCGGAGCTGGGGCCGTGCCCTGCGGTGACAGTGCCGGCGGCTTGGTCGTTGCGAACTACCCGGAACACGTTGTTGTGCCGCTCGCCGCTCATGCGCGGGTCTGCAACGCTGAATGTCCCTTGCCCTGGGCTGCGTTGGCCTGTGACCACACCGCAGTGGCGGTTGTAGGGCAGCACGCCGTATTGGGTGTATTCAAACTTGCTGGTGGGGCGAGGGTCCGCAACGGAAAATTTGCCGTTGGTTGGGCTCGACCGGCCAGCGACGGTTCCGGCGGTGTCCTGCCAGTCGTGCACCCCCATATAACCCGCGCGATATTCCGGCACGATCACGAAGTCGCGCAGGTAACCATCCTCGATCGCAAACCGGCTTAGGCTGCGCCAATCCTTCCCGGCCTCTACCAGGGCAAGGCGTACCCAAGTTTTCCACTGCAACGCTGGCACGCGGTGCATCGGGCCCGCCTGATCGATATCGCCGGCCAGCGGCATGCGGCTTAGCACATCACCGACAGCGCGCAGACTGCGTTTTTCAGGCTCGTACAAAAATGCTGGAACCTGCTCAACGTGCCTGGCCACCAGCAAGAAACGCTTGCGACTCTGTGCCAGCCCGCCAATTTCGCCACAGTCGTGGGTAGTTTCCGCCACGGCGTAGCCGTAATGGCGGAGCAGCTTGGTGATCTGGTCCAGCAGGTAGCGGCCACGGGTCGCCAGGCGCGGCACGTTTTCGAACACGATCAATTTCACCGGTTTGTGTTTCCAGGCTTCGCACATCAGCCACACACACCGCAACGTCAGCTCGTTGAGTGCCCGATATTTGGGTGTCTGGCTCATTGTCTCGGACAGCAGGCCGGATGCGCCCTTGCAGGGGCTGCTGATGAACACCGCGTCCGGGTCTTCGTTGCCGGCCGCGCGGCGCAGATCCTCGGCGGTGGCCTCGATCCAACCGGCAGGCGGCTGTTGGCCGTGAAACGCTGTGTATTGCTCGCGTGTGAACAAATCCATCAGCGTGCCCGGTACGCCGGTCATCATCTGGAAGTCACGAAGGCCGGCCGGATCGACGTCGACGCCGCCCAGGCAGCGCCATTCAGCTTGCACGGGGCCCAGGACGGGTCTGGAGTCGCTGAAGCCAGCGGCGCCGCTACCCAGGCCGCAGCATAGGTGGAAATGGGTGAGGGTACGTTTAAGCATGGTGCTTCTCCTTTCAAGCGGTGGGGGAGTTGCAGCTCCCCGTGTCCCGCCTGTGTTGGGTATCAGTGTGCGTATCGACGCGGTTTGTTTTGTTTGGCCGCTTCACGCTCTGCCATGTATGCAGCCCACTCCGCAGATTTGCGCTGCTGGCGGATACGGCTACATGCCTGGTGTTTGCGGGTGGAGCGAGCCTTACCGCAGATATCGCAACGGCTCGGCAGGTCGAGGCGGTGGCTTGCCATGGCCGGCCGTTCGCGCTCAGGGCTGGCGTGCTCAGGCATTTGCCACCTCAATGGCCTTTAGTTTTGCGAGGCGCGCGGTCTCGTATTCGCTGGCCAGGATCTCTATCGCACCGTCGATCCACCCGCTTGTTGGCTGGCCCGCCGCGACCAGAGAATCGTGCTCGGCTTTATTGATCTGGAAGCCCAGGTGGAAATAAGCGACGCCATTGAGTTCAAACTTGATACCGCCACACAACCAGAGGTTTCCGGTATTAATGCCGAGCCGATCCCAGTAGTCGCTCCCGCTCAGGCGTGCGGGACAATGCTCTTTCCACAGAGCAATAAGGCGCTCGTGTTCCGCCCGAATCGCTGCTCGATCCTCTTTTGAAATACCTTTGCCAGGCTTCGCAGCCGCACGCAGTGAGCGATAGCCGTGGTCATCAGGACGACACCAGTGCACATCCAGATCCGCGCCGCCGCTGAGTTTCACACCGCCGGCGTGGTTGGAGTCAGTACCCCGCATTAGAGCGACCTTGCCGCCGAATATGGAACCGAGAAGGGTCAGTTGGGCTAGGAAAATGTCCTTCTGAACGTAGAAGTCGCGGACAATCGAAACGGTCGCGGGCTCGTTGGACTTGTAGAAGAAGTCGGACATGATCACCGGCCTCCCATAAGCATTCGGGTCAGCTCGTTGGGTTGGCCCTCCGGGGTGAGCTTGGTCAGCGGCAGGGTGATCCGGCGGCCGTTTCCAGCCCGAACTACCGCGAGCGGGCCATTGATCTCGACTATTACGCCCTTGCGGGCACTGAGGCTGTAGCCGTTGCCCTGAGCTTTGATTGCTGTGTAGCTGACCTTGCCGCCGACAGTCAGCGATGTTGTGGTAGCCTCTGCGGTGCCGCCTTGGGGTTGATTCACTTGCATGGTGCTTCTCCTTTGGGTGGTCGGTGTCGAGGGGTTGCAGCCCCTCGGCACCACCTTCCTTATTGGCTTTCGCCGGTTGGGTTTTGCTTCCGCACCAGGTGCAGCAGCAAGTTTTCAAATTCAACAACTTCATCTGTTGCCGACTGCCATTCCAGCACTGCCTGGATCTGATCCCGGCTGCACTCCAGCACCAGAATCTCTTTGTCGCCTACCGCGCGTACCTCCAGGATCGCGATCAACCCGGCTGGGTCGTAGGCTTCTGCGTGAACAATTTTCCCGGACTCGTTAAACCAGTCCTTCAGCTCCTTCAGGTGCCGAAGACGATTGGTTTTGCCCTGTTGGCCGTCACCGGTGATGACCTGTACGTGCATGGTGCTTCTCCTTTGGGTGGCAGGCGTTGCAGCGTCTGCGGATGGTTCGTCACGCCTGGAAGTGCCAGCACTTCACGATGGGTTGTTTGGTGATGACAGCGTTGCTGTTCTTGGCTTGGTGAGCTCGGACCGCGCTATCCGTCGCCTTGTTGGTGTCGATCAGCTTCCTCGAGCGGGAGTCTTTCAGGCGCTCGCGCAGCTCGCTGACGTCGGCAATTTTTTGGCGATGCTCGGCCGCGCACTTCACAAAGTCGTTGAGGTTGATAGCGATGATGTTTTCTTTCTTGCTGTGGTTGACCACCGGGCCGTCGGCGTCGAGGCCTTCTAGGTACTCGTAGACTTCCCAGAATTCAGCCACCACCGGATGGTCGGAGCTGATTGAGGACTGGCGCTCGATCGCCATGCGAATGATCTGCGTGCGGGTGTGGCTGATCTGCGGCTCGGTGAGCGGTACCACCTTGCGCAGGCAATCGAGCAGGGCGAGCATCTGAGCGTGATTTTTGTTGATCCGCTCTACACGGATGTAACCGCGAAGCTTGTTGCCGCAGTGCTGACATTCGGTTTGCTCATCCAGAAACGGGGTCTCGCAGGCGAAGCAATGCGAATGCAGGTTGCGCAATTTCGCCTCGTAGCCAGGGATGCGCTGTGCAAACAGCTCCAGCACTTCCAGCTCTTTGCGCACGGCCTGCAACACGAAGTTGCTGAGTGTCGAGCCTTCCAGTGAGTTGAGCCGGTCTGCCGCCGCACGGCTTTCAGGCGTCACGTTCGGGCGCACAAAGTGCAGCTTCACAATCCGGGTCATGATCGCTTCAGACGCCACGACAGGGGCGTTCTGGCTGATGGCAATCGTGCCGCGAAAAGGGGGTTCGTAGGTCTCGTTGCCGGCGGTTTTTACGCCTTTAGTCGCGAGCGTGCCTCCACCGTAGTAGTCCTTGAGTTCATCCCATTCAAAAGTCTTGGCATGGGCCTTGTCGTCACCGCTGCGGTCCGATTCCAACAGCACGATAGGCATGCCCGAGACCTGGCCCATAAGCCGGCTGCGACCAGCCTTGGTAGATTTGGACGGGTCAAAACCTTCGTAACCGTCACGCCCCGCCAGTTTCCATAGCAGGGTGAGCAGGGTGGTTTTACCAGCACCGGCTTCGCCCGTGGCTTCAAGGAATGGGAAAGATTGATACCGGCTGCGGATCTGTTCAGCGAACAGTGAGCCAAACCAGAAAGTCAGTGCGACGATGCCCTGGGCGCCGAAACACTGCCATAGGAGGCCCAGCCACTGCTGATCGTAGGTTTTACCGTCCTTCTCCAGATCGATCTTCACGCCCTTTTGCAGGGTCTTGAGCTTCAGCTTGCCCATCTCAAAAAACTCCTCCTCGTTGATGTGGATCACCTGGCCTTCGCGGACGGCGACGTCGTTGAACACGTAGCAGTGGTATTCCTTGCTGTAGCCCACGTAGTCGATGGTTTGAACGGTCTTGATGCCGAAAAGCTGGTCTTTCATGAGTTTGTCCAACTGTTGCCCACTGCCGGTGAACACGGCCCCGGCACCCATGCCGAGAAGTCTTTTTTTGAATTCGCTGGCGGCGGCGACCTGGCCACCGGTGAAGGTGTTTTTCACTGAACCGCCGTCGTGGGGGAAGTCGACGCGAAAGAAGTACCAGGACTCGTCGGTAATCTCGTTCCGCTGGAAATAGAGAGCCTTTGGGTAGCAGTTGGCGATTTCGACGACGCAGCCGGCGACGTTCAGCGCCTTCTCTCGGAGCTGCTTTTCACTGAGTGTTTGGGCTTCGTGGTCATCGCTTTTTTCCAGAGCCTGTTTGGCGCTGTTGTATTTCGCGAGGTCCAGCTTCCACCAGTACAGGCGGGAGTCGAAACAGAAGTGAAACTCCTCCCGTTCACGCCACTGATACATGAGCAACGCTTTGTCGCTGGCACTTTCTGCTATCAGCAGGGCGCCCTGGTGACGTGCTTCCTTAAGATCTTTTTCGATGCGATCTGCACGGGCCTTCTCGTCGTCGATGAAGGCCCAGCGCTGATGCAGATCGTTCCAGTCAACCTTTCGTGCATCCGGCTGTGTGACCTGGGCGGCGTCGCAGGTAAAGCCGAGTTCGCGGGCACGCTTCACCCAAGTGCGGGTGTACTTGTGAGCACCTGGCTCGTTGTCCAAGGCCCAAACCAATTTGGGCGTTTTGCCACCGCGAGCGGTGATCAGCGACTTCAGCGATTCCTCTGGAAATGCGTTTGAGGACAGGGCGGCGACGGCTGAGATTCCGTTTTGAATGAGTGCGATGGCATCGAAAA
Source organism: Pseudomonas sp. PWP3-1b2 (assembly GCF_049896045.1). Classification (NCBI taxonomy): domain Bacteria; kingdom Pseudomonadati; phylum Pseudomonadota; class Gammaproteobacteria; order Pseudomonadales; family Pseudomonadaceae; genus Pseudomonas; species Pseudomonas sp. PWP3-1b2. The sequence continues at coordinate 8,784 of NZ_JAFCTN010000053.1, forward strand.
TGCCCTCAACAATCCACAGCTCGCCTACTTCCAGCAGATCCAGGCAAGGCGGGCACCACCAATGCCCCTTGTAGCTCTTGAGCGGTTGGAAGCGTGCTTTCTTCTTACCGAAGCGAGAAGGCTGGTCTATCAGGCGCTCCCAGTACCCACCATGTTCCAGGGGAAAACGAACGGTGGCAGAGCCGATATTCAGGTCGCGATCAAAGTAGCTCTCCTGGGTGTACCAGCCCTCGATCAGCTCGACGCGGAAACCCCGAGCAAACGAAAGGTACGCTTTGGCACTGGCGGTTGGCTCGTCACGGGTAGCGGGTGCACGCTTGCTCCAATCGTCGAACAAGTCCGGGTATAGCTCTTTTGTCGGAGCCATGTACCGGCATTTTTCCTCGCGGCCACAGCGGATAAACCAAGGTTCATCGTGGCGGGAAAATAGGCGTTTCTGATTGCACTGCGGGCACGTGCCCTTGCGCATGTAATGCGTGCCTGTCATGTGCTGAAGGCCGTAATCAGACTCCAGGCGATGAAGGACATCAGCCCGGATCTTGTCTTCCATGGGCTTACGTATCACTGCAGACGCTCCGCTGCAGGCACCACGAGCTGCTTTTTCAGCTCGTGGCGCGTCTTGCCAATTCCTGCGAGGTGCGGGTAGTCAGCAAGCACTTTTGGCCCACGCTGACCGTTGGGTACATTCCGGTAGCGATCGGAGTACCAAATATCAGCCATCGTGACTTCGTACTGACTGGTCAACCACAACAGGTAGTGCTGCGCCTGTTGTTCGTCCAGCTCCAGTTTTATGGTGATTTTGCTCATTTCGGCCACCAGTAAGTTGCAAATTTCCCCTACCCACGCGGTGCGGGCATCCATCAGGGATTGGGTTCGGGTTAGTGCGGGAGGTTGTGAGTCAGCAGTAGGCGTGTGGGGAGCAGGCGCGCTGAAACCGGGCGTCGTTGTTGGGTGCAGTTGTCGAGGAGCCAGATCACCGGACGAAATGGCCCGCTGGTGGGATAAATGCCAAGCCACGCCACACGCTTGCAGGTCATGCTTTCGAACTCGGCCACCGCCAGTTCTGCGATGCGCTGCACCAGGTGCGTGGGCACTTCAAGCGACTGGGTCAGGTACCGGCTGCAGTTCTCTAAAAGCTGGCTGTCGCCGGCGAGATGCTCGCAACGGTGACGGTACAGATAGGCCACGGCCGCTTGTTGCATCGCGGCTCGATAGTCGCTGGCGGGGTTGGTAGTTAGGGCGATGGTGTTCATACAGTTGCGGCCTCCATTTCCAGTTGTTCCAGCAGATCGGGTTGATCGTTCTTTGACGTGAGGTTTTGACGTGCAAGGAGCCGAACTTTGGTGGGCGCCATGGGCAAAACCGTGAGGGGGCGCTCAATGCCCGAAGGGCTGAGCTGATATTCCCAAACCAACGAACCGGAGAAGGTGGCGCCGCAAAGCAGGTTGGTGCATTCCGAGTACATCGAGCGGAAACACGGCGTCTGCCCCTCAGAGGTACGGATGCGCATAGAGCTGTTGCAGCAAGGGCACACCAGCTTGTAAGTACTCACTGAACGGCTCCCTGGCTGTAAAGCTGGATGGTTGCAAACACTTCGGCGTACCGGGCTGACATGTACGTGATCAGGGCGGCGACAATCGCGTCGGCCTCACGTTTTTCGATAATCCCGTCATCCAGCGCGGCAGCCATGATCTGGTCGACCTTGCCCCGCTTGACCGAGGCCTTGAGCGAGCGGCTGTACAACTCCACGTTGTCCAGGTTCTCCGGGAGGCTCAGCGGTACAAACATGCCGCCGTACATTGAGGCGATGTAATCGGCCAGGAACGTGGTGCCAGCGACCTGCTCCAGACGGTGGATGTGGTCGTCGGTCAGCGGGCGACTGCCGGCGTTCTCATAAGCCTGGTTGTCGAACTTCTTAAGCGGCATACCGAGGTCTGCTGCGGCGTACATCCGACCGCGAGGGTAGGCGCCGATGACGGCCATGACGACGCTCTTCCTGCTGTCTAGAACTGGGCGTTTCATCTTCTGGTTTCCCCTTGGAGCCAGAGGCCCTAGTTTGTGATCTGGCCGTCTTTGATCCCGAGCAATACAGCTGCTCGATGCGCTTCTCCACGACGGCCTTTCTTACGGCCGTTCAGCAGGTCGCTGACCAGATTTTTGTTCAAGCCATGTTGGCGGCTAAATTCGGCAATGCTTTTACCCTCGCGATCAAGAACCGCGCGGGCTTGCTCGGGGGTCTGTAGGGCATGCATAGTGTTCGTCCGTGTTTAATCGTGTTCGACGAGAAGGATTCTTGGGCAGAAATCTGTTCAAGTCAACTTATTTTGATCAAAAAACTACTCATCTCTTCAGGGGTTGGTGATCGCCTGCGGCAAGAACGCGAGCGGCTGGGTAAAAACCAGACCGATTTCGGGGCCTCCGCTGGAGTTAGCCGTGGTACTCAAAAGGCCTATGAACTTGAGTCCAGCTCCCCCGATGCACGTTATCTTGCTGGGCTTGAGACCTTAGGGGTCGACGTGCGCTATGTGTTGACCGGCTCGCGGGTTGATGCAGATCTCAACGACCTGAGCGACATCGAGGTCACCGTGCTGGGGCATATGCGCGAAATGTCGGATGCTGACCGTGCCACCCTCGCTCACTTGGCGTTTGCCATGGCTCAGGTGTCAAAACCAGAATACAAATGAATCAATTCCAAGGAGGAAACGATGCGTTTTTGCTTAATAATTCCAAGCTTGCTGGCTGTAACTGCTTTTGCTGGCGAAAAAACCGAAACGGTCAGTCAAAACGAGTACGGCGCGAAGTGGCCGTTCACTGTTGAAAAGGTCGAGTTGCTCTGTCAGGAAGGCCCACCTTCGGCTTTAGTCAGAACAGAGGATGGCGGGGTCTATGCGCTGAATGGCAGCGCACGGTCCAGAGCATCAAAGAATGGCTGGCTCGATGGGCAATCGATTACCAAGCCAGACGTAAGCTTCCCTGGCATCAAAATGGATTACAGCGACATCACCGTGCGCGCCATGAAACTCTGCCCTTCCTACGCTGGCTAGAACCACCCGCACGAGTCCCGTTGTCTGAAAGTTGCATTTTTCAATCTGTCCGTAAGGTCTTTTTATGCATGGGCACATGCATATTACGGACGATAGGAGTAATAGCGACATGTTGGATCAACAAGGGCAAATGGGATCGCAAATAGAGCAAGAAGACGGAGTGCTCAATCTGAAGGAACAGATGTTGTTGGTATTGTTCCGGCGCCTTTCGAGCGCCAATCAGGATAGAGTTCTTCGCTGTGCCGAGGTACTTTCCCAAGTCCCTGATGAATAAAAAATCCCCCGGCTAGACCGGGGGATTTTAGTTTCGGGCTGGCTGCGACATTCTCAGGTATTGCTCTGCATCCTCTTCCACTCTCGGTCTACAGCCCGTTTGGCCGTCTTCTCACTGGCATACAACCAATGTAACCGCCTCGGCTTTGTCTGATCCCCCGCCGTAACAGTCTTTTCTTTCCCGGTTTTCTGATCTCGGTAATAGGCAATGATTCCGGTGTAGTTTCCTTTATTGTCGACCGCCAGGTCTTCAACATTGTCTTCCGGTAATTTGCTCTCCAAGTCTAGGCTCACGGTGTAGCCACCATCTGCAGTCAGGCTGTGCTCCACGTTTCCGCCATACCAAATGATCTCGTCGATTTCTTCCTTCACGCCCTGGAGCGTATAGGTGAGTTCGGGTATCAGATCTGGTCGGCCCATTGCGAGGGTGTAGCTGAGGGTGGCGCTGCCACGTTGCAAGCGCCGGAATTCGGCACGGGCTGCGCGCAGTGCGGACTGCTGGTCGCTGTAGGTGTGGCGCAGGTCTTTCAGGTTGTCGCCGCCGCCGGCTATGGCCTCCTGTTTCTTGGCGCTGTTGACGTCGTAGTAGTAGGCGCGCACGCCGTCGTAGCTGTCGCGATCCGCCTGCAGGTAGCGGTGTTGGTCACCCTCTGCACGGGTGAGCGTAATGTGGGGCAGGTCCAGGCCATTTGCGGTCTTGCCACCGCCCGCCGGCAGGCACAACAGGCAACCTGCTTTCACGCTGGCCACCGCGTCAAACTCTTCGCCCAGGCGGCTGATCAGGTTGGCATCGGACTCGTTGGCTTGGTCGAGCTGCAGGATCGGCAACCCATCAAGCGCCCCGGCGATGGTGGCCGTTAGACCGTTGCCAATGGCGATATCGCCCAGGACGTCGCCGAGCGTGGTGTTGCTCCAGCTACGTTCCCGTTTAGTTTTTAGGCCTTTGCGCAGGTCGGCCGAGCGCGCGCGGATGCTGAGCACGTCCGGTGCGCCGCTGTGTTCGGTTTCGTCGACGGTGTAGGTGCCTTTGTCCACCAGGCCAGTGTCGCTCCAGCCCAGCCACAGTCGGAGTACTGCGCCCTTTGGTGGTATCGACAACAGGCCGTCGTGGTCACTGAGCGTAATCGTGAGTTGGTCTGCCTCCACGCCACGGTTGTCGGTCAGCCCCAGGCTCATCAGCCGAGGGCTGACCATGTGGGCGATGTCGTTGCCGTCCACCGACAGACGGAAAGCCGGCACGGGATAAGCCGCGTCCCTTACAAAACGTTCTGCCGTGCCATTGAGGTAGCCGGTGACTTTGGATATTGCTGGGTCGATCACAGCAGCCCCCGCAGGATGTTGAGGCCGGTGCTGGTAGCGGCGCCGAGCAGGTCGATACGGTCATCATCGGTACGTTTCAGGGTCAAGGTGAACTCAATGCGCCGTGGTGTCCCGTCACGGAAAAATAGGGTCTTGGTCTCGCTCAGGCTGTCGATCACCCACAGGCCGTAAATTCGGCCACTGCCCTCGACCATGGGCCAGGCCTTGCCGGTGTTCGCCATCAAGCGCAGGGCGTCCAGGCTGAGCGTACTGCCGGCCAGCTCGGGTAGGATGATGCCGGGGAGGGTTATGGTGTCGTCGCCACGGCCAACAAATTGCAGCGCAGGAGCCGCGCCGACGCGGTTGTTGCTGGCATGGCGCCAATTGGTCTGGCGCTGCAGCTCTTGGTAAGCGAGGGTCGAAAGGCTGAACACGAACATGCCGAGGCTTAGCATCATGGCGATTAATCCCTATCTGACAACTTGCTGCGCTGGCGGGCGCGTTTCTCGTTTTCAATCTTGTTGAGCATGGCGCGCAGGCTTTTTTCCATGGCCTGCACGTCCATGCCAGGCGCTGCAGCGATAGTGATTTGGTAGGTGTCGTGGCTGTCGTAAAGCGTCGATGCTCCTGCGCTGCTGATCGGGGGGCGGTTGTCAACCGCCAATGCCGGCATGGCTGTCGCGGTGAGGGCCAGTGTGCCGGCCGCCGTCAGTTGCTTGCCCATGCTCGACAATGCGTTGAGTGGACCTTTTTGCCCGCCCTCCAGGCCCTTTGTCAGGCCCTCCATGGTGAACCCACCCAGCTCAGCGAACACCCGCGATGGGCTATGGATACCTAGCTTTTCCTTGAACCATCCGATGCTGGAATCGCCGATCGAGCCGATAGCACCTTTCACTGCGCCGAGGCCGGCGGTCAAGCCGTTAACCAGACCGTTGACGATCATGCTGCCGAACTCGGTAAATTTGCCCGGCAGCTCCACGCCGAAGTAATTCATGACGCCGGCAAACGCCTGATAGAACAGCCCCAGTGGGCTGAAGTTGGTGATCAGTTGCAGGATACCCGCCAGGCCCTGGTCAAAGCTGGCCTTGATCGTGGTCCACACGTTGACTGCACCAGTGGCGATTGAGCCGATGCTCTGTAGCAGGGTCATAATCATGTTGCCGATGGCCGAGCCAAAGCGCTGACCCATTGACTGGGCTGCACCACCGACGTCCTCGACCGGCTTGAGTAAGTCACTGAACCAACCGATCACGCCGCTGATGCCTGAAGAAATCATGTTGAACAGCGGGCGGACGATGCTGCCGAGCAGTCGCAAAGCAAAACCCACAATCGGAATGGAATAGGCGGCTTTCGCCAGACTGACCAGCAACTCTCCGAACTTACTGAACCCACCAAGCACTGGTTGCAGGGCTTCGGTGAGCCCCTGCCAGAAGCCCAGGAAGAACCCCTTGATCGGCTTCCAGTATTTGTAAATCAGCACCGCAGCCACTACCAGGCCCGCGACAGCGGCCATCAGCCACCCGACCGGGGTAGCAAGAATTGCGGCGCCGACCATGCTGATTGCGCCACCCAGCATCGGTAACACGCTGACTGCCGCAAACCGCGCGGAACTGATCAACGTTGGGATGACGGTCATCATGCCGCCAGCGGCCCGACTGGCCGTGACCGTCTTCCAGATTCGTCCCATCCGGCCGACCTCTACGCCGGCGCCGGCGGCCGCGATACGGGTACCGATCAGTTGAGTTTTGATACTGCCCAAGCGAATGCCAAACATCGCCATGCCGTAACGCAGCACCGCGAAGGGACCGAGCATGCTTGCCATGGTCAAGGCCAGGGTGCCGAATACCACGGCAGCAATTGCTACAGCTGCGACGACTTTGACGAGGCCGCCCGCTAACTTTGGGTTTTCACGGGCCCAGGTGCCGATTCTATTTGCGATTTCACCTGCGGTATTGATCAGCTCTTTCAGCTCAGGGGCAACGGCAGCACCGAACTCAGCCATGGCGTTGGTGAAGCTGCCCTCAGCGGCTTCCATTACGTTGGTGAGCGTGCCGAGTTGTTCGTTGACGCGGGTGCGCAAATCGGCTTGGGATTGCAGCTTTTGCTGCACTTCGTGATACCCGGCCAGCCCTTTGTTCATCATTGTGGTCAAGGCGCGCATGGTTTCGGCGTCGTCACCGAAGAGCTTCTTGATGATCTCTTTACGGTCCTCATCGTTGAAGGCTTTCAGCTTGTCGACTTGAGCGTATAAATTTTCTAGACCCGCGAAATTCCCCTTTTCATTGGTGAACTTGAAGGAAACAGCCTTGCCGCTGGATTTCGCGATGGCGTTGGCTTTTTCAACCTTATCCTTGTCTAAACCGGCGTCGAAAATTTTGCGGAAGGCATTGCCCGCCGAACCTCCTTCCATGCCTGCCTGATCCATCATAACTAGGAGGGGGCCCAATTCCTTAGCTGCATCAAGTCCTGCTTTTCTGATGTTATCCATGACGGGTGCGATATTGCTGAAGCCCTGTAGCATGTTGCCTGGGTCAACACCGGCATAGAACCCGCGCTGGATAGTATCCATCAGCCCCATCATGTCTTTTTCTGCTGTGCCAGTAGCATCCTGCATTTTGGCGGCAAACTCCGCCGCTTCCGTGGCTCCCATATTCAACTGGACGCCAAGGTATGCAGCGGCTTCGCCGGTACCACCAAGGATGCTTTGAGCGCTAATGCCCTGGCGGCGGAGCATGGTCATCATGTTCTGAAAATCGGCGGTGGTGCCTGGAAGCCGGTCGCCAAGCTTGGTGGCCAGGTCGGTGATCTTCTGGAAGTCCTCCGACACTTTGCCGGTGTCGTCCATCATCGACACCTTGAGCTGCGTGGCCGAGTCTTCGTTGGGCGCGAAGGCTTTGATTGCCGACACCACCGGGCGGCTGGCGGCGTATCCAGCTCCCAGACCGGCCGCACCTGATACGGCCATGCTGCCGGCCAAGCTCTGGGTTTTATCGTAGGCGGCGCGTGCCTTCGCCAGGCTGTCCTGCTTGCGCTTCAGGGCATCCAGCCTGTCCATCTGCAATTTCATGGCCTGAGTAGCACTGTCCATGTCGCGCTTAAGCTTCAGCTCGGAGGCGCCCAAAGCGTTGGTGTTGATGCCGGCGGTTTTGAGTTGCGCGCCAAGGCTGGAGAGTTTGCCTTGCTGCTGGCCGTACTGTTCGCCCAAGCGTTTCGACTCGGCGGTGTGCTGCTTCAGCAGCGCGAGCTGGTCCTTGAAAGGCGTTTCCAGGCGGCGGATCTCTTCACGCAGGCTGGAGTGGCCGGCACGGCTGGTGCGCAGTTGCGCGTTGTTCAGAGTGAAGCGGTCGGCCAGGGTTTTTTCCTTGGCTGCGAGCTGATCCAGCTGGGCCTTACGTTCCCGCTGGGCCGCTGTGAGGCGCGTGTATTCGCCGTGTTGCTCGCGGGTCAGGGCGTTGCCTTTTTGCATCACTGCGTTAAGCGCGGCGATCTGGCTGGCGGATTGACGGTGCTCGTCGCTCATTAAACCCAGGGCGTTGCGTGTCCCTGTGAGTTCGCGCTTGAGGTCAGCCTGACTGGTTTTGAGTGCGTCAACGTTCTGCCGGGATTTGTCGAACAGCGCCTGCGTTGGAGCGAGCTGCTGGCGAACTTTGGCTGTCTCGCGGGCGAGCTGGCCCACCTTGGTATTGTTGGCGGCGAGCGCTTCGGACGTCGCGCGCGTGGCGGCCTGCATCTCGCGCCAGGCACTTACGTCGCGTTGCTGAGTGTTGAGTTCTTTCAGGCGGTCACGGGCGGCCTTGAGTGCGCGGGCGGTCTCCTTGCTGCCGCCCGTGATTTTGTTCAGCGGGCCTGTTGCCTGGTCGATGGCGCTGAGCAGCACCTGAAGTCTCAGATCATTCGCCATCGGTGGAACTCCGCACCCTGGCGCGCTCGCGCCAGTCCATCAGGTCTTGCAGGCCCAACTGATCCATATCAGCCGGAGCCCAGTGAAAAACCACGGCCAGGTCGGCCATGGCGTCCTCTACGCGACGAGGGATGCATCCGTCTTCGCCGACTTCTGCAACAAAAAACCGGAGATCTTGCTACTCAGGGCCAGCAGGTCGGCCGGGTCCATGCCTGCCACTTCGACGGCGGTGATGCTCGGTGCGCTGATGCGCGGCAGGACCTTGATCAAGCTGCCGACGTCCATCTGCAGCAGCTCCACCAGGCTTACGCCGCGCAGCTCACCGGAGTTCGGCTTGCGCAGGGTGATGCTTTCGATACTGGTGGTACCTCGGCGGATCGGTGTGTCGAGGGTGACGGTGTTGTCATCGGCCATCGGCTGTACATCAGGTTGTTCGGTGATTTCGGGCTTCATTGGATTTGCTCCTGGTGATTAAAGGCGTTGCGATCGATGCGGCGGGTCAAATGCCCATGGCGGTGCGGTGCTTCTCCAGCATGTCCACGCCGTTGACCTTCTCGACGAAGTTGAGCAGGTCGATTTCGATGATTTCTTCGCCATCCACGGTCAGCTTGTAATAGCTGCAGGTGGTGGTCATTGAGTGTTCGGTGTCCTCACCGGGCTGGGCGTCGCCCATTTCGATGGTCTCGTGGCGACCGCGCACGACCACTTCCACATTGCTGACTTCGCCGGTGTCGTCTTGCTGGTAGGGGCCAGAGAAACGCAGGGCAACGCCCGTTGCATTGACTGCGCCGAACTGGCGCAGGGAGATCAGGTCAAGGCCACCGGTCTTCCATTCAAACTGGATACCGTCGTCGGACATACCCAAGTCGGCCTTCACTGGGCCATTCATACCGCCGCCGCGATAGGCTTCCATCTTGCGGCCCAGGGAGGGCAGGGTGACGGACTTCACCAAGCCGAGATAACTGTTGCCGTCGTTGAACATGTTGAGGTTTTTGAGTTTGCGAGGCATTGCCATGGCAGTGTTCTCCGGGAGTCGGGTTCAGGGTGAACTCCCCTTGCGGGGAGGCCCGGTTTAGCTGTTGATGCCTTTGGCGAAGTCGATCAGGTAGCGGTCGGTGATTCGCTGGCGGAAGGTGAGGTCTTCAAGCGGCGGCACGGGGGTGTAGTCGTAATCCACCCAGAGCTTGCCGGCCTTGAGGGTGTCTTTGGTGTTAATGTCATCCGGGTACCAGCAACTGCCGCCGATCAGGTAACCCTGGGATTTCATCTCGCGCATCTTGGCGTTCACGCCCTCGACCAGGTCGCGCACCAGGGATGCGTGCATCGGTCGGTCAATCGCCCACATGTGCGCCTCGGCCATGGTGTCAGCGAGGATCTGCGCAGTCCGGGTGTAGTTTTCGAAGGCGAACAACGGATCGTCGCTGCAGGTGCGACTGCCCCAGAAGCGGAAGCCGTTGGCGTTGATCAGCGTGGTGACTTCGTTGCTGTTGAGGTAGTTGGCATCGGTGGCCGGGTTCTGCAGATCCCAGAACACGTCGGCACTGATGCCGATGACGCCGCTGACGGCCACGTTGGACAGGGTTTTATGCCAGCCTGTCTCCTGATCGATCTTGGCGCGCAGGCCCAGGGCACGCGCCACAGCTGAAGCCGTCGTGGTCTTGTTGGCGACGGTGTCCCAGTTCAAAAATTCCGGCCAGATCACCATGACTTCGCGGGCGCCGAAGTTCTCACGGTAGGCAACCACCTCTTCCTTGGTCTTGCAGTTCCAGGCACTGACGTAGGCAAAGGCGCGCAGGTCTTTGGCGATGGCGACCAGAGCGGTGGCCACCGGCAAACTGTCCAGGCCTGGCACGCCGAGAATGCGAGGCGTCAAGCCAAGCCGCGCCTTGGCGGCGAGTAGGGCCTTCATGCCGGTGTACTGGCCGGTTGGAGTGGTGCCGCCGATCAGGGCGCTGGTAGTGGCTGCGGCGTCGGCGCCTTCCTTGACACGCACAACGATGACGTAGGGTTTGGTCTGGTCGGCGATGCCTTGCAGGCTCGCGGCCAAGGTGCCCTTGACGCCTGCTTTGCCGACGGCGGTCTGCACATTGCTGATCAGGACGGGCGTGTCCAGCGGGAATACGAGCGGGTCCGCATCTTCAGCCGTGCAAACCATGCCGATGACTGCGGTGGGAATAGTGCGAATGGGGCGGGTGCCGTCGTTGAGTTCGATGACCCGCACGCCGTGGAGATAATCGGCCATGGGTTGGTGCCTGCGCTGTGATGGAATGACAGTGCACAGGCTGCCGCGCGCGCGCCGAATGGGCGAGCGCGCAGGCTTGTAGAGCAAGGCGCTACAGGGCGACGTGTCAGCGGACTTGTTCGATGATCCAGTCTGGCGCGGTTGGTCGAGACTCTGCAGCGGGAAAGTCTTTTGCGGCGGGCCAGTCACGCAATGCCTGGAGGTAGTCGAGTAGCTCACCAGACTGCTCTGGGGTCAACGTGGTGGCGCGCTCAGAATCCACCTCGTCCCTGTGACGCTCGCGTAACCATTTGAGGCTTTCAATTTCAGCGTCACGCCATTGCCTGGCAGCGGCCGCAAGACTTTCAGCGGAAGGGGCGGGCGCGTCTATCAGGATAGGGCGCCCTTTACTGTCAGCACTGATTCGTTTGCCAGCTGCTTCACCTTCCAACATTTCCTGACGTTTTTCATAAGTGATCTCAACGGCTCCCTCCGGGATGGGCGGGTTGATTGAGTCGTCATAAAAACCGCCAGTGTGTGCGTAAAAAAACAGCATGAGATCTCCTTAGCGACCGATGGCACGCCATGTAACGCTTTGAGGGGCTGGTGATGATGTGGTGACCACGGCCGAAAACCGGTTAACCCATTCACCGCCTACGTTACCGGTCGGCTTGGCACTGGGTGTCGCCATGAAGTGCAGGCATTCTTTGGGGAACCCGACACGGAATGTCACGGGGTTAAATTCATTGTTTTGTGCGGAGGTTACCAGTGAGCCCCATTGCTCTATGTAGCCGCCAGGCAGCAGTTGATAGCCGGAAGCTCCCATTTCCCCCGCAAATTGGGGGGAATAGCGATCTTGGGCCGTGCCCCCGGTAACCATCCAGCTGGTAGCGCTTTCGAGGATGAGTACAGCTGACATGCCAGGCGGCAAGCTGAATGTGGTTAACGCTTTTACCCCAGGGGTAATAGTCTGTCCCCAGGCGGGATTCACGGTTATTTCAGCCGACCCAGTGTTGAACAGGATCACAGCGCAGCCAACCGCTAACGTCATCGCATCCGGCAGTTGCAGCATCCCACTGAAGTTTAAAATCAGCAGCTTTCCCATATCAGCGGGCGTCAGCGTTGAGCTCTCGGTGTAGCTAGCACTCCCGGCCATATTTCCCAGGGCTCGTTGAACGAACTCTGTAGTGGAAATGGATTTGTCTTTGTCAAACAGAGCCGGCGTGGGGGCCTTGGGATCTCCCACCAATACCGGTGAATCAAGGCGCGCCAAACCTTCAGTGATGTTGCGGAACGTCAGCCCGGTGGTGCCCAGGACAACGGGGGCATCAGTAACCAATAGCCACAGCGTGTCAGCGTTCGTTGTTCCGCGCTCGACCGACACCAGCAGCCCCGGTGTCACCTTGGCGCTTGAGTCTGCGTCAGTTGTACGTGACCAAGCCCCTGCCGCTGTCAGGTAGATACCGTTGTCCTTGCTCTGAGCCTGATTTTTAACCAACACCCGCGAGCCAACAGGTGCTTCCACGCCGTCCACCATTTGTACACCGTTCATCACCACTGGCCCGGTGGTTGCCAGCAGTACTGATTGCTTTGTGTCTAGTTTGTTGGTCGCTTCAGCCGCAGCGTTATCGGCGTACTCGCGCGTCGCCAAGACCACGGAGGGGTCAATCTTTAGCTCGATGTTCGCGGTGTTGCTGACGATCAGGTTCATCCTGAGAACTTGTGTTCGCCCAGAACCTTGGCTGAGCAGGGGCTTATACGTCGGGGCACAGTTTGCAACGGCTACCAAATCGCCGGAGGCATCGTAGAGACCGATTTCAAGAATCCACCACCCGCCTTCGCTTTCAGGAATGATCTGTTCTGCGACTATTACGCTTGGGTTTTTCGGGTCCACCTTCACCTGATTTAAAGGTGCGCGTCGGCGTTCGTTAATCAGCTTGGTCTGAGCCGGGTTTGGAATCGGCTTGGTCTCATTTGCATCGCCCACTCCCATTTGCGCAAAGGTCCAGGGGATTCCGAGCGCGTCTGCGTTGGCCTGTTTGGCCTTGCCGATATCGGTAAGGATGGCGAAGAACTGGCTGTTTTGGTCGGTCATGGGTAGATGTCCATCGTGTCGATATGATGTTCGCGACCACCGAGAGCAATGACGCCGCTGACGTCAATGTCACGTTGCATCGGTGGGTAAACGCTGAGTTCGTCACCTTCGTAAACGCTGGCGCCGATGAATAATGTGCCCGTTGTTTCCAGACTGATCGCTAAGCCTGTCAGGTGGCGGGTGAGGGGCCTGGCGTCGTCAATGAGCCAGGTCAGTTCCTGATACATCTCCTCGGTGATGCCGGTTTCTAAGACGCCGACCTTGATAGCGAATGTGCCAGGCACGCCATTTGGGATGGTTTGCCACCATTCCAGGACCTCTATCAGGTAGCCGAGGGGCTCCACCACGCGTCGAAGGGCGCCAATGGTGCCTTTACGCGAGTGGATGTAATGGGAGGATCGGATAGCTGCGCGTTTCGCCGATTCGGTCCATTTGCTGTCCCAACGGTCGACCGAGAATGACCAGGCCAGGTAGGGCAGCAGCTCGACGGGGCAGGTGCTTGGGTTGCATAGCTGACGCAAAGGAATAGGTACGCGCTGGATTTGCGCAAGCGCCTGCGCCGCCTGGCGTTCCAGAGGCGTGGCGTTGCCTGGTAGCAACTGCTGCCCGGCCATCACTCTGCCCCTCGGATCACTTCGACGCCGGTGCAGAAGGGCGCCTGAGCCTTGGTCGCTACGATATCTACCCAGCCTTCAAGCTCGACCTTGCGTACGCCTTCGACGTGGAGCGCGGCGTGCAACGCCGACTCCGAAACCTCCATCCCCAGGCGTCGGCGCTGATGAACGTAAGCCAACAGGCGCTGCTCTGCAGCAGCCAGGACCGGTTCCGACTCTGGCCCGCTCGACAGTAGGTAGAGCTTTGCCTTGACTTGGTAATTCACGATCTGCGCGCCCTGAACGTTCAGGCGGTCGGCCACTGGCCGGCGATCATCGTCGCTCAAGTATGTGTTGACGATAGCGAGCAGCTCCGGCGGAGCCGTACCGTCACCCAGCAGCGACTGCACGGTAACCACGGCGACAGCGGGCGAGGGGCTTTCGGCGGTCGCGTCGGCTACGCGGCCATCCGCAGCCCTAGCGTGGAAGATGTAGCTGTTGCGTGGGCCGGCGGTGCTTAGCCCTTCCCAAGCCATCTGGGCGCGCTCGCGCAAGCTGTCGTCGCCTTCCATCAGCTTGGGCACTGGCGGCACGGCGTTGGCCCTGCCTTCCTGAATCACCAGGCGCTTGACGTTAAAGTTGGCGGCGAGCTGCTCCAGGTCAGTGCCGCGCGCGGTGGCGAGCAGGTTGGCAAGACACGCCTCATTGACCCGCTGACGCCACACAGTTTCGCGGTAGGCGTTCTCCTGCACCAACTTGGTCAGCGGCTCCGATTCCATTTCAAGGCGTGCAGCAATTTGGGCCTGTTCGTCGACCGGCCACAGGCTGATTGTGTAGGCCTTGCGTTCAGCCAGGATCTGTTCGAAGTCGATTTGCTCGACGATCTGCGGCGCGGGTAGCTGGCTAAGGTCGATGGCGGCAAAACTGTTCATACACTGCCCCCCAGCTGCAGCGGCACGCTGAGGCTCAGCGGTTCATTGGTGTCGACGACAGTACCCTCTAAATCAATCGTGGCCTGACCTTGCAAGTTGGCCCCTGCGAATTGCACACGGCTCAAACTGATGCGGGTTTCCCACCGCATCAACGCCATCACTGTGGCCGCGTATACGCGCAAGCGGGTGACGTCGTTGAAAGGTTGGTCCACCAGCTCGGGCAGCAGGCTGCCGTATTCGCGGCGCATGACGCGGGTGCCGATGCGAGTGGTGAGAATGTCGGTAATCGCCTGACTGATGTGATCGCGCTCGCTGATAGCGCCGCCGGTTTGTCGGTTCATGATGGGATCGGCACCCCGGACTGGTCGCCGCCGGCCTTGACGCCGGTGTGCGGGTGTTTGAACAAGCTGACCCCGGCCGCAACCACGTCAATCGACACGTCAACCCGGCCGGTGACGGTTTGGTTGCCGGTTTGGATGTAGTCGCCCTGGTGCGTGATGTCACCGACCAGGTTGATGCCGCCGGTGCTGATCAGGTTGGTGGTGCCTCCGTCGACCAGCGTGGCGTTGAGGTGGTGTGCCACGCTGTCGTACTCGATCACCGCGCCATCCGCGTAGGTTCGACGGTGCAGGCCGGCGCGGTTGCCGTTGGCCGGGATGTGGTCACTGAACACGCCCGTCACGACGACCCCGTTGGCGAGCTGGCCGGATGGGCTGAACAGGATCACCTGCTCGCCAACTGTGGGCGGGTCCCACTCGCGATCAGACCCAGCGCGCAACGCCAGCCAGGGAAGCCAGGCGGTGGTCAGCGTCCCGGTTGTTACTTGCACGCGCGGGGGCTCCATCTGCACGTCGGCGATGACACCGAAGCGGATGAGGTTTTCGAGCAGGCGGGAGAGGGCGGCGAAATCGTTCATGGCGCCGATGGTGGCGCCACGTGTGGGGATGTGCAGCTTGCGGAAATTGTAATCGCTCTGCTTACATGTCTCCAATTACACCAAAGGAAATGCGCAGAGTTTTAAGTGAGTTATCGGATTAAAACTGCTACTGCCAAAATGAATAGCATCAGTGCTGAAGAAGCGATTGTTAAAATAATGGTGTTGAATTTTTTTTCTAGTTTTTTAATCGTCTTCATAAGGTTTTTAAGTTCTAGATTTTGACAAGCGTGTTTTTCACCGGAGGGCATCGAGTCATTGTCAAGAGAGCTTTTGTCAGCATGAACCGCGATGATGCTTCCGCCCGCGCCTGAGCACGCAAATAATAAAACTTGAGAATAAATGTCGAGGTATTCCTTGTAGTTGGCAGGAATAGTGTTTTTGGGGACGAATATATATATGAGTTTTAGATATAGTGCTTGAAATAGAACGCCGAATAATATTATGAATAGCCCTTTCATTACCCGATCTTGTTTTAGGTCAAGTATCATTACTAGGGTTAAAAATATTCCTATAATTAATGTAGATATCGCTATCTCTGGCTGCTTCAATATGCCCGCCGTAATAGGCGCTGCTAAAGTCAATATGAACGCTGTAATCCATAGGCCTACTATAATATTGTAGTTTGGTTTGCTCATTTGTTGCGATCCTTGCGTGTTATATTTCGGTAGGAAAGTTGCTTCATTGCGTTAATTTTTTCAATAAAACGTCACGAATTATATCAAGGTCTTCATCCGTAAAACCTAATAATTCCCTTTGTTCGTACCGCACCTCTGGCGCGTCACGCTCCGCGCGGTCCTTCAAACCGAATTGGTGGACTCTGGCAATGCGGGAGATGCGTCCGGTGAAACCCACGGTAACGGCGTTGCTGTCGCCTCGGGCCTTCATGTAGGTCGCGGTGCGCAGTTTTTTGAACATCTCAACTTTGCGCCGGATGCGACCTTGCTTACCGCGCAAGTCCCGCTTTTTCCGTGGTGCGAACTTGCTGCCATCCGGGTTTTGCTGCAACAGCACTCGCTTTTGCTGGCTGCGTCGGAGCTCTTGACCGATGGTGCGGGCCAGCTGGTTACGGGCGGCAGGCTGCAGCTGCTCCAGCAGGCCAGCCGCCCAGGTCTCAAGAGCTTCCAGTTTACTGGTCATCGGCTACTACCCATTCATCGGTATTGCCTTGGGAACCGGGCACCCAATTAGGATCGAGGTAACCCGCTACACGTTGCGGCTCGCCAGCATGCTTAACGGTGGTATTGCCTTGCGCGTTCGTGCCTACCACCACCCGCTCGGTCAGATGCAGCGTCAAGCTGAGGTCGACCTTTTCCTTATCGAGAATATCCGCCTCGAACTGGATGCCGTTCTGCGCCTTTTCGTAGTTTTCCAGCAGCTCCGGCTGATTGATGCTGATCCACCCCAACACCGGCAACATCACGCTGTCCGGGTGACCCGCGAAGGCGGTCATGATGATCTGCAGGTCGTAGCTGTACTCAAAGGAAAGGCTCGCCGCAGCTGTGCAGCGGACCTTGCCGTTGTCGATAAAGATCAACAGTAAATCCGGGTTGTGCTGAAACTCTGCGACGGTGGCCAGCAGGTGCGCACGCAGGCTCTCGGGCTTGTTCATTGAGCGGCCTGCTGATGCTGATAAACCATATCGACTTGTGCGGCGCAGTCGGCCCAAGCCGCTTCAACGCGGTCCTGGTCGGTGAGTTGATCGCCGTTACTGCGCGGGCTGGTCGCTGGCAGTTGGCACGGCACCACGGCCGGACAGCCAGTCACGGTAAGCTGCGGCGCCGGTGAGGGCGGGGCGCTCGCGCAGCCGACGAGCAGCGTCAGGCAAAGGCTGAGCAGCCCAGTCGCGTAGTTCAGTGTTTTCACGTTTCAGTTCCTCTATGGTGCGCTCGCGCTTTGCCAGGCCCCGACGCAGCATGTCCTGCTGCGTGCGCAGGGCACTCTGTGCTTCACGTTCCTGGGTCAAGGTGGCGGTAAGGGTTTTTGCGGTTGCCAAGTTGCGGTCGGCGTCTTCGCGCGCGGTCTTGGCTGCATCCGTTGCCCGTTGGGTTTGGCCCTCGGCGACATCGATCCTCGTTTCCTGCCCCCAAATCAGCAGCGCCAGGGCACCGAGTAGGGCGATGCCGTAAAGCGCCTGGCGCAGGCTGCTCACGCGCGGTACCAACCGAGTTTGTTCATGGAGGCGGTGTCGAGCTGGATGATGGGACCGCGCACGATGACAGCCCTGGCACCGTTCATCAGCTGGATACATTCGGCGAGCCGCACCATGTCGGCTTGTTCGGTCGAGTCAGGCACCACCACCAGGTCGCCGTCCTTGACCTGTAATTTCTTCACTGCTTCGAAGTCGATCATGCCGCCACTCCTTGTCCGCACTCGCAGTCAGCGTGGCGTTCATAGGCGCGCTGGAGCTTGGTGTCGTAGAGATTGCGCAGATAGTCCGGGCCGTTGTAGAGCCGGGCGAATTCGGCCCATTTGCGCGCTTTGAGGGCCTTGTGCAGCACGGGGTCTGTTTCGATGAAGCGGGTGAAGGCGTCGAACTGTTGCGATTCGCTGGCACTCATCGCAGCAACGAAGTCTTGCACGCTGGTGTAGCCGAGGCGCTTCCAATGAAAACCCATGATTTGGAAGGCGCCCCAAGATGCCGACTCCAGCGCGGCGGTGTCGTCGATCAAACGGGCCATCGCCAGGCGCTGGTGTTCGGCGGTACCGCCGATGTACCCACCGGGTTTTGGGTTGACCAGCGCGGGGTTGGCGGACGCGAGATGTTCGGCGTGGCGTTTGAGTTCGGCCGGGTCATCGCCCTGGTGTCGAACCTTGGCAAGCTCGCGGAACATGATGTGCCGTTCAAACAAGATCACCGGTTTCCCGTTGTCGAGAAAGCCCTTGCCCTTGGATTCGACTTCATTCACCGCGTAGATGCTTGCCAGCGGCACGTCCAGGCGTCCGGCAGCCGCGACCAGGTCGTTGTTGCGCAGCAGATCGGCGCAGTCGCCACCGGCCAGACTTGATTGGGTCTTGCTGCCGGCGATGCCGTCGGCCACCAGGCCCACTTTCACCTGATACGCGCGCACTGCGGCCTCGGTGGCGTCACCGTAGTGGCCGTCTGGTACCAGCTTGGCGCCGTGCCTGTTCAGATTCTTTTGCAGGATAAGCACCGCCTGCGAGCGGTCGCCGTGGCGAAGGGTGGTGGTCATGCACTGGGCCTCAACAAGGCGGCGACGTTGCCGCGTGAACGGAAAATCAAGATGCAGAGCAGCACGATGGACGCGGCCTGGCCGAGACTTGTTGGCTGGCGGTCCAGCAGGATTTCCAGACCGCAGATGCACAGCACGGCGCCGAACAGACTTGCCAGCAGTGAGATGCTGCGCCGGTACCGCGCGTCTCCTCGGGTATAGCAGGCCAGGCGCAGGGCGCTCAGCAGGTAGGCGATTGCCGCGATCAGCTGCACGGCCAGTTCGATGTTCGGCATATCAGGTGCCCCCTCGGATGCGACGCCAGATGTCCCAGATGTCCGCCTTTTCCACCCACACCATCAGTTTGATGCTGATCGGGATGACCACCAGGGCGCAGATAAACGCGCTGCCACCGCTGGTGATAAACGGGATTGCTTGCAAGGCCATGGGCGCGAACAGGTAGCCCACCCCAGCCGAAAGGAACAGGGAACCCAGCCTTTGCCAGACCTTGAGATCACGCTTGGTACTGGTGACCAGCCAGGCGCCGAGGATTGCGCCGAACAGCGCGCCGTCGTCGATGACGGGGGTGACGCTAGCCAGGCCCAGGCCAATGAGCAGGCCAGACACAACGCTGGAAGTCGGATCAGCCATGGTGTGAGTTTCCTTGATTGCAGAGGGTCAGTCCCATAGGTTCACCATCTGCCGCTGAGGCGCGCTGGTTTGGGCTTCGGGCATGTTGACGACGAGACCTTGCGGCAGGATTGGGCCGTGATCGGCCAGGCCGGGGTTAGCTTCAAGCACGGCCTCGGTGACACCTGCGGTGCGTCCGTAGTGCCGCCAGCAAAGGGCGTCGACGGTGTCGTTTTGGTTGGCGCGGACGGCAACGGGCATCAGATCAGCTCCACGGTGGTGCGGCTTAAACCGAGGAAGTCACGCACGGCCCAGCGCAGATCGCGCCGATAGTCGTCGATGGTCGGGGCTTTTTCTTCGGCTTTATCGGTGCCGGTGTTGGTCGCACTGTAGTCGCGGTACCGCTCGCAAACTTCGGCGCCGGTACCGGCCTCTATCGCGCGGCGATACAGGTGGGCCTGGACCGATACATCTTTGATCTTATCGTCGGGTACATCGGCCAACGTGGCGTAGCCGGCTGCCAGTTGTTTGGCTTTCCACGACTTCAATTCACGGTTCAGGTTGATGGCTGCGGCGATTACAGCAGTTTCAAGGCGTGCGGGGGTGACGCTATTGTCGATGCGCAGGGTGGCGCGCAGTTGCTCAAGGTCGATTGAGGGCCAAAATGGGTCGGTATTGATATGACCGCCGCTGACCTGGCCGCTGGCTACAAATGCGCTCAAAGGGAAGGGCCTCGGATGTCTGCGCGGGAAACTTCGCGCAAGATCTGCTGCCTGGTGAATTCGGGGTGTTGCATACAGAGACGGTCCATCGCTCGCATGGCGTTGCGGTTCACCAGCCCACGCTCGTGCGAGTCGGCCGGCATGATGGCGCCGTGCTTGATGGGGCCGGTGCAGACGGTGCGGTCGTAGGCCTCTGTTTCGGCCACGTACTGTTCAGCCGCAGCAGCCAAGCGCCGTTCAGATTCCGTTGGAGTGAAATCACTCTGGTAGAGGTTGGCAAAGGCGGTGTTCATGACTGCTCCGATAGATCGCCGGTGGTCGGGGCTTCACGTTCAGGAGGAGCGGCCTGGCCGATCCGCCCCGAGCCGGCGGGGTGCGTGGGGACGCTCGGTTAGCTGCTGGTAGCAGCGTGTTTTTTGAGGAGGCGTTCTACGCGCTCCAGATCCTTTTTGCCGCCGCAGTTGCTGTGCAGGTCAATGGCTTTGACGAGTTGCTTCTTGGCCTCTGTCAGAGCTCCCAGGTTTTCGGCAACTGCATCGTCAGGAATGGCTGCGAAGGCCTTGCCGAGCGCCAAGTGCAATTTGGCGCGAGCTTGGTCGGGCATGTCCTGTTCGGCGGTGATGCGCTGGGCTTGCTCAAGAATCCACAGCGGGAAACTGTCGCCAGCCTTTTGTGCTTTAAGGGCCGCTTCGGCGATTTCCTCGGCGATCAATGTGCCGGTGGAGCGCTCGAAGCGGTCCGGCATTTTCAGACCGTGCTTGATGACGTATTCGGCGATCTGCAGCGCTCCGGGGTAGCCGCCGGCATCAATGCACCAGAGCATGATGGTGGTGAGCACTTCGTCTTGGGCACCGTTGCCAGCGTCCAGCACGCCTTGCACATAGGGCTCGTACTCAGGGATCAGTAGCGCCTTGAGTTCGGCTTTACCTTGGTTTGACTGCACCTGCTTGAGACGCGCGCGGTGCTGGGCCAGTTGGGCAAGTTGATGCTCGTAGGCGGTGGCGCCTTCCATTGACGTGGCCGGTGCTGTTGCGGCGGCTTCAATGGCTGCGCGTTTGCGCAGCTGGTTGCGTTGGGCGGGTGTCTGGTGCATGGCGCGCCCCTTAAGCCGCAGTTGGTGCTGGGTAACTGACGGCCGTGATGTTTTCCACCAAGGCGACCAGGCCGAAGTCTTCAATCACGTAGGCTTCGTTCGAGGACTGGTAGTCGGCGACACGATCGAGCTCGGGTTCGTCTTTCAAGTGACGACGACGGGCACCGTTCTGATAGTAGATCGACAGGTTGCTGAGGGTGGTGATCAGCACTGTGTTATCCGGGAAGAATGGAGCGTCCACCACTGGCAGGCCACCCAAGCGGGCGCGGCTGACGATTTCTTGAGCGGCGTTCTCTTCTTGGTTGGAGTCCGCGCCCTTTTCCACAGCGGCAAGCAGCTTGCTGTGCATGAGGTTGCGCGAAACCATAACGCGCAGGTCCGGGCGGGTGCGGTGCCATGGGTCGAGCATCTGGATGGCATCGAATACCAGCCCGTCGAGGTTGGCGTAATCACCCTCGAACACGGTGTCGACGCCCGCGACCTTGATGACTTTGCGGGGGCCGATGGTGGCGGCGTCGAGCACGCGGTCATCGGCGCTTAGGCGGATCTTTTGCAACCAGCCGATGTTGACGTCTTGCAACAGTGGGTTGGCGGCACGGTTGGTGGTTGCAGCTGCGCTGGTGCCGTTGAAGCCGATCATGATGCGGTCCAGTGCCTGACGCAGGATGATCGCGTTGCTCAGCTTGACTTGGAAGTCGGGAAACTTGGCCCAGGCATCCAGCAGGGCATATGGGAACGCGCTGTCGAAGTTCGTCTGCTTGCAGACGTAGCTGTCCTTGCTCAGCGTGCTACGGCTCAACGGGCTGCGAGGGGTGCCACCGGAGGTATCTGTGCGGCTTGCAACCGGGCCATTGACACCCAGCAGCAGAGCTTCGCCTGACTGCTCGTCGACGCCAATGATGTTGATCTGTTTCAGGAAACCATCGGATTCCTGCACCGCAACTTCCAGTTTTTGCTGGATGCTGGGGTCGACGCTGAATTTTTCGTGGGCACTGGCCACGCCATTGAGCAGGGCGATCTGCACGGCCAGGGCGGCGAAGGCGAAGCGTGTTTCTTTACGCATGGGGGTGTTCTCCGGTGAATAGGCTTGTCGGTGTTGGGCCGTGGATTCAGTAAGCAGTCAGTACGGTGCCTGAACCGCCAGTGCTGTGAGGGCGCTGTGGCTGGCTAAGGTCAGCGGTTTGGCCGAGCTTGGTTTTGAGCTCTTTCAGCTCGCTATCCAGGCTGGTGAACTGCTTTTTCAGATCTACCAAGGCCTTGCTTGAAGCGTCGGCTTGCTCAGCCTGTTGGGTGGCGAGGGTTACCAGGCTTTCCAGCGCGTCACCGATGTCGGAGAAAGTGTTGGCATCCTTGCCATCCTTGTCCCTGCTCAGTTTGATGAACTCACCGAGCTTTGCCTTGATTGCTGCAAAAGCACTCGGCTGGTCGGTGACTTCTTCGAATTCGAGTGAGGCTTCCTCGGCAGCGCTGAACAGGTTGTCTTTGTCCTGTTTGCGTCCGGCCAAGGTGCCATGTGTAGCGCTGAAGCTCAGGGCTTCGGTGCCCAAGCTGGCTGGAGTGTCAGTGATGGCGAGGCCGACCAGGTAGGCCTTACCGCTGTCGGCAAACTTCGGTTGGATCTCGACCGAGGTGTAGACCTTTTGACCGGCCTTATTCAAGGCCAGCAGCGCGTCATTGGGTTCGAGCTGGGCGAACAACGCCAGTTTTTTGATGCCGGCAATGTCGACTTCTTCAGCCTTAAGCGCCACTACGTCGCCGTAAGCGCCAAATTCGCCACCGGGCCAATAACCCTTGATGTGTTCGCAGTTGATGCGAGCGCCATAGGTGTTCTGGCTGTACTGCGAGGCCATGTCGTCAATCCAGCTCCGCTCGATGATGCGGCCATCTGTGGTCGCGCCTTCTACGGCAATGCGGGTCCACTTGGAGCGGAATTTCTGTTTGGTGCTGCTGGCCATGGGGAGTCCTCAGTGCGGTGGCGGCGAACTGCCGTTGCGATGTGGGCATGGTCGGCAGCTGCGGCCTCGCGGGCAACGAGCCGCACTTGTAGAACGATGCTCTACAGGGCGCGGGGCGGGTGTACCACGCGCGCGGGAGGCAGCATCTGCGCCATGAATGCTCTCGCTGAAATTCCCGTCCGTGATAACCGCCGCCAGGCAAAGTTTTTGTACTGGACCGGTTGGCGCATCACTGAAATTGCCGAATACCTGGACGAAAAAGAAAAGACCGTCCACAGCTGGAAGGCTCGTGACGAATGGGACCGGGCGGATAACGTCGAGCGTATTGGCGGTGCGCTGGAGGCGCGGTTGGTGCAGTTGATCCTGAAGGACGGCAAGACCAGCGGCGACTTCAAGGAAATCGACCTACTCCACCGGCAGCTGGAGCGCCAGGCCCGTATTGAGCGGTTCCAGGGCGGGGGTACCGAGTCTGAGCTAAACCCGAAACTGAACGACCGCAACAGCGGGCCGAAGAAAAAACCGAGCCGCAATGAGTTCAGCGAGGAGCATATCGAGCTGCTCACTCAGGCGTTTGTCGATGGGTGCTTCGGCTATCAGTTGGATTGGTACAAGGCTGGCAACCAGCGCACCAGGGCCATCCTTAAAAGCCGGCAGATCGGGGCGACCTTCTACTTTGCTCGGGAGGCGTTGATTGATGCTCTGACCACGGGCCGTAACCAGATTTTCCTGTCGGCGTCGAAGAATCAGGCCCACATTTTCAAGTCGTATATTCAGTCCTTTGCCAAGGAAGTCGTCGGCGTTGAGCTGACCGGTGATCCCATCACGCTGGCGAACGGCGCCGAGCTGCACTTCTTGGGCACCAATGCTCGCACCGCGCAGGGTTACCACGGCAATTTTTACTTCGATGAATTCTTCTGGACGTTCAAGTTCAAGGAACTGAACAAGGTCGCCTCGGGTATGGCGATGCAGAAGCAATACCGCCGCACCTACTTCAGCACGCCGTCGAGCATGGCTCACGAGGCCTACACGTTCTGGACGGGGGAGCGATTCAACAAAGGCAAACCCGCCGCCAACCGTATTTCAGTAGACGTTTCCCACGATGCCCTGCAGCAGGGGCGGTTGTGCGAGGACAAGGTATGGCGGCAGATCGTCACGATTCTCGACGCTGAGCAGCGCGGCTGTGATCTGTTTGACCTTGAAGAGCTGCGCCAAGAGTACGACGCCGAGGCGTTCCAAAACCTGCTGATGTGCCAGTTTGTGGACGACGGGGCGAGCATCTTCCCGCTGTCGATGTTGCAGTCGTGCATGGTTGACAGCTGGGTTAACTGGGCCGAGGACTACAAACCATTGGCACCACGCCCGCTGGCCGACCGCCAGGTGTGGTTGGGCTATGACCCGGCCGAAACGGGCGATAGCTCTGGCCTGGTGGTCGTAGCACCGCCGATGGTGCCGGGCGGCAAGTTCCGGGTGATTGAGCGGCACCAGTTCCGTGGCATGGATTTCGCGGCGCAGGCCGAGTCCATCCGCATGGTCACCCAGCGCTACTGGGTGACCTACATCGGCATCGACGTAACAGGCATGGGCTCGGGCGTGGCGCAGCTGGTGCGGCAGTTCTTCCCAGGACTGACCACGTTCAGCTATTCGCCAGAGGTTAAGTCGCGCTTGGTGATGAAGGCCTATGACGTGATCAACAAGGGGCGACTGGAGTTCGACGCGGGCTGGACGGACTTCGCGCAATCACTGATGGCTATCCGCAAAACCATCACCGCCAGCGGCCGGCAGTTCACCTATACCGCCGGGCGCAGCGAATCCACCGGCCACGCCGACCTGGCCTGGGCGCTTTTCCATGCACTACACCACGAACCGCTCGAAGGGCAGACGGCTGCCAACACCGGGCGGATGGAGCTTTTTTGATGAGTACAAACAAAGGGGTGGCGGTTGCCACTGAGCAGGCGGTGGGTGAGCACAAGTCGGTTGCGTTTACGTTCGGCGAGCCGGAGTCGGTCTTGTCGGCCAGGGAGATATTCGACTCGTTGGAGTGCTGGTTTAACGGGCGCTGGTATGAGCCGCCGTTGTCGCTGGATGGACTTGCACGGTCGGTCAAGGCAAGCGTGCACCTTGATTCAGGGTTGCGTTTCAAGCGCAACCAACTGACCCGCACGTTCATCCCGCACAAGCTGTTGAGCCGCGAGGCGTTTGACCAATACGCCCAGGACTACCTTGCGCTGGGCAATGGGTATGTCGAGGCGCGGCGGTCATTGCTCGGTTCGACAGTGGCATTAAAGCCACCCCTCGCGAAGTACATGCGGGTTGGGAAGGACGAGCGCTATTTCCAGGTGCAGGGCTGGAAGAATGAGCATGAGTTTGACCAGGGTAGCGTCTTCCATTTGCGTGAGCTGGATCTGCATCAGGAAATTTACGGGTTGCCGGAGTGGCTGTGTGCGTTGCAATCGGCGCTGCTGAACCAGTCGGCGACGTTGTTCCGCCGCAAATACTACGAAAACGGCAGCCATGCCGGTTTCATCCTGTACATGACAGACGCGGCGCAGAACGAATCCGACATTGATGACCTGCGTACGGCTTTGAAAAACTCCAAAGGGCCGGGCAACTTCCGCAACCTGTTTGTGTACGCGCCGAACGGGAAGAAGGAGGGCATTCAGTTGATTCCGGTGAGCGAGGTGTCGGCCAAGGATGAGTTCAACTCGATCAAGGATCAGACCCAGGGCGATGTTCTTGCCGCGTTGCGGGTCTATCCCCAGTTGATGGGCATCGTGCCGAAGAACGCGGGGGGCTTTGGTTCGCCGAAGGAAGCAGGGGAGGTCTGGGCCACCCTCGAGCTTGAGCCAATTCAGACACGCCTGGCCCTTCTCAATGACTGGGTCGGCGAGGAGGTAGTGAGGTTCAAGCCCTTTGAGCTTGGAGCGGCGGCAAAATAACCTCCGCGATTGCGGAGAACAGCGGGGACTGCTCGACGAGGCTGTATCCGCTTATGCGCACGACGCTGGGTAATTTCCGGTTTTGGATACAAATCCGTTGCCTGCGCAGGTCGTGCAATCTTCTCTCAGCGCGAAGCGGTCGAGGCAAACGGTGCATTTAGCGAATTTGGCCGATAGCAGTAGAGGTCTGGCTTTCCGATAGCTTTCGAAATCACGATCTTCCAGAGCGACCTGCGCACAATCCACAAGCGCCCGATAGGCGTCTGCGTCGCAGATCGCTGGATAAATCTTCCCATTGACGACTTGCGCGGTCTGCACCAGATCATATAACTCACCGGATGGCGTGGTGATCATCAGCCCGTTTATCGCCCAGGCCTCGTTGTTAAGGCGGAATACCAAGCGCATGTCACGCTTGTCGCCAAACACCTTCCCATCAAACCCGCCTGCACTTGGGCCAGTGGCTGAATAGTATGTGTTGGCAACTATCTTCCCAATGCATCCCGAACTGGCTCGGTGCACGACATTGTAGTGGGCACCATACCTATACCCCTCAGAGGCGGTAGTCAGCTCTTCGACGGCGTGCCAGTAAGCCGCGTCGGCCAGCTCGTCCATCTCGAACTTCTCCATCTGATCAATCACTCCTGCTTCCAACATGTCGCGGGTTTCCCATCGGCACATGACTCGATGGGCCTCGGGGCTACCCATTCGGAAGTCGTTGTCGTCAAGTAACGCGCGCCATTTGGCGAGCCAGGCTTTTTTGAGTTCGGTAGGGATCATGCGCATGACTGCTTATTAATACTGTATGTGCATACAGTAATCGAGGTTTGCCAATGACGCGATCTGAGGCGACGAGCTGTAGAGGGGGGAGTTGGCGTGCCACATGTCGGGGCAATGACGTGCTACAGGCGCGTCGAAAGGCTGGTCTGCACCTGGCGCGCGCCGTCGTCCCCCCACCTCGCCTGCGGGCTAAATGGGTCGATTTTTCTGCGGACCTGCGGACCACTCTCGTCGGCTCAGGCTGGGCGCTTGCTTGGAGTTTGGGAGGGGGCAGAAACCTGCGGAACCCTGCGAGGGTGGATAGTTTGCGGAACGACTATAAGCACGCACGGACGGCTGAATTCTGTAGGTGCCTCGGGAAAAAGGTTAGTTTTTTTTTGAGGTGGTGTGATTGGGTTGGAAGGCCCGTATTTGTTGGGTTTGAGACCTAACTTTGATGGGTTAGGTTGGGTTAGGTCAAAGGTTAGTAGTTCGTAACTATCTGTTTTTAAAAGAATTAATATACTGAATATTTAACATTGATAAAGGTTAGGAAATAACCAGACCTAACCGAAAAGCTAACCTTGCCAAACCTTCGAAAAGCCTTAATAGACGAGGCTTTCAGGGCACCCAGCAAAAACTAACCCTCCTAACCTCATTCCCGTGGGTCAACATAAAAGCGCGAAAGATGCCTAGGGCGAGGTACTTTTGAAGCTGCGTACTGCATTGCGCTGCACTCACAACCTTCACGTTCACGCGCCCGCACTCTCACCTGCAAGGCGTCAAATGGTTTCCGCCGGCAAACAAAAAGGCCCCCACACCTGGTGAAGGAGTGGGGGCCTTTTTTACATAAGCGGCGTTATCTACAGCGGGTGAAGCAGCTAGACCGTTGCGGACAGGTTTAAAGGGATACACACGGTAAAAGTGGTGCCACTAGCTACCGATTCGACTTCAATATTCCCTCGGTGGGCGGTCACAATTGCGGAAGCAATGTAAAGCCCGAGCCCTAGACCAGCGCCGGAACCGTATTCCTCTTTCCCTGCCCGCAAATGCCTGGCCATAGGGTCGAATAACATTGCTCTCGCTGATGGTTCAATCGGTAAACCTTCATTACGAACGGACACAAACGCATAACCCCTTTCAGATTTCAGGGTAACCAAAATGGGAGCATCAGTGTCGCCATGCTGTATAGCGTTGCCGATTAGATTGGCGATTACCTGTTCCATCCGGGCCCTATCAAAATTGCCCAGGAGTCTGTAATCCGATTGAATTTCTATCTTGCGCTCCGGATGAACCGCTCTCGCTTCCTCGACCATTCCGGCGCACACAGGAACCAAGTCGCCGAGTTCAACGCGCACAGGTATGCCCGAACCGAGCTGAGTACGCGTGAAGTCCAGAAGGTCGCCCACGATTTTTATGGACCGGTTGGCGCTCGTAAAGATACGAGTCACATTCTTGGTCACCTTTGGGGGAAGCTCGTCAGAACCCAAAATAAGCTCTGAGCTAAGCGATATCGCGCCAAGTGGGCTTCTCAGATCATGGCCAAGAATCCCAAGGAATACGTTTCTGGCGGCATCTACAGCATTGGTGTAAGCCACTACCGACTCCGCGAGCGATTGGTCTATCGCTTCGTTAAAACGAACCACATCAGAAATTTCCTGTTCCTGTGATACATGATCAGGCGGCATCCAAAGCACCAGCACACTGGTGCGCAAGGCCCTGTACTCGGCAATCATTTGGCCAATGCTAAAGCCCGAAGCGTATCTCGTGTCGGCATGGGTTTCCGCAGCTGTTTCATTTTCATCCCTGGGCGCCTCGCCGTGAGATCTCAAAACCCGCTCTTCATGACTTTGAACTGTTTTCAAGTCTGCTGCGATCGCTCGAAGCATCTGCTCTGCGTGATCGCGTAACTCTGTTGAATCCATGCAGTCCGCTGCTGGGGTCAAAGTCTTGGCGAAGTCCTCCCACTTCTGAAGTATTGGCTCAATATTTTTAAGGATAAAGTCAGCCAGGCGCATCGATAAGTCCTTGTCACAGTGGGAGAGCGGAATGAACGGGAGCGCGCTGCATTGGAAAGTATCGCGGTGAAAGCTATTGTGGCTGTAGCCTGTGATTGAAACGGGAGCAAAGATGTAACGCCAGTTGCACCTTTTTAATTTTTGGACGAGGTTAGCTCATAAAAACGCGCCTCTAACGCACTTCTGAGCACAACCCCGACGTTCTCAGTGTCCAGCGATGGCACACCCTCATCAATTTCGAGCCTCCACAAAAACGACAAGACATTACCTTCAAGCCCGAGGACCTGACGACAGGCGTCTGCGTCGGCAATCTTGGACAATAGGGCAATCATCTCCAGCTTTACTGGGCGTACATCGCAAATTGAACCGTTCATGAGTCATCCATCACGCTCATCGGCATAGGACGATGAAACGACGACTGTACTCTCATTCGCAACGAGTAACCGCTTATAGAACGTTCGGACATTGCGCGAAACTATGCGGCGTGGCCCTGTCAAAAATAGCCACATCCAGACGTCTAATTTCGCACCAAGATAGGGTGCCAGTCCCATGGTGGCCCCATGGGGCTATTTTTCAGGTCTCAAAAGCCACAAACCCCCCGACTTTCTCTAGGAAAATCAGGGGCTTGTGTTTTGGCAATTTGGCGTTGAAGGAGACATTCGAACGCCCGGTACGTTTGAACCTCTTTCTGCATTGGCGATAAATTTATTTATGGGCGATCCTGCTTCTTCAGCTTGGCTAAGCCTTGTTTGATGTGGCCTGCGTTCTCACCAAGCGTTTGAAGGGCGCCACGGACGTTTCCACCAGTCGTCAATTCGCCACGCTCTTCTGTCCATAACACCAGCTCCATTATGGCCGCCTCTAACGCCAGTTGGTTCTCATACATCCTTTCCAGCACATCCGCTAGTGAGTATTCGCTCGCCATCAATATCGCCCAGGTTCCTAAAGCTTGAAGCATAGCAGCGGATATTCGCGAGCCGATACGTGCGAGGAACCACCGTCCTTGGCAGGGGAGTGGTACAGAAGTGGTACGGGGATTTCAATGGTGCGCTACAGGGTACGTATTTAAAGGTCTGTGGAGTTAGTGGCTCCAATCCATCATGGGTGC
>NZ_JAFCTN010000054.1:0-37130 GCF_049896045.1 Pseudomonas sp. PWP3-1b2
GCGAAGACCTTTTGCTTACTTTTGGCTGGGCCGGCTTCCGGTCTTTCCAAAAGTGAGCCGCTGTAAGAGCGGAACCATAGGTAGCCGTTACCGAAACAATGGATATGTACTCCGACCCAAAAGCTCCAGCGCCCCACACCCAGCCTTCGCGAGCAAGCCCGCTCCCACATTTGGATCGGGGGCAATCAGCAAGAGAGTGGGCGACTTGGAGGCCGCCATCGCAGGCAAGCCAGCTCCCACATTTGAATCCTCGGGGGCATCAGCAAGAGAGTGGGCGACTTGAAGGCCGCCATCGCAGGCAAGCCAGCTCCCACATTGGAATCCTCGGGGGCATCAGCAAGACCAGTGGTCGGCGTGGAGCCCGTCAGGGCTGCCAGCCGCCGCCAAGGCTCTGAACCAACGCCACACTCCCCTGACTCAACTGCCCCTGCGTATCGCGCAAATTCTGCTCAGCCTGCAACAACACCAACTGCTGAGTCAGCACCGCCTCCCGACTCACCGTGCCCGCACGCAATTGCGCCTCCTGGCTACCAAACAACTGCTGGTTACGCGTAAACACCTGCTGGAACGCATCAGCCTGCGCCTGCAGATGATTGATCGCCGACAAATTATCCTCAACATTCTGCAAGGCACCCAACACCGTGCCGCGATAGTTGGCTGCAATCTGGTCATAGCTGGCCTCAGCCTGCTTGACCGCCGCCTCCCGCGCACCACCGTCAAACAGCGTCTGCGCCAATGCCGGCCCCAGGGTCCAGATCCGATTGGGCAACGAAAACAACCCACCCAACGCACTGCCGCGATAACCCGCCGACCCCGTAAGATCCAGCGTCGGAAAAAACGCCGCCTCAGCCACACCGATTTTGGCATTCGCCGCCGCCGCCGAACGCTCAGCCGCCACCACATCCGGCCGCCGTTGCAACAACGTCGACGGCAAGCTCAACGGCGGCCTCGGCAGCACAAAACTGAAATCCTCGCGCGGCGCCACACTGAACTCACTCGGTGCCCTCCCCACCAGCACCGCCAGCGCATGCTCGTACTGCTCACGGCTACGCAGCGACGTCTGCAAGTCAGCAATCGAGGCAGTCAGTTGATCCTGCGCCACCAGCAACTGGTCATTGGTCGCAACGCCCTGAGAGAACTGCGCCTGAATCATGTCGAGCAATTGCTGATTGATCGTCTGCTGCTGTTGCAACAAACGCACGTCGATGTCCATCTGCCGCAGGGCCAGATAATTACTCGCCACGCTGGAGCTGATCGACAGGCGAACCCCGGCCAGCAACGCATCCGATTGCTGCGCCGTGGCCTGGCTCGACTCAATCCCCCGCCGCACCAGCCCCCACAAGTCCGGCTCCCAACTGGCCGTCAGGGTCGCACTCACACTGTTTTTCACGCCGGTCGACGCCACGCCACTGGAACTGCTGCCATCACCGCCCTCCCCCCGCGAGCCCGACAAGCCCACGCCCACCGTCGGCCACAACCCCGCGCGGCTCGACGCGACCTGCGCCTGAGCGAGCCGATAGGCCGCCTGTGCGGCAATGATCGACTGGTTGGCCGTGGCCGAGCGCGCCACCAAATCATTCAACACCGGGTCCCGGTAAGCCAGCCACCACTGGCTGTCCAGCGCGCCCTGGGGGTTGGACGCCGCGCGCTGCCATTGCGCGCCTTCCTTGAACGACTGCGGCAGTTGCATGGCGGGCTTTTGATAATCCGGCCCGACCATGCAACCGCCCAGCAACAGGCTGACAACCAGCACGCTAACTCTGAATTTCATGACCTTGCTTCCTTGTGCCGGCCCAGGCGTTGCGACGCCCGGTCGAGCCAGAGGTAAATCACCGGAGTGGTATAAAGCGTCAGCACCTGGCTGAGCAGCAACCCGCCAATAATCGCTATGCCCAACGGCCGGCGCAGTTCCGAGCCGTAACCCGTGCCGAGCACCAGCGGCAGAGCGCCGAGGATCGCCGCCAGCGTGGTCATCATGATCGGCCGGAAGCGGATCAGGCACGCGCGGCGGATCGCTGCCTTGGCCGTGAGGCCGAACTCACGCCGCTCGGTGATCGCGAAGTCGATCATCATGATCGCGTTTTTCTTCACGATACCAATCAACAGAATCACCCCCACCAGCGCGATGATCGACAGCTCGGTGCCGGTCAGCAGCAAGGCAATCAAGGCGCCGACACCCGCCGAGGGCAAGGTCGAAAGAATGGTCAGCGGGTGCATCAGGTTTTCATAAAGAATGCCCAGCACGATGTACACCGAGAGCAACGCGGCCACGATCAGCAGCGGCTCGCTGGCCACCGAAGACTGGAACACCTGCGCCGTCCCGGCAAACTGACCGGTAACGCTGGCCGGCATGCGCAACTGCTTCACCGCGTCATCCACCCGCTCGGTGGCCTGGCCAATCGAGGTGCCGGGCGCCAGGTTGAAGGAAATGGTCACCGCCGGAAACGTACTTTGGTGGCTGATGGAAATCGCCGTGCGCGCCACCGCGTTATCCGCCAGCGCCGACAGCGGCACCAGTGGCGCCGCGCTGGCCAGATTCGGCGCCGCAGTGATGCCCTTGCTCGACACGGCCTGAACGCCGCTCGGCACATAAATGCCCTTGAGCGCTTGAGGGTCGGTCCAGTATTGCGGCGCGATTTCCATCACCACGTGGTACTGGTTGGCGGCGCGGTAAAGGGTCGACACCTGGCGCTGGCCAAACGCGTCGTAAAGCGTCTGGTCCACCGCCGACATGCCCACGCCGAGCCGCGCCGCTGTGTCGCGGTTGATGTGCATATTGGCCAACAGGCTGTTGTCCTGTTGGTCGGTATTCAGGTCGGTCAATTGCGGCAACGTGTGCAGCACCGCCACCACTTTCGGCACCCATTCATCCAGCGAGGATTGGTCGTCGGCAGTCAGGGTGTATTGATACTGCGCGCCGCTTTGCCGGCCACCCACGGTGATGTCCTGCGCCGATTGCAGGAACAGCCTGGTCCCCGGCAAGTCGCCCAGCGTGCGGCGGATTTGCCCGATTACCTCGGTGGCGCTGTCCTTGCGCTCACCCAGCGGTTTGAGCAGCACAAACATTTGCGCACTGTTGACCGCCCCGCCACCACCGCCCCCGCCGCCGACAAACCCGGCAGCGGTCTCCACGTTGGGGTTTTTCATGACTTTGTGGTTGATCTCGGTGAAGTCCTTTTGCATCGCCCCGTAGGAAATACTCTGCGCCGCAATAATGCTGCCTTGCAGGCGCCCGGTGTCTTCCTGGGGAAAGAACCCCTTGGGCACCAGCACGTACAACACACCCGCCAGCACGATCACCAGCACCGTCACCAGGCCCATCAGAATAGAGTGGTCGATGACCCAGCCCAAGGTGCGGTCATAGAAGCGATGAAAGCGCGAATCCGGGTGTTCGCTGCCTTCGTGGGTCTCTTTCGGCGCGCGCAGCAACACGCTGGCGAGCATCGGCGTGACGGTCAGCGAAATCACCATCGAGATGACGATGGCCACCGACAACGACACCGAGAACTCGCGAAACAGCCGCCCGACAATCCCGCCCATCAGCAGCAGCGGAATAAACACCGCCACCAACGACACGCTGATGGTCATCACCGTGAACCCGACTTCCTGCGCCCCGGCCATGGCGGCTTGCACTCGAGTCTTGCCGCGCTCCAGGTGGCGCATGATGTTTTCCACCACCACGATGGCGTCGTCCACCACAAAGCCGGTGGAAATGGTCAGCGCCATCAGCGACAGGTTGTTCAGGCTGTAGCCGAGGAAGTACATCGCGCCAAAGGTGCCGAGCAGCGACAACGGCACCACGATCGCCGGCACCAGCGTGCTGCGCCAGTCACGAAAGAAACCAAAGGTCACCAGCGTCACCAGCAGGATCGACGCCAGCAAGGTCACTTCCACGTCGTGCAGCGAGGCGCGGATGGTGGTGGTGCGGTCCATCAGCAGGTCCAGCTTGATCGACGCCGGAATCGAGCTTTGCAAAAACGGCAGCGAGGCTTTCACCGCGTCCACCGTGTCGATCACATTGGCGCCCGGCTGCTTGAACACCACCAGCAGCACCGCCGGCTTGCCGTTGGACAGGCCGAAGTTGCGCAGGTCCTGCACGTCTTCACGCACGTAGCCGAGGTCGGAAATATGAATCAGGTCGCCGTTGTGCGCCTTGACCACCAACGGCCCGTAGTCGTGGCTGTCGAGCAACTGGTCATTGGCGCCGATGCCGTAGGAGCGGTCGCCAACCGCTACATTGCCCTTGGGCAGGTTGGCGTTGGAGGCGCCGATGACCTGGCGCACCTGCTCCAGGCTGACGCCGTATTTATTGAGCCGATCGGGGTTCAACTCGACCCGCACTGCCGGTAGTGCGCCGCCGCCCACGGTCACATCGCCGACGCCGGTGGTTTGCAGCAACCGCTGCTCCAGCACCGTTGAGGCCGCGTCATACATCTGGCCCGGCGTGGCGCTGTCGGAGGTCAGGCTGATGATCAGGATTGGCGAGTCGGCCGGGTTGACCTTGCGGTAGGTCGGGTTGCCGGACAGGTCGCTGGGCAAGTTGCTGCGCGCGGCGTTGATCGCCGCTTGCACGTCTCGGGCCGCGCCGTCGATGTCGCGGCTCAAGTCGAACTGCATTGTGATACGCGTCGAGCCCAGGCTGCTGGCCGAGGTCATTTGTGTGACCCCGGCGATCTGCCCGAACTGACGCTCCAGTGGCGTGGCCACGGAACTGGCGACGGTGGTCGGGTCGGCGCCGGGTAACGAGGCGCTGACGCTGATGGTCGGAAAATCCACCTCCGGCAGCGGCGCCACGGGCAACAGGTTGAACGCCAGCACGCCAAACAGGGCCAGCCCGGCCGCCAGCAGCGTGGTGGCAATCGGGCGGCGGATAAACGGCGCGCTGAGGTTCATCGCATCAGCCCACGGTAACCGGGCGCCGGCTGAAACGCTCGCCCAGGCCGTGCATGGCGAGGAAGATCACCGGCGTGGAAAACAGCGTGAGCAACTGGCTCAGCAACAGGCCGCCAATGATTGCGATACCCAGCGGGTGACGCAGCTCCGAACCGATGCCCGTGCCCAGCGCCAACGGCACCGCGCCGAACAGCGAGGCCATGCTCGTCATCAAAATCGGCCGAAAGCGCAGCGCCGCCGCCTGACGAATCGCCTCAACCGGGCTCAACCCGCCTTCGCGTAAAAGCTCCAGGGCAAAGTCGACCATCATGATGCCGTTTTTCATGACGATGCCGATCAGCAACACGATGCCGATCAAGCCGATGATGTCGAACTGCGTGCCCGTGACCAGCAACGCCAGCAAGGCGCCTAGCGCCGCCGACAACAGGGTCGAGAGGATCGTCACCGGGTGCACGAAGCTCTCGTACAAAATCCCCAGCATCAGGTACACCACCACAATCGCCGCCAGCACCAGAAACACTTGGTTGGACAGCGACGCCTGGAATGTCGCCGCCGCGCCTTCGAGGTTGGCCTGCACCGACAGCGGCAAGCCGACCTCAGCCTCAATGGCCTGCAAGCGCGTGACTGCGGCGCCAAGGGTCTGGCCGGGCGCGAGGTTGAACGACACATCGGCATAGGGAAATTGCCCCAACCGGTTAATGGTCACCGGCGCGCGCACCACTTCCAGGGTCGCCATGCTCGACAACGGCGCCACGCCGCCGCCGGGTATGTCCACGTACAAACCGGTGAGCAAATCCGGCAAATTGCGCGGCGGGTGGTCGGTGGCGATCACCACGTGATACTGGTTGAGCTGGGTGTAAATGGTCGAGACCTGGCGCTGGCCGAAGGCGTCGTACAGCACGTCGTCGATGGCCTGCGGCGTGATGCCCAGGCGCGAGGCGGTGGCGCGGTCGAAGGTCAGCTTGATCTGGTTACCGAACTGCATGGCCTGGCTTTGCACGTCGGTGAACATCGGGTCTTTCTTGATCGCGGCGAGCAGTTTGCCGGTCCATTGTTCCAGCTCATCCGGGTCGGTGGCTTGCAGGCCGAGGCGGTAGCTGGTGGTGGCCACCGTGGCGTCCAGCGTCAGGTCCTGCACCGAGTGCAGGTACAGGCGGATGCCGGCGTCGTTGGCATTCGCGTCGGCCAGGCGGCGGATCACTGCGGTGCTGCTGTCACGCTCGCCACGCGGCTTGAGGTTGATCAGCAAATTGCCTTGGTTGATGGTCGGGTTGGTCTGGTCGATCCCGACAAACGACGACAGGCTTTGCACCGCCGGGTCCTTGAGAATGCGCGCCGCCAAGCGTTGTTGCTCAACCTGCATCTGCTGGAATGACACGGTTGGCGAAGCCTGGGAAATGCCCTGAATCAGGCCGGTGTCCTGATCCGGGAAAAAGCCCTTGGGCATGATCACCAGCGTGAACAAGGTCAGCGCGGCGGTGAGCACTACCGAAATCAACGTGAGGGTGCGGTGCGCCAACACCCAATCCAGGCCACGCACGTAATGGCGGTTGATGCGGTCGAAGAAATCCGCGCGGCGCTCCTCGTGTTTGGACTTGAGCATGTGCGCGCACATCATCGGCGTCAGCGTCAGGGAAATCACCGCCGAAATCACAATGGTCACCGCCACCGTCATGGCAAATTCGCGGAACAGCCGCCCGACCACATCGCCCATGAACAGCAGCGGGATCATCACCGCGATCAGTGCGATGGACAGCGAAATAATCGTAAAGCCGATCTGCTCCGCACCCTTGAGCGCGGCTTGCAACGGAGTGTCGCCTGCCTCCAGGTAGCGGGTGATGTTTTCGATCATGACGATGGCGTCATCCACCACAAAGCCGATGGCGATGGTCAGCGCCATCAGCGTCAGGTTATTCAGGGAGAAGCCCAGCGCATAGGCGACGGCCAGGGTGCCGATCAGTGTCAGCGGTATGGTCACCGCCGGAATAATCGTGGCGGGCACATTGCGCAGGAAGGCGAAAATCACGATCACCACCAGCAAAATCGCCAGCCCCAACTCGTACTGCACATCGGTGACCGAGGCGCGGATGGTTTGGGTGCGGTCAGTCAGCACCGCCACCTTCAAAGTGCCCGGCAAACTGGCGCGCAACTTGGGCAGCAGTTGCTGCACACGGTCGACCACTTCGATCACGTTGGCGCCGGGTTGGCGCTGGATATTCAGCACGATCGACGGCGTATCATTGGTCCACGCCGCTTGCCTTGGGTTTTCCGGGCCCTGGGTCGACGTGGCGATCTGCGACAGGCGAATCGGCGCGCCATTTTTATAGGCGATCACCAGGTCGCGGTATTCCTCGGCCGACTGCAACTGGTCGTTGGCGCCGATGGAATACGCCTGGAACTTGCCATCGATATTGCCCTTGGCCTGATTGACGTTGGCAGTGCCCAAGGACGTGCGCAGGTCATCCAGCGACAGGCCGAGGTTGTTCAGCGCCGACGTATTCGCTTCGACCCGCACCGCCGGGCGCTGGCCGCCGCTGATGGTCACCAGGCCGACGCCGGTGATCTGCGAAATTTTCTGCGCCAGGCGTGTGTCGGCGAGGTCTTCGATTTTGGTCAGCGGCAGCACGTCGGAGGTCAGCGACAGGGTCAGCACTGGCGCATCCGCCGGGTTGACCTTGCTGTACACCGGCGGGTACGGCAGGTTGGCCGGCAGGAAGGTGCCCGCCGCGTTAATCGCCGCCTGCACTTCCTGCTCGGCCACGTCCAAAGATAGCGACAGGTCAAATTGCAGGGTCACCACCGAGGCGCCGTCGGAGCTGGTGGAGTTCATGGACTTGAGCCCCGGCATTTCACCGAGCTGGCGTTCCAACGGTGCGGTAATCGAGGAGCTGACCACGTCCGGGCTGGCGCCGGGGTACTGGGTGAACACCTGGATGGTCGGGTAATCGACTTCCGGCAGCGCCGACACCGACAGCAAGTGATAGCCCAGCAAACCGAGCAGCAGCACCGCGACCATCATCAGCGTGGTGGCCACGGGGCGTTCGATAAAGGGTCGCGAAATGTTCATGTCCGCCAGCCCCTCACTCGGCGACAACCTTCACGGGCGAGCCATCATCGAGTTTATCGGCGCCCTCGGTGATCACCTGCTCACCGGCCTTCAGCCCATTGTCGAGCACCGCGCAGACATCTCCGGTGGACGGGCCGGTGCTGATCGTGCGCAGGCTGGCCTTGCTGCCGTTGACCACGAACACAAAGTCGCCCTTGCTGCCGTGCTGGATCGCGCGGGTCGGCACCACGGCGATCTGGCTGAGGGTGTCGGCCTTCAGGCGCGCATTGACGAACTGGTTGGGAAACAGCGCAGTGCCGGCATCATCGAACTGCGCCTTGACCTTGATAGTGCCGGTGCTGGTGTCCACCTGATTGTCGAGCGCCAACAGGGTGCCGGTGGCCAGCAGGGACTTCTTGTTGCGGTCGTAGGCCAGCACCGTGACGGTGCCTCGGGCCAGCGCCTGGTTGATCGCGCCAAGGTCATCTTCGGGCACAGCGAACACCACCGTGGCCGGGTTCATCTGGGTGATCACCACGATGCCGGTGGTGCTGGCGGTGGTGACGTAGTTGCCGGGGTCGACCAGGCGCAAACCGGCCACGCCATCCGCCGGCGAGGTGATGGTGCAGTAGCTCAGTTGCACGTCGAGGTTTTGCACATTGCCTTGGTCGGCGGCGACAGTGCCCTGTTGTTGCTGAACGACCGAGGCCTGGGTGTCGAGGGTTTGCTGGCTGGTTGAGCCGGCCATGACCAAATCGCGATAGCGCGCCAGGTCACGCTGGGCGTTGCTCAGCACCGCCTGGTCGTGGGCGAGCGTGCCTTTGGCGACGGCCAGTTGCGCCTTGAGCGCGCGGTCGTCAATGCGGGCGATGACCTGGCCCTTGCTGACGTGCTGGCCTTCCTTGAATTGCACACTGCTGAGAATGCCATCGACCTGGCTCACCACCGTGACGCTGCGAGTGGGAATAACAGTGCCAAGGGCGTCGATGTACACCGGCACGTCCTGCAAAGCCACCGGAACCACAGCGACCGGCTCACCCAGAGAAGGAGGCTTGCCCTTATGGGCGCCGCCATAAAAAAAGTGCACGCCCAAAACAATCACCAGCGCCAGCAACAGCACGCCAACGACCCAGGCGAACGTACGTCGTCTGCTTTTCTCCACGGTTTCTCACTCGAACGCCGAATACAGGACAAAACGACCGGCGCTGTCACCGTGTCGCTGACCTGAACTCTATCAGCGCGCCCGGTGCATGCCTGTACAACTGCGAATGCATTCAGCATCAAGACAGAAAATGTCAGTGTAACGCCCGTGATACAAGGGCTGCGCCCGTATTCTTGAGCGCTGCGCCAAGCCGGTGCTAACATGCCCGACCGCCTGTCATGGCAAGGAAGTTCCTGGTTTATGAGCACCATTCGCGAGCGCAACAAACAACTGATCCTGCGGGCGGCGAGCGAGGAGTTCGCCGACAAGGGCTTCGCCGCGACCAAAACCAGCGACATCGCCGCCAAGGCCGGGCTGCCCAAGCCCAACGTTTATTACTACTTCAAGTCCAAGGACAACCTCTACCGCGAGGTGCTCGAAAGCATTATCGAGCCGATCCTGGCCGCTTCCACGCCGTTCAACCCCCAGGGCGAGCCCAAGGAAGTGTTGAGCAACTACATCCGCTCGAAAATCCGTATTTCCCGCGACCTGCCGTTTGCCTCCAAAGTGTTCGCCAGCGAAATCATGCACGGCGCGCCGCACCTGACTGCCGAGCAGGTTGAGCAGTTGAATGCCCAGGCCAAGCACAACATCGACTGCATCCAAAGCTGGGTAGATCGCGGGTTGATCGCGGCGATTGACCCTAACCATCTGATGTTCAGCATCTGGGCGGCGACGCAAACCTATGCGGATTTCGACTGGCAGATTTCAGCGGTGACCGGCAAGGCCAAGCTGGATGATGCGGATTATGAAGCGGCGGCGGCGACGATTATTCGGTTGGTGTTGAAGGGGTGTGAGCCGGACTGATAGACCGCGGTGCAGCCATGCTCCCACAGTGTCCTGCGGCGCACACAAATTGTATGAACACCGCAAGTCCCCTGTGGGAGCGGGCTTGCTCGCGAAAGCGCCCTGACAGACACATCCTGCCAAAAGCCTGACCATCAACCTCCCCGTCCTGGATCTAGCCTCTCAGAACATCCACTGAAGAGAGGCCAAGGAATGCCTGATCTCCCCGCTTCAAAACGCCTGCGCATCGGCAGGTACAACGAGAGCAACCGAATCTATTTACTGACCAGCAACACCCTCGATCGCGAGCCCATTTTCAAGGACTTCAAACTCGGTCGGCTAGTCGTTCAACAATTCAGAATTGCTCAACAGCAGCGCCTGGCAACATCCCTGGCATGGGTCGTAATGCCTGACCATTTCCACTGGCTTATTTCACTGGAAAAAGGCTCTCTAGCCGACTTGATGCGCCAAGTGAAGTCCAAAAGCACCCGCGTCGTAAATGCCGTAGCAGGGCGTCAAGGCCGCCTCTGGCAACCGGGCTTTCATGATCATGCCGTACGGCG
The DNA here is from genome assembly GCF_049896045.1 of Pseudomonas sp. PWP3-1b2. Taxonomy (NCBI): domain Bacteria; kingdom Pseudomonadati; phylum Pseudomonadota; class Gammaproteobacteria; order Pseudomonadales; family Pseudomonadaceae; genus Pseudomonas; species Pseudomonas sp. PWP3-1b2. The sequence continues at coordinate 10,490 of NZ_JAFCTN010000054.1, forward strand.
CGAAGAAAGCCTTGAAGGGATTGCCCGCTACATTGTGGCCAACCCTTTGAGAGCGGGCTTGGTGAAGAAATATGGGGACTACCCCTTGTGGGATGCCATTTGGCTTTGATCCAAAACCGAGTCGCCTGCATCGCGGGCAAGCCCGCTCCCACATTGGCCGGTGTGAACACCATCAATCCCTGTGGGAGCGGGCTTGCCCGCGATGACGCCCTGACAATCAACAAAGCTCAGGCTGACACCCCCGCATCCGCCAACAACCCCACCCCCTCAATCGCCGTAATCGCGCACTGCTCATCAATATCCGAGGTATCCCCGCTGACCCCGATCGCCCCCAGCACCGCGCCCTCCCCATTGCGAATCAACACCCCGCCGGGCGCCGGCACGACGCTGCCCTGCCCCAGGCTGTTCAATGCGGCAATAAACGCCGGGCGCTGTTGAGCGTCCAGTGCCAGCAAACGCGAGCCTTTGCCCAGGGCAATCGCGCCCCAGGCCTTGCCGATGGCGATTTGCGGGCGCAGCAGGCTGGCGCCGTCTTCGCGTTGCAAAGTGATCAAGTGGCCGCCGCTGTCGAGCACGGCAATGGTCAGCGGCGCGGCCGAAATCGTGCGCCCTGCGCTGAGGGCCTGGCTGGCCAGTTGGGTCGCGAGTTTCAAGGTTAAAGCGCTCATGGTGCCGTCCTTATCTTGTTATGGGTAAAGCGGTTGAGGTACGCAGGATCAGATGTTCGATCAAACAAATAGAACACAATGACGTTGTTTTTTGTATACAATATTTTCTGACGAAGGCTCCATACGTCGAAAAAAGTGCTTCCGGCGAACGCAAAGGCTCACGAATAAAATGGATTGACCTGCGCAGCTCACCGTGAATACACTTTGACCAGACACCACTTGTATACAATTACAAAACGCAAGAGGCACCAAAACCATGAGCAAAATGAGAGCAATCGAAGCCGCAGTCCTGGTGATGCGCCGTGAAGGGGTCGACACCGCCTTCGGTATCCCGGGCGCCGCGATCAACCCGCTGTATTCGGCCTTGCAGAAGGTCGGTGGCATCGATCACGTCCTTGCTCGCCACGTTGAAGGCGCCTCGCACATGGCCGAGGGCTACACCCGTACAAAGGCCGGCAATATCGGCGTGTGCATCGGCACCTCGGGCCCGGCGGGCACCGACATGGTCACCGGGCTGTACAGCGCCTGGGCCGACTCGATCCCGATTCTGTGCATCACCGGCCAGGCGCCGCGTGCACGGATGCACAAGGAAGACTTCCAGGCCGTGGACATCACCAGCATCGTCAAGCCGGTGACCAAGTGGGCGACCATGGTGATGGAGCCCGGCCAAGTGCCCTATGCGTTCCAGAAAGCCTTCTATGAAATGCGCTCCGGCCGCCCTGGCCCGGTGCTGATCGACCTGCCGTTCGACGTGCAGATGGCCGAGATCGAATTCGACATCGACGCCTACCAGCCGCTGCCGCTGGCCAAGCCCTTGGCCACCCGCATCCAAATAGAAAAAGCCCTGGCGCTGCTGGATCAGGCCGAACGCCCCCTGCTGGTAAGCGGTGGCGGCGTGATCAACGCCGACGCCAGTGAACTGCTGGTGGAATTCGCCGAACTGACCGGTATTCCGGTGATCCCGACCCTGATGGGTTGGGGCACGATCCCCGACGATCACCCGCAAATGGTCGGCATGGTTGGCCTGCAAACCTCCCACCGTTATGGCAACGCGACGCTGCTCAAGTCAGACGTGGTGCTGGGCATCGGCAACCGTTGGGCCAACCGCCACACGGGTTCGGTGGACGTGTACACCGAAGGCCGAAAATTCATCCACGTCGACATCGAGCCGACGCAGATTGGCCGCGTGTTCACGCCGGACCTGGGCATCGTCTCCGACGCCGGTTCCGCACTGACGATGTTCATAGAAGTGGCCCGCGAGTGGAAAGCCGCCGGCAAGCTCAAGGACCGCAGCGCCTGGCTCAATGACTGCCAGCAGCGCAAGGCCACCCTGCACCGCAAGACCCACTTCGACAACGTGCCGGTCAAGCCGCAGCGCGTTTACGAAGAGATGAACCAGGTGTTCGGCAAAGACACCTGCTACGTCAGCACCATCGGCCTGTCGCAGATTGCCGGCGCGCAGTTCCTGCACGTCTACAAGCCACGTCACTGGATCAACTGCGGGCAGGCGGGCCCCTTGGGCTGGACCATTCCGGCAGCACTCGGTGTGGTCAAGGCTGACCCGACGCGCAAAGTGGTGGCGCTGTCCGGCGACTACGACTTCCAGTTCATGATCGAAGAGCTGGCGGTGGGCGCGCAGTTCAAGCTGCCGTACATCCACGTGGTGGTGAACAACTCCTACCTGGGCTTGATCCGCCAGGCCCAGCGCGGTTTTGAAATGGATTACTGCGTGCAGTTGTCCTTCGACAACCTCAACGCGCCGGAGCTGAACGGCTATGGCGTGGACCACGTCGCCGTCGCCGAAGGCCTGGGTTGCAAGGCCCTGCGCGTGTTCGAACCAAACCAGATCCAGCCAGCGTTGCGCAAGGCGCAGGCGATGATCGAAGAATTCAAGGTTCCCGTGATCGTTGAGATTATTCTGGAGCGCGTGACCAATATTTCCATGGGCACCGAGATCAACGCCGTCAACGAATTCGAAGATCTGGCACTGGTCGGCAACGATGCACCGACTGCCATTTCCCTGCTCGATTAAGGAGAACCCTATGCCGCGCTTCGCTGCCAACCTGTCCATGCTGTTCACCGAACAGGATTTCCTTGCCCGCTTTAAAGCGGCCGCCGATGCGGGCTTCCAGGGTGTGGAATATCTGTTCCCGTACGAATTCAGCTCCGCCGACATCAAGGCACAGCTGGATGCCAACGGGCTGACCCAAGTGCTGTTCAACCTGCCGGCCGGTGACTGGGCCAAGGGCGAGCGCGGCCTGGCGTGCCACCCCGACCGGGTCGAGGAGTTCCGCGCCGGGGTCAAGCTGGCCATCGCCTACGCCCAGGTGCTGGGCAACACCCAGATCAACTGCCTGGCGGGGATTCGTCCCGCCGGTGTGGATGACCAAACCGTGGAAAAAACCTTCGTCGCCAACCTCAAGTACGCCGCCGAGAAGTTGCAGGCGGCGGGCATCAAGCTGGTGATGGAGATGATCAACACCCGCGATATCCCGGGCTTCTACCTGAACAACACGGCACAGGCTTTGTCGATTCGCGAGCAGGTGGGCAGCGCCAACCTGTTCCTGCAATACGACATCTACCACATGCAAATCATGGAAGGCGACCTGGCCCGCACCATGGCCGCGCACCTGGGTGAAATCAATCACATCCAGCTGGCGGACAACCCGGGGCGCAACGAGCCGGGCACTGGCGAGATTAACTATCGCTTCCTGTTCGAACATCTGGACCGCATTGGGTATGCGGGTTGGGTCGGCTGTGAATACAAGCCGTTGACCACCACGGAAGCAGGCCTGGGCTGGCTCAAAACCCACAACGCGATCTGACCGAACACACACAGGATCAAAATGTGGGAGCTGGCTTGCCTGCGATAGCGGTCATTCAGTTACAGATTGATTGCCTGACACACCGTCATCGCAGGCAAGCCAGCTCCCACAGTAGATCTTCTATGTGTTGGCAGGCCGCGCCAGGCCCATACACCTAATAACAAGAGGAATTTCTCATGGCTAAAATCGGCTTTATCGGCACTGGCATCATGGGCGAACCCATGGCTGCGAACCTGCAAAAAGCAGGTCACCAACTGTTCCTTTCCGAACACCACGGCAAGGCCCCGCAGGCCCTGATCGACGCAGGTGCAGTGGCCCTGGCCAACCCGCAACAGGTGGCGCAGGAAGCCGAGTTCATCATCGTGATGGTGCCGGACACCCCGCAGGTCGAAGACGTGCTGTTCCGCGCTGACGGCGTGGCCGCCGGCCTGTCGCCGAACAAGGTGGTGATCGACATGAGCTCAATCTCCCCCACCGCCACCAAAGCCTTCGCCGCGAAGATCAACGAGGCCGGCGCGCAGTACCTCGACGCGCCGGTGTCCGGTGGTGAAGTCGGTGCCAAGGCGGGCAGCTTGAGCATCATGATCGGTGGCGAGCCGCAAACCTTTGAACGCGCCCTGCCGCTGTTCCAGTGCATGGGCAAGAACATCACCCTGGTGGGCGGCAATGGCGATGGCCAGACCGCCAAGGTCGCCAACCAGATCATCGTCGCGCTGAATATCCAGGCGGTGGCCGAAGCGCTGTTGTTCGCTTCAAAAAACGGCGCCGACCCGGCCAAGGTGCGTGAAGCGCTGATGGGTGGCTTTGCGTCGTCGAAGATTCTGGAAGTGCATGGCGAGCGCATGATCAAGGGCACTTTTGATCCGGGCTTCCGCATCAGCCTGCACCAGAAGGACTTGAACCTGGCGCTGGCCGGGGCCAGGGAGCTGGGGATCAACCTGCCGAACACCGCCGGTACGCAGCAAGTGTTCAGCACCTGCGCCGCGCTTGGCGGCGGCAACTGGGACCACTCGGCGCTGATCAAGGGCCTGGAGCATATGGCGAATTTTTCGATTCGCGATAAGTAATCCAGATTTGAAATGCCGGCCAGTGTGGGAGCTGGCTTGCCTGCGATAGCGGTGTATCTGGACATAAATGTCTGACTGGAAGACCGCTATCGCAGGCAAGCCAGCTCCCACATTTTGGTCACCATTCCAAGCTTCAAACCTAATAACAAGAACCCCCCGGGAGCCCGCTTATGTCGGTCGATCCGCAACACCTGCTTCGCGAGCTGTTTGCCACAGCCATCGATGCCGCCCACCCCCGGCTTGTCCTCGAACCCTATCTGCCCGCCGACCGCAGCGGCCGCGTGATCGTCATCGGCGCGGGCAAAGCCGCGGCCGCCATGGCGCTGGTCGTGGAAAACTGCTGGCAGGGCGAAGTCTCCGGCCTGGTGGTCACCCGCTACGGCCACGGCGCGCCGTGCAAGAAAATCGAAGTGGTCGAAGCCGCCCACCCGGTGCCCGACGCCGCAGGCCTCGCCGTGGCCAAGCGCGTGCTGGAGCTGATCAGCAACCTGGGCGAAGACGACCGCGTGATCTTCCTGCTCTCCGGCGGCGGCTCAGCCTTATTGGCCCTCCCCGCCGAAGGCATCACCCTGGCCGACAAGCAAACCCTCAACAAAGCCCTGCTCAAATCCGGCGCGACCATTGGCGAGATGAACTGCGTGCGCAAGCACCTGTCCGCCATAAAGGGCGGCCGACTGGCGAAAGCGGCGTGGCCTGCGACCGTCTACACCTACGCCATTTCCGATGTGCCGGGCGACCAGGCCACAGTGATTGCCTCCGGCCCCACCGTCGGCGACCCGAGCACTTCGCAACAAGCGCTGGCCATCCTTAAACGCTACAACATCGACGCCCCCGCCTCGGTGCGCAGTTGGTTGCAGAACCCGGCCTCGGAAACCGTCAAACCCGGCGACCCGATCCTCGCCCGCAGCCACTTCCAATTAATCGCCCGCCCGCAGCAATCCCTCGAAGCCGTGGCGGTGAAAGCGCGCCAGGCCGGGTTCAGCCCGCTGATCCTCGGCGACCTCGAAGGCGAAGCGCGGGACGTCGCCAAAGTCCACGCCGGTATCGCGCGGCAAATCGTGCAACACGGCCAGCCGCTGGCGGCGCCATGCGTGATCCTCTCCGGTGGCGAAACCACCGTGACCGTGCGCGGCAATGGCCGTGGCGGGCGCAACGCCGAGTTCCTGCTCAGCCTCACCGACAGCCTCAAGGGCCTGCCCGGCGTATACGCGCTGGCCGGTGACACCGACGGCATCGACGGTTCCGAAGACAACGCCGGCGCCATCATGACCCCGTGCAGTTACGCCCGCGCCGAAGCCCTGGGCCTGTCGGCCAGTGATGAGCTGGACAACAACAATGGCTATGGCTACTTCGCCGCCCTCGACGGGTTGATCGTCACCGAGCCGACGCGCACCAACGTCAACGACTTGCGCGCCATTCTGATCCTTGAGAACACCCCCCATGACGCCTGACAAGAAAGTCAAAATCCTCGCCACCCTCGGCCCGGCCACCGACGGCATCGATGACATCCGCGAGCTGGTGGAAGCCGGGGTGAACATTTTTCGCCTCAACTTCAGCCACGGCGACCACGCCGATCACGCCCAGCGTTATCAGTGGATTCGCCAGGTGGAGCGCCAGCTGAATTACCCGCTGGGCATCCTGATGGACCTGCAAGGGCCAAAGCTGCGCGTCGGCACGTTTGGCGAGGGCAAAGTGCAACTGGTGCGCGGCCAGGCCTTGCGCCTGGACCTCGACCCAACGCCGGGCGACCAATGCCGGGTCAACCTGCCGCACCCGGAAATCATCGCCGCGCTGGAGCCCGGCATGGACCTGCTGCTGGACGACGGCAAGCTGCGTCTGCGCGTGATCACCAAACACGCCAATGCCATCGACACCACCGTGCTGAACGGCGGCGAGTTGTCTGACCGCAAAGGCGTGAATGTCCCACAAGCGCTGCTGGAACTCAGCCCGTTGACCGCCAAGGACCGCCGCGACCTGAGCTTCGGCCTGGAGCTGGGCGTGGACTGGGTGGCACTGTCCTTCGTGCAGCGCCCGGAAGACATCCGCGAAGCCCGCGAGCTGATCGGCGACAGAGCCTTTTTGATGGCCAAGATCGAGAAGCCCTCGGCCGTGCAGCGTCTGCGCGAAATTGCCGAACTGAGCGACGCCATCATGGTGGCCAGAGGGGATCTGGGCGTGGAAGTGCCAGCCGAGAGCGTGCCGCAGATCCAGAAAGACATCATCAGCACCTGTCGCCAACTCGGCAAACCGGTGGTGGTGGCCACGCAGATGCTGGAGTCGATGCGCTTCTCCCCGGCGCCCACCCGCGCCGAAGTGACCGATGTGGCCAACGCAGTCGCCGAAGGCGCGGATGCGGTGATGCTGTCGGCCGAAACCGCCTCGGGCGAGTACCCGCTGGAAGCCGTGCAGATGATGAGCAAGATCATTCGCCAGGTGGAAAACGGCCCGGATTACCAGACGCAACTGGACGTGAGCCGGCCCAAGGCGGATGCCACGGTGTCGGACGCCATCAGCTGCGCGATCCGCCGTATCAGCAGCATCCTGCCGGTGGCGGTGCTGGTGAACTACAGCGAGTCGGGCAGTTCCAGCCTGCGCGCGGCGCGGGAACGGCCGGTGGCGCCGATCCTCAACCTCACGCCGAACCTGTCCACGGCGCGGCGTTTGAGCGTGGCGTGGGGCGTGCATTCGGTGGTCAATGACCGGCTGCGGCAGGTCGATGAGGTGTGTTCCACGGCGCTGGAGATTGCCCAGGCCCAAGGCATGGCGCAGCGCGGGGATACCTTGGTGATTACCGCGGGGGTGCCATTTGGGCAGCCGGGGTCGACCAATTCGTTGCGTATCGAGACGTTGATTTAGCGCCTGCTCGGGCCTCATCGCGGGCAAGCCCGGCTCCCACAGTCGAATGTATTCACATCCTTAAATCTGTGAACCCAATCAAGTGTGGGAGCTGGCTTGCCTGCGATTGGGGGCAACTCGGTCCCATTGACTCACACAAAATGAATAACCAAACCTGCCCCGACTGGGCCGAAGCCCTGCTCAACGGCTTCAGCCAAATTTTCCTGCAGCGCCATCCACTGTGTGGCTTGCTGTGCCTGCTGGCCATCCTGACGGGCGCCAAGGCTTTGCTTGGCGGCGCGCTGTTGGGTGGCGTCGCGGGGTTGCTCACGGCCCAGCGCCGGGGTTATCCAAAGGCCGAGCGCCAGGCCGGGCTTTACAGCTACAACGGCGTGCTGCTGGGCCTGTTGATCAGCCAGCACTTCGCCTGGTCGGCCCTGTTGCCGCCGCTGATTCTCGCGTGCGGCAGCCTGAGTGCGATCCTCACGCGCCAATGGTTGAAACACGCCGCCCGGCCCGATGACTTGCCCGCCTACACCGCGCCTTTCGTGGGCCTCGGCTGGTTGCTGATGGGCACGGTGCCCGAGAGCACTTTCGTCCTGACTGAACCCGATACGCTGTCCCTCCTCACCGCGCCGTTTACCGGCCTCGCGCAAATCATGCTGATGGACCAGCCCGTGGCGGGCGCCTTGATTGCGCTGGGCCTGCTGCTCGCCAACCGCCGCGCCGCCTTATGGGCCTTGATCGGCGCCAGCGGTGGCGTGCTGATTGCCCTGTTGCTGGACGAGCCCGCCAGCGCCCTCCTCGGCCTGCACAGCTATAACCCGGCGCTGGCGGCTTTGGCATTGAGCCAGTCACGTCGCCAGCCGTGGCTGCCCATGCTCGGCATCCTGCTGGCGATCATCCTCACCCCCGGTTTTGCCGCCTTACACCTGCCCGCGCTGACCGCGCCGTTTATCCTCGCCTGCTGGCTGGTGCGCGCCAGCGGGCGGATGTTCAAAGCCCGCGTGGACAGCCGGTTCGAATCCCCCTAGGCTCTCTCGACATTCGATTCGGGCGGGTTTTATGGACAGCAACAACGACTGGCGTCAGCGACTCTACGTCATGGTATTTCAGAGCGATACGGCGGCCGGGCGGCGCTTCGACGGCATTTTGTTGCTGATCATCCTCGCCAGCATTGTGATCGTGATGCTCGACAGCATCGACCAGATCCACCAGAACTACGCGAACCTGCTGGCCTATATCGAGTGGGGCTTCACGCTGATCTTCGCCATCGAGTACGGCTTGCGGCTGTATTGCTCGCCCAAGCCGTTGCGTTATGCCTTCAGCTTTTATGGGTTGGTGGACTTGCTGGCGATCGTGCCCGGCATTCTCGCCCTGTATTACAGCGACGCGCAGTACCTGCTGATTATCCGCATCATCCGCATGCTGCGGATTTTCCGCGTGCTCAAGCTCAGCCCGTACCTCAAGCAAGCCAACTACCTGATGGCCGCGTTGCGCGGCAGCAAGCAGAAGATCGTGGTGTTCCTGGTCAGCGTGTGCACGCTGGTGACGGTGTTTGGCACCTTGATGTACGTGATCGAAGGCCCGGAGCACGGCTTTACCAGTATTCCCAAGGGCATCTACTGGGCCATCGTGACCCTGACCACCGTGGGCTTCGGCGACATCGTGCCGAAAACACCGTTGGGCCAGGTGATTTCGTCGCTGGTGATGATCACCGGTTATTCAATCATTGCCGTGCCCACCGGGATTTTCACCGCCGAATTGGCGAGCGCCATGCGCGGTGAACAATTGCAGCACGACTGCCCGGTGTGCAAGAAGAACAACCACGAACCCAACGCGGCGTTTTGCTCGCGCTGTGGCAATAATCTTTTCCATAAACTGGAATAAGCACAGAGCGTTTTAATCTTTAAGCGTCTATGCAGTGCCCGCTATAGTCGCTGGCAAATTGCCCCCACTTAACCGATCACCTTCTCGAACAACAAGGAATGAGCAGTGAAAAAACTCGTTAGCGCCTCTCTGCTGGCCGCCGGCCTGGCCCTGGCCGGTGCAGCCCACGCCGCACCGGTCACTCTGCTCAACGTCTCCTACGACGTGATGCGCGATTTCTACAAGGACTACAACGCCGCCTTCCAGAAGCATTGGGAAGCCGAGCACCCGGACGACAAGCTGACCTTGCAGATGTCTTTCGGCGGCTCCAGCAAACAAGCGCGTTCGGTGATCGACGGCCTGCCAGCTGACGTGATCACCATGAACATGGCCACCGACATCAATGCTCTGGCAGACAACGGCAAACTGGTGCCCGACAATTGGGTCACTCGCCTGCCGAACAACAGCGCGCCGTTCACCTCAGCCACCGTGTTTATCGTGCGCAAAGGCAACCCCAAAGCCCTGAAAGACTGGCCAGACCTGCTCAAAGACGGTGTGCAAGTGATCGTGCCCAACCCGAAAACCTCGGGTAACGGCCGTTACACCTACCTGTCGGCCTGGGGTTATGTGCTCAAGAATGGCGGTGATGAAGACAAGGCCAAGGCGTTTGTCGGCAAACTGTTCAAACAAGCGCCAGTGCTGGACACCGGTGGCCGGGCCGCAACAACCACCTTCATGACTAACCAGATTGGCGACGTGCTGGTGACCTTTGAAAACGAAGCAGAGATGATCGCCCTTGAATTCGGCCGTGATCAGTTCGAAGTGATCTACCCAAGCGTCTCGGCTGAAGCTGAGCCGCCGGTGTCGGTGGTCGACAAGGTGGTCGAGAAGAAAGGCACCCGAGCGGCTGCCGAAGATTACCTGAAGTACCTGTGGTCGCCGGAAGGTCAGGAAATTGCGGCCAACAACTACCTGCGTCCACGTGATCCGAAGGTGTTGGCCAAATACACCGACCGCTTCCCGAAAGTCGACTTTCTGTCGGTAGAGAAGACCTTTGGGGACTGGCGCACCGTGCAGAAAACCCACTTCAATGATGGCGGGATTTTTGATCAGATCTACAGCGGGCAGTAACTGACGAAACGCAGTAAAAACTGTGGGAGCTGGCTTGCCTGCGATAGCATCACCTCGGTCCTGCTGACATACCGAGGTGTTTGCATCGCAGGCAACCCAGCTCCCACACAAGCCCGCTCCCACATTGGGCTCTGTGTTCGTCAGTTACATCGGCGGTGTTACGCCATCCTTGCCAGCCGAGATGGCCTGAGCCGTCACCGTCCCATCCGCTGCCTGCGCCGCGAACAACACCACCTTCGTCCCCACCTTGAGCAAGCTGCGATCGCCCGGCTCCAGGTTCACGATCGGCACATCATCCGGCACCACGATCTTCTGTTCGCCGCCCTTGTACCTGACGGTCAAGGTGCGCCCGTTGCTGACCACCAGGTCGCCGACGGTACCGTTGGTCATGCTGCTGCCTTCCTTGAGGTCAAACGCGCGATGCCCATCGCCCGTGCCAGCCATGGCCGGTGGGAAAACGTGGACTTCAAGTGCGGTCAGGGTGCCATCAGCATTCGGCATCGCAGCGGAGCCGATGTAGCTGCCGGGCTTGATCTCATCGATCTTGGCCAGGGTCACGGCGCGCACCTGGGTGTCCTTGGTCAGGTGCACGGTGACGTCTTCGCCACTGTTGACCTTGACGTGGATCGCATCGCCGTCGACCGCCGTGATGGCGCCGCGCACGCCGACGCGCGGGGCCTCAGCGGCATTGGCCAAGCCCATTGCCATAGCGGCGGCAAGGGTTGAAGCCAGGATCATCTTGTTCAGCGTAATTTTCATGAAAGTGGATTTCCTGTTTCGGCAGTTGTGGCTGAATGTATCATTGCCGTTCGACCCGAACGTTAACGATTCAGTCATTAATTTTCGGCATGAGTGATATCACCGCCAACGCTCTACTCCGGCCACGGCATTGTCATTACTCTGCCTCGCCATCTTCCTTCGCTTTAACGAGAACGCCATGAATGCTATCCCACCCGCTACGAGCACCATGACCCGAGGCATGGTGATGCTGTTTGCGTTCTGTTGCGGCGCTATTGTGGCCAACATCTACTACGCCCAGCCGATCATCGAATTGATCGCGCCGGACATCGGCCTCACACCAGCGATGGCCAGCCTGATTGTGTCGCTGACCCAGATCGGTTATGCCCTCGGGCTGTTTTTCCTGGTGCCACTGGGTGACCTGCTGGAAAACCGCAAGCTGATGATCACCACCACCGTGGTGGCCATCGCCAGCCTGCTGGGCGCGGCGTTTACCGAGCAGCCAAACCTGTTTCTGCTGGTGTCGTTGCTGATCGGGTTCAGTTCGGTGTCGGTACAAATCCTAATCCCGTTGGCCGCGCACCTGGCGCCGGCCGAATCCCGTGGCCGCGTGGTCGGCAGCATCATGGGTGGCCTGCTGCTGGGCATCCTGCTGGCACGGCCGGTGTCCAGCGTGGTGGCCGACCACTTCGGCTGGCGCGCGATGTTCATGGCCGCCGCCGCGCTGATGGCGTTTATCAGCGTGGTCCTGCTGCTGACCATCCCCAAGCGTCAGCCCGACCACAGCGCCAGCTACGGCCAGTTGCTGCGGTCCCTCGGCACCTTGCTGCGCAAGCAACCGGTACTGCGCCAGCGCGCGTTCTATCAGGGCTGCATGTTCGCCACCTTCAGCCTGTTCTGGACCGCCGCCCCGCTGGAACTGGCGCGTAACCACGGCCTGAGCCAGAGCCAGATCGCATTGTTTGCGCTGGTAGGTGCCCTGGGCGCCATCGCCGCCCCCATCGCTGGCCGCCTCGCCGATGCGGGCCACACGCACCGCGCTTCGCTACTGGCGATGCTGTTTGCCGCGTTGAGCTTTCTGCCAGCCTTTGTGCACCCGCTGTATAGCGTGATTGGCCTAGCGGTGACGGGTGTGGTCCTGGATTTCTGCGTGCAGATGAACATGGTCCTCGGCCAACGCGCCATCTACGCCCTCGACGCCAACAGCCGCAGCCGCCTGAACGCGCTGTACATGACCAGCATCTTCATCGGCGGTGCGTTCGGCTCGGCAATTGCCAGCAGCGTGTATGAACATGGCGGCTGGCTGGGCGTGATGCTGGTAGGCAGTGCGTTCCCGCTCGTCGCGTTGCTGCGTTTTCTGAGTGCTTCGCGCCAGGCAGCACCGGCAGTTGCCTAGAGGCATTACTGTGGGAGCTGGCTTGCCTGCGATGCAGGCACCTCGGTGATTCAGGTGTACCGCAGCGATTCTTTCGCAGGCAAGCCAGCTCCCACATGGATCGCGTTACGAACGCACCAACTTCTCCAGCGCCGCATCCGCCAAAAACGACGAGCGGCTTTTGACCTTGTGCTCACGCACATAACGGTCGATGCGCTGGATGACATAACCGGGCAAGGTCACATTGACCTTCTCGGTCTTGCCCAGATAGGGCGAGATGTCCAGCTCCAGCATCCCCCAGCCCATGCCGGCGTAATCCTCATGGGCGTGGTGATTGGCCACCGATGTTGGCATCGGAATCGGCCCACCTTCTGCCGCGATCTCTTGCAACAGGATGTGCGCCACTTCCACGGCGGCGTTGTACGCCTCTTCAAAACTGTCCCCGGCGGTGACGGCGCCCGGAATGTCAGGGATCTGAATGCCGGTGGCGGTGAAGTCATCGCCCCATTCGATACACATTGGGTATTGCATGAATACTCTCCTTAAAACTCAAACAAGCCGGCGCGTTTCTTGATGCTTCGAACGGTGCCCAACGGCAGGTCCTTCTTGGGATGCGGCACCGGGATCGTGTACGGGCTGTAACGGTGAGTGAAAATATGATGACTGCCGGTAACCCGATCCAGCAACCAGCCCGCCTCTTGCAATTCCTTGATCAATAACCTGCTTTGCACCCCAGCCTCCTTGGCTTGGCCTGAATAAAAGTAACCCTAGAGTTATATTTACTCAAGCACAGAATGCGTCACTCTGATCGACGGTTGTTTTACCGGATGTTGGAAGCTGACGTTACGGCACAGCGTCAAAACGCGGGATACGCCCATTCAGTGATGGCCAATACCCAAAGTTGGCAACACTGGCGAGCACCGATGGCTGCCGACGCAGAACCTCCAGAATGGCTTGCGCAGCAAGGTTCAAAGCCAGCGCCTGGCCCGGGCACTGATGCCTTCCCGAGCCGAAACTGAAGACGCGCCGTTGCAGGCGCTCAAGCTGGAAATCGTCAGGATCAGGGTTCGCATCGGGATCCCGGTTGGCAGCTGCCAACACCACCAGAATGGTATCGCCCGCTTCCACGATACGTCCCCCGACGGTGCAACGCGCCGCCACAAACCTGCGGGTGTTTTGCACCGGCGAATCGTAGCGCGCCACCTCCGCCACCAACGCGGTCGCCAGGGTCGGCGTGCGCTGAACCTGCTCAACCAGCTCAGGCCGCCGGGCGAGCATTACCAGCGTGTTGCCAATCAGGCCTGCCGTCGCTTCGCAGGTTTGCGACAGCAGCCCGATCAGGTTCGGATTCACTGCCCGCGCGTCCTCCCAACGGGCGTTGCGAATCCTTGCGAGCAACACCGTTTCTTCCAGCACACCGCTGAACATCTGCTGCAACTGCGACGCTGCGAAATCAGCGTTACGCAGTTGCTCTTCGTTGCTCAGCGGCGACAGGCACGCGACGAAATCCCGCGTCAGCACAGCGGTGTTGTGCAACTCCTCATCGGGCACGCCCAACAGACGCGCAACCACCGAAACCGGCAACCTGAACATCCACTCATCCAGGCCTCTCATGCCGGCACTGAGTTGAGTCACCGCGTCTGCAACGTGCCGAGCATTCAACGCCGCCAGCGCAGGCTCGATTACCGCTCTGGGGCAGCGATGTCCTGCCCCCTCGTTCATGCGCATCAAGCGCGCAAACACCTGACCTGCCGCGCCCTGCGCAATCGCGCAAGGCACGGGCTCATGCTGGGGTCGCACGCGACACTCGGGATGGGCCAAAACCGCCTCGACCGTCTGCGCACGGCTGGCGAGCCACATGCCCAGGTCAGCATCGAAGCGCAACCCGTCAGCGCGTCGCAAAACGGCGTAATAGGCATAGGGGTCAGCATGGGTTGCAGCGTCCAGCGGAGTCATTCAGTACGTCCTGTTCTCGTCAAGAACCGGTACTATCGGCGGCCTCCCACGCAAACGCTTCGCTCAGGAACGAACTATGAACGGCCACGATGACGACGCCGCCCTCTCGCACATTGCGGGTGCAATCGCGGAGCCGGCGCGCACGAAAATGCTCTGCGCGCTGATGGACGGCCATGCGCGCACCAGCACCGAAATGGCAGTGATCGCCGAGGTCAGCGCGTCTACCGCCAGCGCCCACTTGGCCAGGCTCAAGGAAGACGGGCTGATTACAGTGCGCAACCAGGGCCGCCATCGTTACTACAGCCTCGCTGGCCCGCAGGTGGCTCAGGCTATTGAAGGTCTCATGGTCATCAGTCAAAACAGCGCAAAGGCCTTTGTGCCGAACACCCCCAGCCGCTTGCAGTTTGCGCGCACCTGCTACGACCACATGGCAGGCACGCTCGCGGTGCAGTTGCATGACCATTTTGTCGCGGCGGGATGGCTGGTCGGTGACGGCACTTACCAGCTCAGCGCGTCGGGTGAATCAGTGATGATTGAACTCGGGCTTGATGTGGCCACACTGCGCGCGCAGCGACGGCACTTTGCCTGTTCGTGCCTGGACTGGAGCATGCGCCGCCCGCATCTGGCGGGCGCGCTGGGTGCTGCATTGCTGCAGAACGTTATCAGCCGTGAATGGATGACCCAGGACCTGGATAGCCGCGCGCTCGGGCTGACACCCCAAGGCCGCAAAGCCCTCATGAGCCGTTTTGGAATACACACCTGAAAACAACAAAGCTCAGAAGGTGGGAGCTGGCTCGCCTGCGATGGCGGCGGGCCAGGGCACACGCGTGGCACACCGGGATTTGCCGCGCGTAGCCGGTGCCGAGCAGGGTCAGGTGCATGTCGAGTGCCCGTGGTTCAGGCAGCACAGCAGGCGCTCGACGCTGTGTTCCAGCGGGCCGGAGTTGTCCAGCACAAACAAGGCCGACCCCTTGTCGGCAATCATCTCGGCGGTAAAGCGTGCATTGCGCGCCAGGCGCTCGTCGATGTCGGCCAACGATTCACGCCCGCGCGCGACCAAGCGCTGGCGCAACACGGCTTGATCCACCGTCAGCAGCAACACCAGCGAGGCCGGATAACGCTCGCGAGTCTGCGCCAGGTGCGCGCGGGAGCCATTGACCAGCACGTCTTCCCCCGCCGCCATCCAGTCGTCGATTTCGCGCGGGATGCCGTAGGCCAACCCGTTGGCATGCCAGCTGAGAGCAAACGCGCCATCAGCCTCCATCGCGGCAAACTGTTCCGGGCTCACGCCTTGCGCCGCCTCGCCCACCGCCTCCGCCGAGCGGGTGATGACGCGGCGCACAATCCGGCAACCGCGCTCGGCCAAACGTGGCCGCGCAGCATCCAGCAGGCTGTCCTTGCCCGAACCGGAAGGCCCGATGAGATAGATCAACCTGCCTGCCATCAAAACACCCTCTTCGCCTGTCGCCAGACGTGTTGCACCACGGGAAGCCCGTCACAGCGGCGAGCCTGCACCAAATCCGCACGCAGCCCAATCGCAATCTCACCCCGATCATTCAGGCCCGCCACTTGCGACAGGCTGGCCGGGTAGTAGTTGCTGGAAAGTATATCCAGCAATCCGGCGGCGGCCACATTACCCGAGTGCGACCCACCACGCACCACGTTCGGCGCGCCCATCACGCTTTAATGCCCTGTGCCTGACAGCCTGCGCTCGAGGCAATCATTG
Source organism: Pseudomonas sp. PWP3-1b2 (assembly GCF_049896045.1). Classification (NCBI taxonomy): domain Bacteria; kingdom Pseudomonadati; phylum Pseudomonadota; class Gammaproteobacteria; order Pseudomonadales; family Pseudomonadaceae; genus Pseudomonas; species Pseudomonas sp. PWP3-1b2. Next base: position 26,680 of record NZ_JAFCTN010000054.1, read on the forward strand.
GAGTTGGCCATTTGTGGCGAGCGGGCTTGCCCCGCGTTGGGCTGCGAAGCAGCCCCATTAAGGCCACCGCGATCAGTCAGACAGGACGCGTCGTCAGGTTTTGGGGCCGCTGCGCAGCCCAACGCGGGGCAAGCCCGCTCGCCACAAAAAAGCCCGCTTGCAACAGGGGCGGCGGGGTGGATTCAGCAATCAGGATCTGCCCTACACAGATTTCGGGTTGCGTCCGGTCAACCTCGCCGCTAACCTTCGCGGGTCGCTGCAAAATCAGCGAACGGGTGTGGTAGCCCGGTTCCTTCATAGATCCCCAAAACGCTTAAGGGCGTTTTTTTGTGCGGGCTGCTTTGTGGCGGCTGTGCACGGGAGGCTTCGGCCTGCCGGGTTTCTATGACCGGTCTACCACCCCGTGTACAGTCGCCTCCTTACATCGTGTGGTAGCGAGATGGAGGTGCTCATTCATAGGAGCTTCACCATGAAAAAAGTCACGCCCAATCCCCCACCATCCACCCCGAATCAAACACCACCCGACGTAATCTTCACTGTCCGCCCCGGCCTCAGTACTGAAGTTGCCTTGAGCAACGCCTGCGAGATGCTTGAGTCGGCGACTGTGTGCGCGTACGACTGCGCCGAGCATTTGGGTGGCTCAGGCCGCAAGCAGGTGCTGGCGGTGGTGCAGATGATTGAGATCGCGCAGCTGTGGGTGAATGAAGCGCTGAATCGGGAGTGTCCCGTGGCTTGATGGCGCGGTGATCCCTGTGGGAGCTGGCTTGCCTGCGATGGCGGTGGGTCAGCTGGCAGATATTTGGCTGACACAACGCTATCGCAGGCAAGCCAGCTCCCACATTTGAGCTCCGGTGGATGCAAGAATGCATTTCACGGGTATGAAAAAGGCGACCTGTAGAGGTCGCCTTTTTTCATTGTGCGTATTGCTTGCTCAAGCCAGGTGGTACGCCTTGCACGCTGGTTTCTTCCCACGGCCCATTCGGGCTGATGGAGCGGCTCCAGCCGTTGCTCCAGCGGTAGTACGTGCGCTGGCGGTAGAAGGTGTCGGGTTGTTCTTCCAGCACATACACCTGCATCTTGCCGTCCCAGTGGCTGGCGGCGCCCGGGGGTGGGGCGAAGGTTGGCGAGGAGCTTGGCGGCGCTTTGGGTGGCGTGACCGGGCCGGAGGGTTTAGTGCTTGGCTGGGTCGACGGGCCGGAGGACGGTATGGTCGGCCCGGTTGGGCCGGGAGGTGGCCGGTGGACCGCACAGGCGCTCAAGCCGAGTACCAGGCTGAGCAGGGTGATGCGTGCAAATGCGGTCATGGGCGTTTTCCTCGATTTACTTGTCCGGACTGTCGATGGTCAGCTGCTGCAGGGCAGTGGTGGCGCTGGCCAACGGTTGGCTGCGGCCGATCCACTCGCCAGTGGTCGGCTGACCGGCCCGGGATATGCGCGCAACCAGTTGGACTTCGGGGAAGTTCGACAGTTTCAACTGCGGCATCATCGCATCGCTATCGCCCAGTTCAACGGTGATCGGCAACTCGGCGACGGTGACGCGCTTGGCGGCCAACGGTGCCGGTGGGCCGTTCACGGCGCGGGCGAAGATGAACACGCTGTCGGTAGGTAAGGCCTTGGCCTTCACGTCAGCGCTCAGGTCCACACGCACTTTCATCGCGGATTTTTGAGGCGCGACGGTGCCGCCACTTTCTTTCAGCTTCTCGGCGGCGCGGTCGATGCCGCCTTGCAGCGCGGCGCGGGAATTGTCTTCCGGTGGCAATTGGGCCAACAGGCGATTCCAGTAGTCGATGGCTTCCTGGTAACGCTGGCCTTCAAAGGCGGCGATTCCCAGCAAGCCGAGGCTGGTGACTTCCTTCGGATCCAGCTTTAACGCCTCATCGGTTAACGCCTGAACCTTGGGCGACCACTGTTTGTTGTCAGCAAAATACTGCGCCTGCGCCCACTGGCCGAGCAGTTCCGGCTGGCGGCCGGCCAGGGCCACGGTGCGTTCGAAGATCTTCGCCGCATCGGCGGAACGGTCTTGAGCCATGTAGGCGCGACCGAGGAAGTACAGGCCTTCGGGCGAATCCGGCTGCGCGGCGGCGGCGCGTTCAAGACGGCGAGTCATGTCTTGCATGGACACCGGCGGCTGGGAGAATTCGCGGGTCAGTTCAACCTTGTCGCTGGCGCCGTAATGCAGGTACAGCGCTACACCCAGGACCGGCACCAGAAACGCCGCCAACAATGGCAAGGGTTTGCCCAGGCGCGACTCCCGAGGCTTTTCCACGCCTTCGGTGTCGGCCAACAATTCACGCGCGGCTTCGGCGCGGCCGGTGTCGAGTTGCGCGTTATTCAACACGCCTTCGTCCTGCTGCACTTGCAGCTCGGCGACGCGTTCCTGGTAGAGCGCCACGTTCAACGCGGTGCGGTCCTCTTCACGCTGGGCGCGGCGGCCGCGCAATACAGGGATCAACAGGAAACTCAGGGCAATCAGGAGCAGCAACCCTGCTGCGAGCCAAAAATCAATCATCAGTCTGGGTGTCCAGCAATTGGTCGAGGCGTTTGCGCTCATCCGGGGAGAGCGCGTCGGAACCATCAGTCGGCGCGGCGCGGCGACGGCGCACGATCACCGCCATCACCACCACGCCCGCCAGCAACAGCCCGGCGGGGCCAAACCAGAGCAGCGCGGTCTTGCCGGTGAGGGCCGGTTTGTAGCGCACGAAATCACCGTAGCGGTCGACCATGAAGTCGATGATCTGCTGGTTGTCCTTGCCCTCCTCCAGCATGCGGAAGATCTCTTTGCGCAGGTCGGCGGCGATGGGCGCGTTGGAGTCGGCGATGTCCTGGTTCTGGCATTTGGGGCAGCGCAGTTCCTTGGTCAACTCGCGAAAACGTTCACGGTCACCCTCTTTGGCGAACTCGTAGGTATCGATGGCGGCGTGGGCCACACCGACCAGACCCAGCGCCAGCACCGCAGCGGCTAACAGACGCTTCATGGTTTGGCCTCGTCAACCAGGGCCTGGTATTTGGCGGCCAGTTGCTCGCGCCAGACCACTTCGTCGATCACGCCGACGTACTTGTCGCGGATCACGCCCTTGGCGTCTATGAAGAAGGTTTCCGGGGCGCCGTACACGCCGAGGTTCAGGCCGAGGTTGCCGTCTTCGTCGCGGATGTCCAGCTGATACGGGTTGTGGAATTCCGCCAGCCATTTCAGCGCGGCGGCGTTGTCGTCCTTGTAGTTGATGCCGTAGATCACCACGCCTTTCTCGGCGAGCTTGTTCAACACCGGGTGTTCCACGCGGCAGGAGATGCACCAGGTGCCCCACACGTTGACCAGTGCCGGTTTGCCCAGCAAGTCGGCCTGGGTCAGGGTTTTATCGCCCTGCACCGTCGGCAGGCTGAACGCCGGGAACTGCTTGCCGATCATTGCCGAGGGCAGCTCGGCCGGGTCCAGGTACAAGCCGCGATACAGAAACACCGCCACCACCAAAAACATTGCCAGCGGCACAACCATCAACCAACGCTTCATACCGCCGCTCCTGAGAGGCCGAGGGCTTCACGCACCCGGCTCTTGACCTTGACCCGATAACGTCGGTCCAGCGCGGCAAGCAAGCCACCAAAGCCTGTGAGCAAACCGCCGAACCAGATCCAGCGCACGAACGGTTTCACATGCACGCGCACGGCCCAGGCACCGTCGCCCAAGGGTTCACCCAGCGCCACATAGAGGTCGCGGGTGAAACCTGCGTCGATACCGGCCTCGGTCATCATTGAGCTTTGCACGGTGTACAGGCGTTTTTCCGGGTGCAGCACGGCAATTTCCTTGCCGTTGCGCACTACACGTACGGTGCCTTTGTCCGAGGTGAAGTTCGGGCCTTCAAAATGCTTGGCGCCTTCGAAGATGAAGTGGTAACCGGCCAGGTCCATGGACTCGCCAGGCGCCAGGCGCAGGTCGCGCTCGGCGCTGTTCTGGCTGGACAGCACCACACCGAGGGCGCACACGGCGATGCCGAGGTGCGCAATTTGCATGCCCCAGTAGCTGCGGGTCAGGCTAGGCAGGCCTTTGATCAAGCCTTTGTGGCGGGTCTTGTCGACGATGTCGCGCAGGCCGGCCAGCAACACCCAGGCGGCGAGCAGGAAGGTCGCGAGAACTGCCCAATTGAAATCGCCGTAAGCGAACCCGGCGATCACCGCCAGGGCCACGCTGCCCAGCAGCACCGGCATCAGCATGCCCGCCAGCCATTTCACCGGGGTGTCTTTCCAGCGCACCAGCATGCCGACCGCCATCACCACCATCAACAGGCCCATCAACGGGATAAACAACGCGTTGAAGTACGGCGGGCCCACGGACAGCTTGGCACCGCTGAGGGCATCCAGCGCCAGCGGGTAAAGCGTGCCGAGCAGGATCATCGACGCAGCCACCACCAGCACCAGGTTATTGCCGAGCAACAGGGTTTCCCGCGACCACAGGTTGAAGCCGACCTGGCTCTTGACCACGGGTGCGCGCAACGCGAACAAGGTCAGGGAGCCACCGACTACAAACAGCAGGAAGATCAGGATGAACACGCCGCGCTCCGGGTCGGAGGCGAACGCGTGCACTGAAGTCAGTACGCCCGAGCGTACGAGGAACGTGCCGAGCAGGCTGAGGGAAAACGCCGCAATCGCCAGCAACACGGTCCAGCTTTTGAACACGCCGCGCTTTTCGGTGACAGCCAGCGAGTGAATCAGCGCCGTGCCCACCAGCCAGGGCATGAACGAGGCATTTTCCACCGGGTCCCAGAACCACCAGCCGCCCCAGCCGAGTTCGTAGTAGGCCCACCACGAACCGAGGGTGATGCCGATGCCGAGGAAGGCCCAGGCGACGATGGTCCACGGCCGCGACCAGCGCGCCCAGGCGGCATCGAGACGCCCGCCGAGCAAGGCGGCGATGGCGAAGGCAAACGCCACCGAGAAACCGACGTAGCCCATGTAGAGCATCGGCGGGTGCACGATCAGGCCGATGTCTTGCAGCAAGGGGTTGAGGTCGTGCCCGTCCACCGGGATCTGCGGCAGGATGCGGGTGAACGGGTTGGAGGTCATGATCAGGAACAGCAGAAAACCGATGCTGATCATGCCCATCACTGCCAGCACGCGGGCCAGCATCACTTGCGGCAATTGGCGCGAGAACACCGACACGGCGAAGGTCCAGCCGCCGAGGATCAAGGCCCACAGCAACAACGAGCCTTCGTGGGCGCCCCACACGGCGCTGAATTTGTAGTACCACGGCAGCGCGCTGTTGGAGTTATTGGCGACATAGGCGACGGAAAAGTCGTCGGTCATAAAGGCGTAAGTCAGGCACCCGAATGCGAATACCAGAAACGCAAACTGGCCCCAGGCAGCCGGCTGCGCCAGGCTCATCCACAGGCGGTCACCGCGCCAGGCGCCGAGCAACGGGACCACGGCTTGAACGATGGCAAAGCACAGGGCGAGGATCATCGCCAACTGGCCCAGCTCGGGAATAAACAGTGCTGAGGTCATGACTTAGCCCTCCTTGGCTGGGGTTGGGGCAGTTTGGCCGCTGTCTTTCAACGCCTTGGTGACTTCCGGCGGCATGTATTTCTCGTCGTGCTTGGCCAGCACTTCGTCAGCGACGACTACGCCGTCGGCATTGAGCTTGCCCAGCGCAACGATGCCCTGCCCTTCGCGGAACAAGTCCGGGAGGATGCCGCGATAGGTGATGGTCACGGCCTTGCTGAAATCGGTCACGACGAAGGTGACGTCGAGGGAGTCGGAAGAGCGTTTCAGCGAGCCCTTCTCCACCATGCCGCCGGCACGAATGCGCGTGCCCACCGGGGCTTCGCCGTTGGCAATTTGGGTCGGGGTGTAGAACAGGTTGATGTTCTCCCGCAGGGCGCTCATCGCCAGGGCCACGGCAATACTCACACCGGCCAGAATGGCCAGGATGATCAACAGACGCTTTCTACGCAGCGGATTCACTTATCGGTCTCCCGGCGCAAACGACGCGCCTCTTGTTGCAGGTAACGCTTGCGGGCCAGGATCGGCGCGGCGACGTTAAGGGCCAGCACCGTCAGGCAGATGCCATAGGCCGTCCACACATACAGACCGTGATGGCCCATGGCGAGAAAATCACTGAAAGACGCAAAATTCATCCACGGGCTCCCAGGCAGGCTTGCACTTGGGCTTTCACCCAACTAGTGCGGGCTTCGCGCTTGAGCACTTCAAGGCGCATGCGCATCAGCAGCACGGCACCGAAGAAACAGTAGAACCCCAGCACCATCAACAGCAGCGGCGCCCACATTTCTACGGGCATGGCCGGTTTTTCGGTGAGCGTGAAGGTGGCGCCCTGGTGCAGGGTGTTCCACCACTCCACCGAGTATTTGATGATCGGAATGTTGATCACACCGACGATGGCCAACACCGCGCAGGCTTTGGCAGCGCTGTCGCGGTTGCTGATGGCATTGCCCAGGGCGATCAGGCCGAAATACAAAAACAGCAGGATCAGCATGGAGGTGAGGCGCGCGTCCCACACCCACCACGACCCCCAGGTCGGTTTGCCCCAGATTGCGCCGGTAACCAGCGCCACGGCGGTCATCCACGCGCCAATGGGCGCGGCGCATTGCAGGGCGACGTCGGCGATTTTCATCTTCCAGACCAGGCCGACGACGCCGCACACGGCCATCATCACGTAGCAGGACTGAGCCAGCATCGCGGTGGGCACGTGGATATAGATGATGCGAAAGCTGTTGCCTTGCTGGTAGTCCGGCGGCGCGAAGGCCAGGCCCCAGACCAGGCCGGTGCCGATCAGCAAAATAGCGGCGATGCTCAGCCACGGCAGCAGCTTGCCGCTGATGCCGTAAAACCATTTGGGCGAGCCGAGCTTGTGAAACCAGGTCCAGTTCATTGCTGTTTCCATCACGGTGGCTTCCTGTCTTGGCAGGAAGCTCTCAGGGTCTTTACTGACTAAGACATAACGCTTAGCCAGACCTCATTATTCGCCGACGCTGATCTTCAGGCCGGCCGCTATAGCAAAGGGTGTCAGGGTTACCGCCAGGGCGGTCAGGCTGCCAAGCCACAGGAGATAACCGGTGGCCGGCATGCCCATGAGCGCGGCTTGCAACGCACCACTGCCCAGGATCAACACCGGGATATACAACGGCAGAATCAGCAGGGCCAGCAACAGGCCGCCCCGCTTCAAACCCACGGTCAACGCTGCGCCCACCGCCCCCAACAGGCTGAGCACCGGCGTACCGAGCAACAGAGACAGCAGCAACACGGGCAGGCATTCAAACGGCAAGCCCAGCATCATTGCCAACAGCGGCGAGAGCAAGACCAGCGCCAAGCCGGAAAAAGCCCAGTGTGCCAGCACCTTGGCCAATACCAGAAGTGGCAACGGGTGCGACGAAAGGACCCACTGTTCGAGGGAACCGTCTTCGAAATCACTGCGAAACAGCCCGTCCAGCGAGAGCAGCACCGATAAAAGCGCGGCCACCCACACCAGTCCTGGGGACAAGGTTTGCAACAGTTTAGTCTCGGGGCCGACCGCCAGCGGGAACAGCGCGATGACGATGGCGAAAAATACCAGCGGGTTGGCCAGTTCGGCCGGGCGACGGCACAACAGCCGCGCTTCGCGGGCGACCAGCAGGGCGAAGACGCTCATGCCGACCACCGCCCCAAATCCAGGTCGCGGTAACCGGCGGGCATGCGCGCCAGCGTGTGGTGTGTGGTGAGGACGACTGAACCGCCCTTCTCGCAGTGCCGGGTCAGGTGGTCTTCCAACTGGGCGACGCCTTGTTTGTCGAGGGCGGTGAAAGGTTCGTCGAGAATCCACAGCGGCGGGCCGGGCAGGTACAAACGGGCCAGGGCCACGCGGCGCTGCTGGCCGGCGGACAGGGTGTGGCAGGGAACGTCTTCAAACCCCTTGAGGCCGACAGCGGCCAGGGCTTGCCAAATGGCGTCGCGCGTAGCCGGGTGATGCAGGGCGCTGAGCCAGCTGAGGTTTTCTTCAGAGGTGAGCACGTCCTTGATGCCGGCGGCGTGGCCGATCCAGATCAGGTTACGCGCGAGTTCGGTGCGTTGTTCGGCCAACGGCTTACCGTTGAGTCGCACCTCACCGGCCGTCGGCTGCATCAAACCGGCCAGCAGGCGCAGCAAGCTGGTTTTGCCGCTGCCGTTGGGGCCGCTGACTTGCACCATGTCGCCGCCCGTCAGCCGCAGTTCGAGGTGCTCGAACAGCAGGCGCAGGTCGCGTTCACAGGAGAGCGCTACGGCTTCAAGAAGAGGGCTGGTCAAAAGATCGCGGGCCTTTACGGTTCAAGTCGGCGGTGCAGCGGCCGTTATAGGGAAAGCACAATAACGGCTTTGGCGACCGATTTTAGAGAGCTGGATCAAATAGTTGTGAGGTTTTTAGCGCTCTCTTTGCAGACGGGCGGCATTATACATGCGATGCCCTACTCTAAAGAGGGCAATTTCCCCCGAGACGGCGCGCACGATGACCGGTGAGATCAACCTTCCTACGCTTCCCCAAGCACCCGTGGCCGGGCCTGCTCCGCTGCCTGCGACCGGTGAGTTGCTCAAACTGCTGGAACCGCAGACGGGGCTGATCGACCCGGGGAAAACCGTAAACGCCGAGGTCATTGCGCTTAAACAGGGCGGTGATGCGTTTCAGTTGTTGCTCAAGCTGACCCTCGAAGGCGGTCGCCAGACGCTGGTCCAAGCCAGCAGCGCGCAGCCTTTGCCGCTGGGCAGCAACGTGGCGGTGAGCCAGACGCCGACTGGCAACCTGGCCGTCAGCTTGCAGCAAGCCCTGAGCGCCAATGTGGCTGCCCTCACCCGCATCGACACCACGCAAATGCCGGTGGGCACGCTGTTGCAAGCCAAGGTGCTGACCACCCAGATGCTGCCCCAAGGCACCACGCAACCGGCGATCTACCGCTCGCTGGTGACCGTGCTGACTAACGCCCTGGCCGGTCAGACCCTTACCGTGGAAAGCCCGCAACCGCTGCGGGTCGGCAGCCTGCTCAGCGCCGTGGTGCAAAATGCGCAGACCCTGAATTTCGTGCCGTTGAGCGGGCGCCAGGACCAGTTGGCAGTCAGCCAGCAGCTGGCCACCCAGCAAAGTCGCCAAGGCTCGCTGGACGTGGTCTTTACCGCCTTGCAAAGCCTGCCTGCTGACGACACCACTTCCACCGACCTGCGCGCCGCCGCCGACCGCCTGCTCGCCGCCCTGCCCGACCTCGCCCAGGTGAGCAATCCCAAAGTGCTGGCGCAAGTGATCCAGAACAGCGGCGCCTTTCTGGAAGCCAAATTGCTCGCCGGGCAAAACCCGCAAGTACCGCCGTTGGACATGAAAGGCGCCTTGCTGCGCCTGGTCGCGGACTTGCTGCCTGCCCTGCCCACCGGCACCAACCTGAATGCCATTCTTGCGGCCAACACCCTCGCCCAGGTAATGCCTAACTTTGTGCGTAACCCGTTGGGCACCCTCGGCCAGATCGGCGCTCGCCAGGCACCCGCGAGCTTTCCGCTGCCGGACCGGCTGATGCAGCGCCTGGAGGGAGAAGGCGACCTGGAAAACCTGTTGCGCCTGGCGGCCGCTGCGATTTCACGGCTGCAAAGCCACCAGCTGTCGAGCCTGGAACAAACCGGCACCACCGCCGATGGTCGCCTGCAAACCACCTGGCAGCTGGAAATCCCCATGCGCACCTTGCAGGACATCGTGCCGTTGCAGGTCAAGTTCCAGCGCGAAGAACCGCCGCCGGACAAGGACCAACCCGAACGCAAAACCCAGAAAGACCCCAAGCAGATGCTCTGGCGCGTCGAGCTGGCGTTCGACATGGAGCCGCTGGGGCCGTTGCAGGTTCAGGCGCAACTGACTCAGGGGAAACTGTCCAGCCAGTTATGGGCAACGCGGCCGTTCACCGCCAGCTTGATCGAAAGCCACCTGGGCAGCCTGCGCGAGCGGCTGGTGACGTCGGGCATCAACGTGGGCGACCTGGATTGCCACCTCGGCACCCCGCCACGCGGGCCGCGAACCGGGCTGGAACAACGTTGGGTGGATGAAACCGCATGAAGAACGAAACGCCACCGCGCCAGGCGATTGCCCTCAAGTACGACGGCCAGCAAGCGCCCACCCTGACCGCCAAGGGCGACGATGCCCTGGCCGAAGCCATCTTGAAGCTGGCGCGGGAAAACGAAGTACCCATTTATGAAAACGCGGAGTTGGTGAAGCTGCTGGCGCGCATGGAATTGGGCGACAGTATTCCGGAAGAGCTGTACCGCACCGTGGCGGAGATTATTGCGTTTGCCTGGACGCTCAAGGGCAAGTTCCCGGCGGGGCACGACCCGAATGCGCAGCCGGTGGAGCGGGATGTGACGGAGCGTGGCGACGATTACTGAGCCCTACACATAACCCAATGTGGGAGCTGGCTTGCCTGCGATGGCGGTGTATCAGCCACCAACTTTATGACTGATGCACCGCTA
>NZ_JAFCTN010000055.1:0-20332 GCF_049896045.1 Pseudomonas sp. PWP3-1b2
CCTGCAGCCACTTGAGGATCACCGAAGTGTCCAGGCCGCCGGAATACGCGAGAACGACCTTGTTTACGTCGGCCATGCCATCACTCCACGGGGTTGTACGGAAAGGCGTCGATTCTACCGACCAAAACCGCGAAATTACAGGGGCGCGACAGCAAATGAAGATAAAGCGACAGATTATGTCGAGCGAGCGACCGACAGTCGCACGTTATGAGGTGTGCGCCGGGTTGCTCGGTGCAGTGGCCTGGGGCGCCGGTTTCTCGGGCGTCGCTACGCGTTCGAGCTGAATATTCACACGCCGATTACGCGCCCGGTTGGCGGCATTGGTGTTCGGCGCCAGCGGGTAGCTCTCGCCGTGGAAGCGCATGGTTATCTGCGATTCCGGGATACCGTTTTCTTTAAAGTAGTCGGTGACTGCCAGAGCGCGGCGGCGCGACACGTCACGGTTGGTCAGGCGATTGCCGCTGTTGTCGGAATGGCCGTTGAGCTCGATATGGTTGACTGTGGGGTCGGCCTTCATGAACGCGACGATCACCGCCAGCTTCTTCTTCGCCGCCTCGTCCAGCTCGATGCCGCCGCCGGGGAAGCCGACTTCGGTCTGTTTGACCTGGTCGTAATTCATCGGCAACAGCTTGGTGGTGCACAGCTGATAGTCGTTGAAGGCTTTGTTGAATTTCACCGGCAACAGGCGCACTTCCGAATAGCCGCCTTCGCGCCCGTAATGACGCACCGTGGGGCTGCGGCCTTCGAGCAATCCGCTGAACAGCCGACCGGCCTGGGCCTGAGAGCTGTTGAACAGCACATCGCCACTGCCAACGCGCACAGCGCCGAGGTTGATATCACCACGGCCCGGCTGCCAGGGCGCAGCGGCGGCCAGCAAGGTGGCTGAGCCCGCACCCAGCGCGCCGTTGTAGGCTTTGAGGCGAAATATCGCCTGCTCGCCGGCGCGGCGCACGAACTCACCCGAGCCAAAATCGGTGATCGGCTGGGTCAGGCGGCACTCGAACTGGTCACCTTCCACCTTCCACTCAATGTTCTCCAGACGTGTCTGGAACGTGAGGGCCATCGCAGGCAGGCTGGCGAACACACTGAGCAGGGCTAGATAATGCTGGCGCACGGGAGGCTCCACTGGTTTCTACAACACTTCAAAGCGTCATACGTGGTTAAGGCATACCCAGGGATATCGGACACCTGCGGCAAAACTTGATAGCGAGTGCCTGCAAGAGTCTTTTCCGGTAGCATTCCCACCAGATTGACCCGCCTGGAATCCCCAATGTCCGACCGCCTGACCCTGCTGCGTCCCGACGACTGGCATATTCATCTTCGCGATGGTGCTGCGTTACCCCAAACTGTGGCCGATGTAGCGCGCACGTTTGGTCGCGCCATCATCATGCCTAACCTGGTACCTCCGGTGCGTAATGCCGCTGAAGCCGAAGCCTATCGCCAGCGTATCCTCGCTGTGCGCCCGGCAGGCAGCCGCTTCGAACCGTTGATGGTGCTCTACCTGACCGACCGCACTCAGCCAGAAGAAATTCGCGCTGCCAAGGCGACGGGCTTCGTGCACGCCGCCAAGCTGTATCCGGCGGGCGCGACCACCAACTCCGACTCCGGTGTGACGAGCATCGACAAGATCTTGCCGGCCATCGAAGCCATGGCTGACGTCGGCATGCCGCTGTTGATCCACGGCGAAGTCACCCGTGGCGATGTCGATGTGTTCGACCGTGAAAAGATCTTCATCGATGAGCACATGCGCCGTCTGGTCGAGTTGTTCCCGACCCTCAAGGTGGTGTTCGAACACATCACCACGGCCGATGCCGTGCAGTTCGTCAACGAGGCTTCAGCCAACGTCGGCGCGACTATCACCGCGCATCACCTGCTCTACAACCGCAACCACATGCTGGTGGGCGGGATTCGGCCGCACTTCTATTGCCTGCCGATTCTCAAGCGCAACACTCATCAGGTGGCGTTGCTGGATGCCGCCACCAGCGGCAGCCCTAAGTTCTTTCTCGGCACCGACTCCGCACCTCACGCCCAACACGCCAAAGAAGCGGCATGCGGCTGTGCCGGTTGCTACACCGCGTATGCCGCGATCGAGCTGTATGCCGAAGCGTTCGAAACGCGTAACGCCCTGGACAAGCTTGAAGGGTTCGCCAGCCTCAACGGCCCGCGTTTCTACGGCCTGCCAGCGAACACCGACCGCATTACCCTGGTTCGTGAAGACTGGACCGCCCCTGCCAGCCTGCCGTTTGGCGAGCTGACCGTTATCCCGCTGCGCGCCGGTGAAACACTGCGCTGGCGCCTGCTGGAGGAAAGCAAGTGAGTGAAGACCATTACGACGACGAACACGAGCACAGTGGTGGCGGTTCCCGTCACCCGATGGCCGAGCGGTTTCGCGGCTATCTGCCGGTTGTCATCGACGTAGAAACCGGTGGCTTCAACTGCGCCACCGACGCGTTGCTGGAAATTGCCGCGACCACCATCGGCATGGACGAACAGGGTTTTGTGTTCCCGGAACACACCCATTTCTTCCGCGTCGAGCCGTTTGAAGGCGCGAACGTCGAAGCAGCCGCTTTGGAATTCACCGGCATCAAGCTCGATCACCCGCTGCGCATGGCCGTGAGTGAAGAAGCAGCGCTGACCGACATCTTCCGTGGCGTGCGCAAAGCGTTGAAGGCCAATGGTTGCAAACGCGCGATCCTGGTAGGCCACAACAGCAGCTTCGACCTGGGCTTCCTGAACGCCGCCGTGACGCGCCTGGACATGAAGCGCAACCCGTTTCACCCGTTCTCCAGCTTCGACACCGCCACGCTTGCCGGTTTGGCGTATGGCCAGACCGTACTGGCGAAAGCCTGCCAGGCGGCCGGCATCGACTTCGACGGTCGTGAGGCCCACTCGGCTCGCTACGACACCGAGAAGACGGCCGAGCTGTTCTGCGGCATCGTCAACCGCTGGAAGCAGATGGGCGGCTGGGAAGACTTCGGCGACTAACAGGCTTTTTGTAGCAAGCAGGCTTGTTGTGGCGAGCGGGCTTGTTGTGGCGAGCGGGCTTCTGTGGCGAGCAGGCTTGCCCTGCGTTGGGCTGCGAAGCAGCCCCAGATCCTGACACCGCGGTTTAACCGGTTAACCGCGGCGGTCTCATTGGGGCCGCTGCGCAGCCCAACGCGGGCAAGCCCGCTCGCCACAACAAGCTCGCTCGCCACAAACCCAAATGCAGCGCATAAAAAAACCGGCCTTCTCAGGCCGGTTTTTTTGTCCCGCGAATCTGGCTTACAGCTTGCCAGCATTCTCGGTCAGGTAAGCCGCAACGCCTTCTGGCGAAGCGTTCATGCCTTTGTCGCCTTTCTTCCAGTTGGCAGGGCAAACTTCGCCGTGCTCTTCGTGGAATTGCAGGGCATCGACCAGGCGGATCAGCTCTTCCATGTTACGGCCCAGCGGCAGGTCGTTGATGATCTGCGAGCGCACAACGCCCTTGTTGTCGATCAGGAACGCGCCACGGAAGGCCACGCCGCCTTCGGACTCAACGTCGTAGGCCTTGGCGATGTCGTGCTTCATGTCGGCAGCCATGGTGTATTTGACTTTGCCGATGCCGCCATCATTGATGGCAGTGTTGCGCCAGGCGTTGTGGGTGAAATGGGAGTCGATGGAAACGGCAACCACTTCAACGTTGCGCGCCTTGAAATCGTCCATGCGGTGGTCCAGAGCGATCAGCTCGGACGGGCAGACGAAGGTGAAGTCCAGCGGGTAGAAAAATACCAGGCCGTATTTGCCTTTGATGGCTTCAGACAGTTTAAAGCTGTCTACGATTTCGCCATTGCCGAGGACGGCAGGTACATCGAAATCCGGGGCTTGTTTGCCGACGAGTACGCTCATTGGGTATCTCCTGATGCTGGGGTGACGATTGAAGTAAAAGGACCGGCCCAAGTCTGCCGCTATCAAGCGACAGCCCAGTGACACAGTCACGCTTCGTGAAGACCGGCCATCATACACTGAAAAAACCGTTCGTCAGCGCGACGCCCGAGCAGTGAAAAGACCTGCGAATCTACTTTGACAATCATTCTCGTTAACATTAAGATCCATCGCACTTAAGCCTTAAACCCGCGACGGTTCTCCCTTATGTATGTCTGCCTCTGCACTGGCGTCACCGACGGACAAATCCGCGAAGCAATCTATGAAGGTTGCTGCAGCTACAAGGAAGTGCGTGAAACCACCGGCGTTGCCAGCCAGTGCGGTAAGTGTGCTTGCCTCGCCAAGCAAGTGGTACGGGAAACCCTGACCCAGCTGCAAACAGCCCAGGCCGCGCTCCCCTACTCAGCAGAATTTACACACGCCTAAACAGGGGTGTTTTAAAGAACCGAACTTAGTGTTCGGTTTTTTTATGCCTGTAATTCAACTAGTTAGGCCCAAGACGCGGAACACAAACATTCTTATTCCGATTAATTTTCATTTATTATTCAATAACTTAGGTTTGACACTCGGGTTTGCGCCGCTCAAACTCTGCACCTACACAGCGATTACAGGGCAGGACCCCAGTCATGAAAGGCGACATTTCAGTCATCCAGCAACTCAACAAAATCCTTGCCAATGAACTGGTCGCGATCAATCAGTATTTTCTGCATGCGCGCATGTATGACGATTGGGGCCTGGAAAAGCTCGGCAAGCGTGAGTACAAAGAGTCGATCAAGGCCATGAAAGACGCTGATGCGCTGATCAAGCGCATCCTGTTCCTGGAAGGCCTGCCGAACGTGCAGGACCTGGGCAAGCTGAACATTGGCGAACACACCCAGGAAATGATCAGCAGCGACCTGGGCTTCGAGCGCAAGAGCCACAGCGACCTCAAGGCCGCCATTTCTCACTGTGAAGTGACCGGCGACTACGGCAGCCGTGAGCTGCTGGAAGACATCCTGGAAGATCAGGAAGAGCACATCGACTGGCTCGAAACCCAACAGGGCCTGATCGTCAAAGTCAGCCTGGAAAACTACCTGCAATCACAGATGGGCGAATAACCCACTTCGCGCAGGTACAAAAAAGCCCCGCTCTCATTCGAGAAGCGGGGCTTTTTATTGCAGGCGAATCAAGCGTCGGTCTTGGCCGCCGCGTTTGCCGCTGCGTCTTTGATCAGCGCTTGCAACGAACCATCAGCTGCCATTTCAGTGATGATGTCGCTACCGCCGACCAGCTCCCCGGCTACCCACAGTTGTGGGAAGGTTGGCCAGTTGGCGTATTTCGGCAGGTTCGCGCGAATTTCCGGGTTTTGCAGGATGTCCACGTAAGCGAATTTCTCGCCACACGCCATGATTGCCTGGGAGGCCTTCGCGGAGAAACCGCACTGAGGAGCGTTCGGCGCGCCCTTCATGTAAAGCAGAATGGTGTTGGCAGCAATCTGCTCTTTGATCGTTTCGATGATATCCATGGAACACCTCGGCTGGAACTTTGCGACTCACAGGTCGGCACGGTGGCGCATTGTAACGCAAAATTCCAGCGCGGTGCTCGGGCCTTATGCGGCGGCCACCTGCACCGGCACGCCGTTCAGCGCGGCGTTTCCAGACAATTCATCGACTTGCCGCTCGTCGGTCAGGTCATTCGCACTCGCCCCTGGCTGGCTGCTGGCGATGGTCATCTGCACGCCCGGGCGGCCGTGGCCCCAACCGTGAGGCAGGCTGACCACGCCGAGCATCATGTCCAGGCTGGCGACCACTTCCACTTCGATCATGCCGATGCGCGAGCTGACACGCACACGCTGGCCATCGCTCAATTGACGACTGGAAAGGTCATCCGGGTGCATCAGCAGTTGGTGGCGCGGCTTGCCCTTCACCAAACGGTGATAGTTGTGCATCCAGGAATTATTGCTGCGCACATGGCGACGGCCGATCAGCAGCAGTTCGTTGTCCACCGGCACTGGCTGCGCGGCAAAGCGTGCAAGGTCCGCCAGGATCACAGCGGGTGCTGCCTGCACCTTGCCGTTGGTGGTTTTCAAGCGCGCCGCAAGATTGGCATGCAGCGGGCCCAAATCAACGCCGTGGGGATGATCAGCCAGCATCGCCACCGACAGTTTGTGTTCGGAAGCGTCACCGTACGACCCCGCGCGCAACCCGAGGTCAATCATTTGCGCGGGCGCCATCGTCGGTTTCAGCGCCACGCCGGTCTGCGCCGAAAACGCTTTGGCCAGGCCCACAAAGATTTCCCAGTCGTGCAGTGCGCCTTCAGGCTTGGGCAGAATCGCACGGTTGAAACGGGTGACGTTGCGCACCGCGAACATATTGAATGTTGTGTCGTAGTGATCGTTTTCCAGCGCCGAGGTCGACGGCAGGATCAGGTCGGCGTACCGCGTGGTCTCGTTGATATAGAGATCGATGCTGACCATGAACTCCAGACCCTCCAGAGCCTGCTCCAGTTGCCGACCATTTGGCGTGGACAGCACGGGGTTGCCCGCCACCGTCACCAGCGCGCGGATTTGCCCGTCGCCCTCGGTGAGCATCTCTTCAGCCAGCGCCGACACCGGCAGCTCGCCGCCGTATTCAGGGCGACCCGACACCCGACTCTGCCAGCGATTGAAATGCCCGCCGCCGGTGGAGGCCACCAAATCCAAGGCCGGCGTGGTGCACAACGCACCGCCGACACGGTCAAGGTTGCCGGTAACCAGGTTGATCAGTTGCACCAGCCAATGGCACAGCGTGCCAAATGCTTGAGTCGACACGCCCATGCGCCCGTAGCAAACCGCTTTATCTGCTGCCGCAAAATCCCGCGCCAACTGCCGAATCTGCTCGGCCGGCACTGCACATTGGCGACTCATGGCGTCAGCGGTAAAACCGGCAATGGCGCGGCGCACTTCTTCAAGGCCTTCAACCGGCAAATGACTGTCGCGCGTCAGTCGCTCGTTGAACAGGGTATCGAGCACGCCAAACAACAACGCCGCATCGCCACCCGGGCGCACGAACAGGTGCTGGTCAGCGATTGCCGCCGTCTCGCTGCGGCGTGGGTCGACTACCACGACTTTGCCGCCTCGCGCCTGGATCGCCTTAAGGCGTTTTTCCACGTCGGGCACGGTCATGATGCTGCCGTTGGACGCCAGCGGGTTGCCGCCCAGAATCAGCATAAAGTCGGTGTGATCGATGTCGGGAATCGGCAGCAGCAGGCCGTGCCCGTACATCAAGTGACTGGTGAGGTGATGGGGCAATTGATCAACAGAGGTTGCCGAGAAGCGATTACGCGTCTTCAACTGGCCGAGGAAGTAGTTGCTGTGGGTCATCAGCCCGTAGTTGTGCACGCTGGGGTTGCCCTGATACACCGCCACGGCGTTCTGCCCATGAAGCGCCTGGATACCTGCCAGCCGTTCGGCTACGAGCGCAAAGGCTTGTTCCCACGCAATCGGCCGCCACTCGCTGCCCTCGCGCAACATCGGCTGGCGCAGGCGGTCCGGGTCGTTCTGGATATCCTGCAGCGCCACCGCCTTGGGGCAGATATGCCCGCGGCTGAACGTGTCGAGCGGGTCGCCCTTGATCGAGGTGATCGCCAGGCTACCGTCGTCGGCGTGAGTGGTTTCCAGGGTCAGGCCACAGATGGCTTCACACAGATGGCAGGCACGGTGGTGGAGAGTCTTGGTCATGGCCAGTCTCTTTATCAGGGCTTTGAGTTCACTATGAGCCGCGTCCCAGGCGAGCACCACTAACCTTCGCCCGGTGAATCGAGTGGCATCAAGCCAAGGCATGGCCAAGCGTGAGCAAATGTTTCAAAACCCTCCCGCACGCCACTGAAACCGACGCCGTCTGGCCTGAGCCCGCCCCGGCGCGTTGCAAACTATCTCGACGCCAGTGTACAAATGGCCCCCTGCTGTCCGGTAATTGTCTTCAAAAGCGCTTTCGCGCGCATCTGAACACCCTTAAAAACCGTAGCCCTATTGGTAAGACGCGACATTTAATTATAAGATCGCGCCTTCCCCTATTTCGTCGCCCCGTGCGGCTTTCGCCGCAGGTCTCGCCCGTTGTCACAATAAACAAGGCTTTGAGTATCTGCGGTCTGTTGCAAAAAGGTAGTTAATGATGAGCGCAAGGCACTTTCTCTCCCTGATGGATTGCACGCCCGAAGAGCTGGTCAGCGTGATCCGT
The DNA here is from genome assembly GCF_049896045.1 of Pseudomonas sp. PWP3-1b2. Lineage (NCBI taxonomy): Bacteria > Pseudomonadati > Pseudomonadota > Gammaproteobacteria > Pseudomonadales > Pseudomonadaceae > Pseudomonas > Pseudomonas sp. PWP3-1b2. Next base: position 8,100 of record NZ_JAFCTN010000055.1, read on the forward strand.
CGAGGCATTGAGCTTAAAGACCTGCGTAACCGCGGCGTACTGTTCGAGCCTTTGAAAAACCGTGTGCTCGGGATGATTTTCGAAAAATCCTCGACCCGCACCCGCGTGTCGTTCGAAGCCGGCATGATCCAGCTGGGTGGCCAGGCCATCTTCCTGTCGTCGCGCGATACCCAATTGGGCCGTGGCGAAACCATCGCCGACAGCGCCATCGTGATGTCGAGCATGCTCGACGCGGTGATGATCCGTACCTTCGCCCACAGCACCGTGACCGAATTTTCCGCCAACTCCCGCGTGCCGGTGATCAACGGTTTGTCCGATGACCTGCACCCGTGCCAGTTGCTGGCCGACATGCAAACCTTCCTTGAACACCGTGGTTCGATCCAGGGCAAGACCGTGGCCTGGATCGGCGACGGCAACAACATGTGCAACAGCTATATAGAAGCGGCGATCCAGTTCGACTTCCAGTTGCGCGTCGCCTGCCCGGAAGGCTACGAGCCAGACGCGCGCTTCCTCGCGCAAGCCGGTGACCGCGTTACCCTGGTGCGCGACCCGCGTGATGCCGTGCTCGGCGCGCACCTGGTCAGCACCGATGTGTGGACTTCCATGGGCCAGGAAGAAGAAACCGCCAAGCGTCTGGCCCTGTTCGCGCCATTCCAGGTGACCCGCGCCCTGCTCGACCTGGCCGCACCGGATGTGCTGTTCATGCATTGCCTGCCCGCTCACCGTGGCGAAGAAATCAGCCTCGACCTGCTCGACGACACTCGCTCGGTCGCCTGGGACCAGGCCGAGAACCGTCTGCACGCGCAAAAAGCATTGCTCGAATTCCTCGTGCCGCCGTCGTACCACCACGCATGAGCCAGCCTTTACTGCTGAACCTGCGCAATCTGGCATGCGGCTATCAAGATCAACGGGTGGTGCAGAACCTCAATCTGCACCTCAACGCCGGCGACATTGGTTGCCTGCTGGGCTCCTCGGGCTGCGGCAAAACCACGACCCTGCGCGCCATTGCCGGGTTCGAGCCGGTGCACGAAGGTGAAATCAGCCTGGCCGGCGAAGTGATCTCCAGTGCCGGGTTTACCCTGGCGCCGGAGAAACGTCGTATTGGCATGGTGTTCCAGGACTACGCACTGTTTCCCCATCTCAGCGTGGCCGACAACATTGCCTTCGGCATTCGCAAGCACCCGCAAAAAGACCGCGTGGTTGCCGAGTTGCTGGAACTGGTCAACCTGAAGAACCTAGGCAAACGTTTCCCCCACGAGCTGTCCGGCGGCCAGCAACAACGCGTCGCCCTCGCCCGCGCCCTGGCGCCGGAGCCGCAACTGTTGTTGCTGGATGAACCCTTTTCCAACCTCGACGGCGAGCTGCGACGCAAGCTCAGCCATGAGGTGCGCGACATTCTCAAGGCGCGCGGCACCAGTGCGATTCTGGTCACCCATGATCAGGAAGAAGCCTTCGCCGTGAGCGACCAAGTGGGGGTATTCAAGGAGGGCCGTCTTGAGCAGTGGGACACGCCCTACAACCTCTATCACGAACCTCAGACGCCTTATGTGGCCAGCTTTATCGGCCAGGGCTATTTCATTCGCGGTCAGTTGAGTTCGCCGGAATCTGTCAGCACTGAACTGGGTGACTTGCGCGGCAATCGCGCCTACACCTGGCCGACCGGTGGGGCGGTGGACGTGCTGTTGCGCCCGGATGACATCGTTTACGCGCCGGACAGCGCGTTGAAAGCGCGAATTGTCGGCAAGACGTTCCTCGGGGCTTCGACGTTGTACCGCCTGCAATTGCCGACGGGTGCGCAGTTGGAGTCGATTTTCCCGAGCCACGCAGACCATCAGGTCGGTGTGGACGTCGGGATTCGGGTAGCCGCCGAACACTTGGTACTATTCCAGGCCTCAGGCAGTACTGCTGCGCAGATTCCTCATGCCGAGTCAGGCGTGCGCCGCTACAGCACCGCTAACTGAAGAAACCGAATCAAAAATGTGGGAGCGGGCTTGCCCGCGATGGCAGTGTGTCAGCTTGAATTCAGTTCACTGACCCACCGCCATCGCGGGCAAGCCCGCTCCCACATTTACATTTTCATTTATTTCGAAAGAAGATTAAGCCCGGCCAATTTCTGCAAATTTGGCCTGTGTATGCTCAGCCAACACCGTCGCCGGCAGCTCGACTTCCAAACCCCTCCTTCCCGCACTCACAAAAATCGTCGCGAACGGCTGCGCCGTCACATCGATAAAAGTGCGCAAGCGCTTCTTCTGCCCCAACGGGCTGATGCCGCCCAACAGGTAACCGGTGGAACGCTGCGCGGCCGCCGGGTCAGCCATCTCGACTTTTTTCACCCCGGCTGCCTGCGCCAAGGCTTTTAAATCAAGGCTTCCGACGACCGGCACCACGGCTACCAACAATTCGCCTTTCTCACTGCTGGCCAGCAAGGTCTTGAACACCTGCGCCGGGTCGAGGCCCAATTTCTCTGCGGCCTCCAGGCCATACGACGCCGCCTTGGGATCATGTTCATAACTGTGGATGCGATGTTCGGCGCGAACTTTTTTCAACAGATCCAATGCAGGGGTCATGGCGGTTCCGGGCGTGGCGAACAGAGGCCCAATTCTAAGCCAAGACCCTGCAAAAGGCTCTAGCTCGCCCACTGGAAAGATGAGAAGCCTGCGTTGTCGACATGATCATTCACCAGACCAATAGTTCGAAAATGACCAATCGTTCACTTTCGACCTTTGACAGGCGTCATTCTTGTCTATATTTTTTCGTTTCCGAATGCTGTAGGAATAGACTTGCAGTGTTCAAGCAGCAAGCCGCGGACAGGATGGGGATTCTGCCAGCGGTGAACATCACGCAACAACCCGCTGAGGTTGTGCGCCAGACAAGAACAACAATTGAGGTTTTCCATGACAACTGCTCTTCAACAGCCTTCACTTTCGAGCCAATGCATGGCCGAGTTCCTGGGGACTGCGCTTCTGATCTTCTTCGGTACAGGATGTGTCGCTGCGCTCAAGGTCGCGGGTGCCAGCTTCGGGTTGTGGGAGATCAGCATCATCTGGGGCATCGGCGTCAGTATGGCGATCTACCTCACTGCCGGTATTTCCGGGGCTCACCTCAATCCTGCGGTCAGTATCGCCTTGTGCATCTTTGCCGATTTCGAAAAGCGCAAACTGCCCTTCTATATCCTCGCCCAAATCGCCGGCGCCTTCTGCTCGGCCGCCTTGGTGTACACGCTCTACAGCAATCTGTTTTTCGATTACGAACAAACCCATCACATGGTTCGCGGCTCCCAGGCCAGCCTGGAATTGGCGTCGGTATTCTCCACTTACCCCAATGCGCTGCTGAGCACCGCCCAGGCATTCCTCGTTGAAATGGTCATCACCGCCATTCTGATGGGCGTAATCATGGCCCTCACCGATGACAACAATGGCCTGCCACGGGGCCCGCTGGCACCGCTGCTGATCGGCCTGTTGATCGCCGTAATCGGTAGCGCCATGGGCCCGCTGACCGGCTTTGCGATGAACCCGGCGCGGGATTTCGGGCCCAAGCTGATGACCTTTTTCGCTGGCTGGGGTGAAATGGCTTTCACTGGCGGTCGCGACATCCCTTATTTCCTGGTACCGATTTTCGCGCCGATTGTCGGTGCATGCCTCGGTGCTGCGGCCTATCGCGGGCTGATTGCCCGTCATCTGCCGAGCGCCGCACCTGCTATAGCTGAAGAAACACCTGACACGGCTGTCAACGGCAAGACCCGTATTTCCTGATAGCGCCAGCCTGGACGCATCTGCCCCTTTCGTGGCCCAGGCTGACTACCGATTTTCTTATTTTCCAAGGCATTCGATATGACCGATATTCAGAATAAGAACTACATCATCGCCCTTGACCAGGGCACCACCAGTTCCCGGGCGATCATCTTTGATCGCGACGCCAACGTGGTCTGCACCGCCCAGCGCGAATTCACCCAGCATTACCCGCAACCTGGCTGGGTCGAACATGACCCGATGGAAATTTTCGCTACCCAGAGCGCGGTCATGGTCGAAGCCCTGGCTCAAGCCGGCCTGCACCATGACCAGGTCGCCGCCATCGGCATCACCAACCAACGTGAAACCACCGTGGTGTGGGACAAGGTCACCGGTCGCCCGATCTACAACGCGATCGTCTGGCAGTGCCGCCGCAGCACCGAGATCTGCCAGCAACTCAAACGCGATGGCCACGAGCAATACATCAACGACGCCACCGGCCTGGTCACCGACCCGTACTTCTCCGGCACCAAGCTCAAGTGGATCCTCGACAACGTCGAAGGCAGCCGCGAGCGTGCGCGCAACGGCGAACTGATGTTCGGCACCATCGACAGCTGGCTGATCTGGAAATTTACCGGCGGCAAGACCCACGTCACCGACTACACCAACGCCTCGCGCACCATGCTCTTCAACATCCACACCCTGGAATGGGATGCGAAGATGCTGGAGATTCTCGACGTGCCGCGCGAAATGCTGCCGGAAGTGAAGTCTTCCTCGGAAATCTACGGCCGCACCAAGAGCGGCATTGCCATTGGCGGTATCGCCGGTGACCAGCAAGCCGCACTGTTCGGCCAGATGTGTGTAGAACCCGGCCAAGCCAAAAACACCTACGGCACCGGCTGCTTCCTGCTGATGAACACCGGCGACAAGGCGGTGAAATCCAAGCACGGCATGCTCACCACCATCGCCTGCGGCCCGCGTGGCGAAGTGGCTTACGCCCTGGAAGGCGCAGTATTCAATGGCGGCTCCACCGTGCAATGGCTGCGTGACGAGTTGAAAATCATCGCCGACGCCACCGACACCGAATACTTTGCCAGCAAGGTCAAAGACAGCAACGGCGTGTACCTGGTGCCAGCATTCACCGGCCTGGGCGCGCCGTACTGGGACCCGTATGCCCGAGGCGCGCTGTTCGGCCTAACCCGTGGCGTACGCGTGGATCACATTATTCGTGCAGCCCTGGAGTCGATTGCCTACCAGACCCGCGACGTACTGGACGCAATGCAGCAGGATTCGGGCGAACGCCTCAAAGCCCTGCGCGTGGACGGCGGCGCGGTGGCCAACAACTTCCTGATGCAATTCCAGGCCGACATCCTCGGCACCCAGGTTGAGCGCCCGCAAATGCGCGAGACCACGGCATTGGGCGCGGCCTACCTGGCGGGCCTGGCCTGCGGCTTCTGGGGCAGCCTGGACGAGTTGCGGGGCAAGGCCGTGATCGAGCGCGAATTCGAACCGCAACTGGACGAAGTCGCCAAAGAGAAGCTCTACGCCGGCTGGCAAAAAGCGGTCAGCCGCACCCGTGACTGGGAACCGCACGAAGGCGCTGAATAAGCCAAGCGCGGGACCTGGAGAGGGTTCTAACTGGCAGGGAGCAGATTCCTGCGTCATCATGGGCCACTTTTGTATGGCAGCCCAAAGGACGCCCCATGAATCTGCCTCCCCGCCAACAACAAATTCTCGAGCTGGTCCGCGAACGCGGCTACGTCAGTATCGAAGAAATGGCGCAGCTGTTCGTTGTTACCCCGCAAACCATCCGCCGCGATATCAACCAGCTGGCGGACGCCAATCTGCTGCGCCGCTACCACGGCGGCGCGGCCTATGACTCCAGTGTTGAAAACACCGCATACGCCATGCGTGCCGACCAGATGCGTGATGAAAAACAACGCATCGGCGAGGCTATCGCGGCGCAAATCCCTGATCACGCCTCGATTTTCATCAATATCGGCACCACCACCGAATCCATTGCCCGAGCGCTGCTGAATCACAACCATCTGAAAATCATCACCAACAACCTCAACGTCGCCACCATGCTCAGTGCCAAGGATGACTTTGACGTGTTGCTGACCGGTGGCAACGTGCGCCGTGACGGCGGTGTGGTGGGCCAGGCCAGCGTCGACTTTATCAACCAGTTCAAGGTCGACTTCGCGCTGGTGGGTATCAGCGGCATCGACGAAGACGGCAGCCTGCTGGACTTCGATTATCAGGAAGTGCGGGTTTCACAGGCGATTATTGCCAATGCGCGCCAGGTGATCCTGGCGGCGGACTCCAGCAAATTCGGGCGCAATGCCATGATTCGCTTGGGGCCGATCAGTTTGGTGGACTGCCTGGTGACCGATCAACAGCCGGTGCCGGCGCTGGTGCAGTTGTTGAATCAGCATAAGGTTCGCCTCGAAGTCGTGTAGCGCCTGTACTGCCGCCATCGCGGGCAAGCCCGCTCCCACAGTGTGAAATGCGATCAACTGTGGGAGCGGGCTTGCCCGCGATGGCGAACTGACAGGCACCCATTTCCTTCAGCTTCACCCATGCTCATGTTCACAATTCTTGCTTTCCCCGCCCTTCGATGAGTTTTTTCAATCGAACTCGGGTGGCTGTGCGCGCGTTTATCAGCTACCATTTTCGCAAATGAACATTAATGTTCGAATTCCAAGACGATAAAGATCGCGAGGACAGCCGATGAACCCTTCCACCTTGCCTGCTCCACCGCTTGCCGAAGTCTATGACGTAGCCGTAATCGGTGGCGGGATCAATGGCGTCGGCATTGCAGCAGACGCAGCCGGTCGCGGGTTGTCGGTATTCCTTTGCGAAAAGGACGACCTGGCCAGCCACACCTCCTCCGCCAGTAGCAAGCTGATCCATGGCGGCCTGCGCTACCTGGAACATTACGAATTCCGCCTGGTGCGCGAAGCCCTGGCCGAACGCGAAGTGCTGTTGGCCAAGGCCCCGCACATCGTCAAACAGATGCGCTTCGTATTGCCACACCGCCCTCACCTGCGCCCGGCGTGGATGATTCGCGCCGGTTTGTTCCTGTATGACCACCTCGGCAAGCGCGAAACACTCGCAGGTTCGAAAAGCATCAAGTTCGGCGCGAACAGCCCGCTGAAAAGCGAAATCACCAAAGGCTTCGAATATTCCGACTGCTGGGTGGATGACGCCCGCCTCGTGGTATTGAACGCCATGGCCGCCCGCGAAAAAGGCGCGCACATCCACACCCAGACCCGTTGCGTCAACGCTCACCGCAGCAACGGCCTGTGGGAAATGAACATGGAACGCGCCGATGGCAGCCTGTTTTCGATCCGCGCTCGCGCGCTGGTGAACGCGGCCGGCCCGTGGGTCGCCAAGTTCATCAGGGATGACCTGAAGCTGGACTCGCCGTACGGTATCCGCCTGATTCAGGGCAGCCACCTGATCGTGCCGAAACTGTATGAAGGCGCCCACGCGCACATCTTGCAGAACGAAGACCAGCGCATCGTTTTCACCATTCCGTACCTGAACGACCTGACCATCATCGGCACCACCGACCGCGAATACACCGGTGACCCGGCAAAAGTTGCGATTACCGAAGGTGAAACCGACTACATGCTCAAAGTGGTCAACGCGCACTTCAAGAAACAACTGAGCCGCGACGATATCGTCCACACCTATTCCGGTGTACGCCCGCTGTGCAATGACGAGTCGGATAACCCATCGGCCATCACGCGCGACTACACCCTGGCAGTGTCCGGGGACAACGGCGAAGCGCCGATCCTTTCGGTGTTCGGCGGCAAGCTGACGACCTATCGCAAGCTCGCCGAGTCGGCGATGGCGCTGCTCGCACCGTTCTTCACACACATGCGCCCGAGCTGGACCGCCAAGGCCACTCTGCCCGGTGGCGAAAACATGACCACGCCAGAAGCCCTGGCCGACTCCATTCGCACCAATTTTGACTGGGTGCCCGCCGAGATCGCCCGCCGTTGGTCGATCACCTACGGCAGCCGCACCTGGCGCTTGCTGGAAGGCGTGCAAACGCTGGCAGACCTGGGCGACCACCTGGGTGGCGGCCTGTACACCCGCGAAGTCGATTACCTGTGCGCCGAAGAATGGGTAACCGGGCCTCAGGACGTGCTGTGGCGCCGTACCAAGCTGGGCCTGTCCACCACGCCGGAAGAACAGGAAAAGGTGCAGCGCTACCTGTCCAAGGTTGAACAAACCCGCGCAAAGATTGAAGCGGCCTGATTAGCCACTCTGCGCCTGCTGCTCAAAGCAAAGCCCCTGCACCGAAAGGTCCAGGGGCTTTTTTGGGCCGAAGGATTGACGCTGATAGTCACTGAATGACGAGGCTGGACGGCTCATGAAACCATCTTTCCATGTGGGAGCTGGCTTGTGCAGCCATTGAAGTTGTACTCGGTCAAAACTGTGGGAGCGGGCTTGCTCGCGAAGGCGGTGTATCAGCCAATAAATTCATCAACTGACCCACCGCATTCGCGAGCAAGCCCGCTCCCACAGTGGATCTTCATACATAAGGAAGACCGCGATCTGCTCTAGAAAAAACAGCGCCTTTGATCCAACCACTCAGGTCGGCTTTCAGGCCGCCGTGCTTGTGATCTTGCTTTTGATTTTAATCTGAGGCGCCCCGTTAACCACGCTGGCCGCACGCCGAGCCACAGCGAGGTGCCGAGTGGTGGGGCGAAGACCTTTTGCTTACTTTTGGCTGGGCCGGCTTCCGGTCTTTCCAAAAGTGAGCCGCTGTAAGAGCGGAACCCTAAGCAGCCATAACCGCAGCAACGGATATTCACCCAACCCCATCCCCACCCCCATCCCCATTCGGTTTCCCGAACGCCACCCCCCAAGCCCATTCGGTAAACCGTACCTTCCACCCACACCCCCCCTGTAACACAAACTTAATATCCATATAAATCAACCAGATAACCAATCAACCCAGGTATGGCACGACTCATGCTCTACACTCTAATACGTTTACCCGAGACGCCTCAGGAGCCGTCACGGGCATTCGCAGTACAAGAGAGCCGTTCAGCTGGCTTCATAAAAAAAACAAATGTCGAGGAAGTATTGATGCGCATCGTTCCCCATATCCTGGGCGCAGCTATCGCTGCTGCTCTGATCAGCACTCCAGTTTTCGCCGCCGAACTCACCGGCACACTGAAGAAAATCAACGACTCCGGCACCATCACTCTCGCGCACCGCGACAGCTCCATCCCGTTTTCCTACATCGCAGACGGTTCGGGCAAACCCGTGGGCTACTCCCACGACGTTCAACTGGCTGTGGTCGAGCAACTGAAAAAAGACCTGAACAAGCCCGACTTGAAGGCCAAGTACAACCTGGTCACCTCGCAAACCCGTATCCCGTTGATCCAGAACGGCACCGCGGACCTCGAGTGCGGCTCCACCACCAACAACGCCGAACGCGCCCAGCAAGTCGACTTCACCGTCAACATCTTCGAAATCGGCACCCGTCTGCTGGTCAAGAAAGACAAGGATGGCAAGCCGTCCTACGCTGACTTTGCCGACCTGAAAGGCAAAAACGTCGTGACCACCGCAGGCACCACGTCCGAGCGCATCATCAAAGCGATGAACGCCGACAAGCAAATGGGCATGAACGTTATCTCCGCCAAAGACCACGGCGAATCCTTCCAGATGCTGGAAAGCGGCCGCGCCGTAGCCTTCATGATGGACGACGCCCTGCTGGCCGGTGAAGAAGCCAAAGCCAAGAAGCCGGACGACTGGGTCATCACCGGTACTCCGCAGTCCTTCGAAGCCTACGCGTGCATGGTGCGTAAAGACGACCCGGCCTTCAAGAAAGCCGTGGATGACGCCATCGTCGCCCTGTTCAAATCCGGCGAAATCAACAAGATCTACAGCAAATGGTTCGAGAGCCCGATTCCACCAAAAGGCCTGAACCTGAACTTCCCGATGAGCGAGAAAGTTAAAGAGCTGATCGCCAACCCAAGCGACAAGCCGGCACCGGACGTAAAAATCTGATACCTGACTAAGCTTATCTCCTGAGGGAGCCAACCCTCCCTCAGGCGTCTGTTACTACCTGCTGGCTTAATTTGGACACTCGACCTGGCGGTTTTCGAGCCGATCGCGTGTGCCTGGCGTTCACCGTCAGGCGGGAAAGGATCTTCCCCAAGCGGGTGCTTGTACATTGATCGATCTCGAGGGGAGACCCTAATGAATTACAACTGGGACTGGGGCGTATTCTTCAAGTCCACCGGCGTGGGCAGCGAGACTTATCTCGACTGGTACATCTCCGGGCTGGGCTGGACCATCGCCATCGCCATCGTGGCCTGGATTATCGCCTTGCTGCTGGGCTCCATACTCGGCGTCATGCGCACCGTGCCCAACCGCATCGTATCGGGCATCGCGACCTGCTACGTGGAACTGTTTCGCAACGTACCGCTGCTGGTTCAGCTGTTCATCTGGTATTTCCTGATACCCGACATGCTGCCGCAGAACCTGCAGGACTGGTACAAACAAGACCTTAACCCGACCACCTCGGCCTACCTGAGCGTTGTCGTGTGCCTGGGTCTGTTCACCGCTGCTCGCGTCTGTGAGCAAGTGCGTACCGGTATTCAAGCGCTGCCACGTGGCCAGGAGGCCGCCGCCCGCGCCATGGGCTTCAAGCTGCCGCAGATCTACTGGAACGTGCTGCTGCCACAAGCCTACCGGATCATTATTCCGCCGCTTACCTCGGAATTCCTCAACGTGTTCAAGAACTCCTCCGTGGCGTCCTTGATCGGCCTGATGGAATTGCTGGCGCAAACCAAACAGACCGCAGAGTTTTCGGCGAACCTGTTTGAAGCCTTCACCCTGGCAACGCTGATCTACTTCACCTTGAACATGAGCCTGATGTTGCTGATGCGCGTGATCGAGAAGAAAGTCGCCGTGCCCGGCCTGATCTCCGTGGGGGGTAAATAATGGAATTCGATTTCAGCGGCATCATCCCCGCAATCCCGGGCCTGTGGAACGGCATGGTCATGACCTTGCAGTTGATGGTCATGGGTGTGGTCGGCGGCATCGCGTTGGGCACGGTGCTGGCGCTGATGCGCCTGTCGTCCAACAAACTGCTGTCGCGCCTGGCCGGCGCTTACGTGAACTACTTCCGCTCGATCCCGCTGCTGCTGGTGATCACCTGGTTCTACCTGGCGGTGCCGTTCGTGTTGCGCTGGATCACCGGCGAAGACACTCCGATCGGCGCGTTCACGTCCTGCGTCGTGGCCTTCATGATGTTCGAAGCCGCGTACTTCTGTGAAATCGTACGGGCAGGCGTGCAGTCGATTCCCAAGGGCCAGATGGGCGCCGCCCAAGCGATGGGCATGACCTATGGGCAGACCATGCGTCTGATCATTCTGCCCCAGGCGTTCCGCAAGATGACCCCGTTGCTGCTGCAACAGTCGATCATCCTGTTCCAGGACACCTCGCTGGTCTACACCGTGGGCCTCGTGGACTTCCTTAACTCCGCCCGTTCCAACGGCGACATCATCGGCCGCTCCAACGAGTTCCTGATCTTCGCCGGTGTCGTCTACTTCATCATCAGCTTTTCCGCCTCGCTGCTGGTCAAGCGTCTGCAAAAAAGGTTTGCCGTATGATCTCTATCAAGAACATCAACAAGTGGTATGGCGACTTCCAGGTGCTGACCGATTGCAGCACTGATGTCAAAAAAGGCGAAGTGATCGTGGTGTGCGGGCCGTCCGGCTCGGGCAAATCCACCCTGATCAAGTGCGTCAACGCACTGGAACCGTTTCAGAAGGGCGACATCGTGGTCGACGGCACCTCCATCGCCGACCCGAAGACCAACCTGCCGAAACTGCGTTCGCGCGTGGGCATGGTGTTTCAGCACTTCGAACTGTTCCCGCACCTGACCATCACCGAAAACCTGACCATCGCGCAGATCAAGGTGCTGGGCCGCAGCAAGGAAGAAGCCACCCAAAAAGGCCTGCAACTGCTTGAGCGCGTCGGCCTGTCGGCGCATGCGCACAAACACCCGGGCCAGCTTTCCGGTGGCCAGCAACAACGTGTGGCCATCGCCCGCGCCCTGGCAATGGATCCGATCGTCATGCTGTTCGACGAACCGACCTCGGCGCTGGACCCGGAAATGGTTAACGAAGTGCTCGACGTGATGGTGCAACTGGCCCAGGAAGGCATGACCATGATGTGCGTGACCCACGAAATGGGCTTTGCCCGCAAAGTGGCCGACCGCGTGATCTTCATGGACGCCGGCAAGATCATCGAAGACTGCCCGAAAGAAGAGTTCTTCGGCGACATCAGCGCCCGCTCCGAACGCGCGCAGCACTTCCTTGAGAAAATCCTGCAGCACTAAAAACAGCAGTGTTCTCCCCGTGAGAACCGGTCTGTGCAGGCATTGGGCTTATGTGGGAGCTGGCTTGCCTGCGATTGGAAACCCCCGGGGGGGGGAAAAAAAACCGGGATTTCCAAGCCCGCGAGCCCCCG
>NZ_JAFCTN010000055.1:20342-33133 GCF_049896045.1 Pseudomonas sp. PWP3-1b2
CGATGGCATCACCTCGGTGTGTCAGATACAACGAGGTGATGCCATCGCAGGCAAGCCAGCTCCCACACCAATCCATTCCCCACACAACCGGGTTCACAGCAAGGCTGACAGCGCTGGTTGACCCAAGGCATCTATGATGAAATGCGACCCCAACCAATTTCGCGCCGCACCGCCATCACTTGCCGTGAAACCACGCCTGATCCGCCAACTGTTCCTGCCGCCACTGACCATCGCCCTGATGATCGGCCTGGGTTATATCGGCTTCTGGGTCAGTGAGTACTACGGCATCCGCACCCTCAGCGACAACGGCGAACGCCAGCTGGAGCTGCACGCCCGCACCGTCGAAAGCGAACTGAGCAAATACACCTACCTGCCCAGCCTGCTGGAACTTGAGTCCAGTGTTTCCACGTTGCTCGCCGACCCGAACCAGGAAACCCGGCAGACGGTCAATGATTACCTCGAAGGCCTGAACCGACGCAGTCGCAGTCGGGCCATCTACGTGATGGACACCACCGGCCGCGTGCTGGCCACCAGTAACTGGCGTGACGCCGACAGTTACCAGGGTGAAGACCTGTCCTTCCGTGCCTATTTCCAGAATGCCGTACGTGGCCAACCCGGCCGTTTTTATGGCATCGGCAGCACCAACGGTGAACCCGGCTACTACCTGGCCCATGGCCTGGAAGAACACGGCAAAATCATCGGCGTGGCCGTGGTCAAAGTGCGCCTGGAAGCCCTCGAAGAGCGCTGGCAACGCGCGCGTCTCGAAGCGTTTGTGAGCGACGAAAACGGCATCATCATTTTGTCCAGCGACCCGGCCCGTCGCCTCAAGGCCGTGCGCCCGTTGAGCGATGAGACCAAGGATCGCCTGGCTCACAGCCTGCAATATTACTGGGCGACACTGAACGAGCTGGAGCCCCTGGCCCGCGAGCGCCTCAACGAAGGCACCGAGAAACTGACCTTCCCCGCCAACAGCGAAGTGGTCAACGACGAACACGAAGTCAGCTACCTGGCGCAAACCCGGCCCTTGAGCGATACACCGTGGAATTTCACCCTGCTCACCCCGCTCAATGACCTGCGCCGCGCAGCGATCAACCAGGGCATTCTGGTGGCCGTCGCATTCGGCCTGGTCGCGTTTTTGCTGATTGCCTGGAACGAGCGGCGCAAGGTCATCGCCACTCGCCTCGCCGCGCGGGAAGCCCTGCAGGAAGCCAACAGCCAGCTGGAACGACGAATAGCCGAACGCACTGCCGACCTGCGCGCCAGCAACGAACGGCTCAAGGGCCAGATCCGCGAACGGCGCCAGGCCGAAGAAACCCTGCGCCGCGCACAGGATGAACTGGTGCAGGCGGGTAAACTCGCGGCCATCGGCCAGATGTCCACCAGCATCGCCCACGAACTGAACCAGCCGCTGGCCGCGTTGCGCACCCTGTCAGGCAACACCGTGCGCTTCCTGGAGCGCGGAGCCCTCGACACGGCCAGCGCCAACCTCAAGACCATCAACGAACTGATCGACCGCATGGGCCGCATCACCGCCAGCCTGCGCTCCTTTGCCCGGCGCGGTGACGACCAGGGCGAAGCCAGCCTCGGCAAAGCCGTGGACGCCGCGTTCCAGGTGCTGGGCGCGCGCATGGACGGTCTGTCGTTGAACGTACACCGCGACTTTGCCAACGCCCACTTGCAGATCGATCAGACGCGCCTGGAACAGATTCTGGTCAACCTGATCGGCAACGCCCTCGACGCCATGCAGGCGCAACCGGCCCCGGAACTCTGGCTGGACGGGCAGAGCAGCGAGGGCAAATACCGCCTGCAAGTGCGCGACAACGGCCACGGCATCGACCCCGAAGCGCGCAAACATTTGTTCGAACCGTTCTTCACCACCAAGCCCGGCGAACAAGGCCTGGGCCTTGGCCTGACGCTTTCCGCCAGCCTCGCGGCGGCCACCGGCGGCAACCTTGCCGTGGAGCATCCGGCCAGTGGTGGTACTGCCTTTGTCTTGTGCCTGCCGTTGGTGGGTGCTCAAAAAGCTGAGTCGACATGAATACAGACGCTACAGCCCTCAAAGACGACCTCACCGTACTGATCGTCGAAGATGACCCCCATGTGTTGCTCGGCTGCCAGCAAGCCCTGGCGCTGGAAGACATCCCCAGCGTGGGCGTGGGCAGCGCCGAAGAAGCGCTGAAACGCATCGGCGAGAACTTTGCCGGCATCGTCATCAGCGATATTCGCCTGCCGGGCATCGATGGCCTGGAGCTGCTGACCCGCCTCAAGGCCCTGGATAAAAGCCTGCCCGTGGTGCTGATCACCGGGCATGGCGATATCTCCATGGCGGTGGGCGCAATGCGCAACGGCGCCTACGACTTCATGGAGAAACCCTTCTCCCCCGAGCGCCTCGTGGACGTGGCTCGCCGCGCCCTGGAGCAGCGCGGGCTGGCGCGGGAAGTCTGGTCGCTGCGTCGCCAACTGGCCGAACGCGACTCCCTGGAAGGCCGCATCATCGGCCGCTCCCAGGCGATGCAGAACCTGCGCGAGCTGATCGCCAATGTTGCCGACACCTCAGCCAACGTGCTGATCGAAGGCGAGACCGGCACCGGCAAGGAACTGGTCGCGCGCTGCCTGCATGATTTCAGCCGCCGTCACGCTCACCAATTCGTCGCGCTGAACTGCGGCGGCTTGCCGGAAAACCTTTTCGAAAGCGAAATTTTCGGCCACGAAGCCAACGCCTTTACCGGCGCCGGTAAACGCCGTATCGGCAAGATCGAGCATGCCCACGAGGGCACGCTGTTCCTCGATGAAGTGGAAAGCATGCCGATCAACCTGCAGATCAAACTGCTACGCGTATTGCAGGAGCGCACCCTCGAACGGCTGGGCTCGAACCAGAGCGTGGCGGTGGATTGCCGGGTGATCGCAGCCACCAAATCCGACCTCGACGAGTTGAGCCGCGCCAACCAATTCCGCAGCGACCTGTACTACCGCCTCAACGTCGTCACGCTGGAGCTGCCGCCCCTGCGCGAACGCCGCGAAGATATCCTGCAATTGTTCGAGCATTTCCTGCAGCAGTCTTCCCTGCGCTTTGATCGCAGCGTGCCGGAACTGGATAACCAGACCGTCTCGATCCTCATGAGCCACGACTGGCCGGGCAACGTACGTGAATTGCGCAACGTTGCCGAGCGCTTTGCCCTGGGCCTGCCGGTTTTCAAGAAAAGCGGCAATGGCAGCAGTAATCATGGCCTGGCGTTTACCGAGGCGGTGGAAGCCTTCGAGCGCAATCTGCTCAACGATGCGTTGCAACGCAGCGGCGGCAACCTGACCCAGGCCAGCCAGGAACTGGGGATGGCCAAGACCACCTTGTTCGACAAGGTCAAAAAATACGGGCTGAGCCACTGATGGATCTGGTATTGAAGGCCGCCATCGGCGCAGCGGTGGTATTGATTTTGGCGGCATTGGCCAAAACAAAGAACTACTACATCGCCGGGTTGGTGCCGCTGTTTCCGACCTTTGCGCTGATCGCGCATTACATCGTCGGCAAGGGCCGCTCGGTGGATGATTTGAAGACCACGATCGTGTTCGGGATGTGGTCGATCATTCCGTACTTTGTGTATCTGGCGACGCTGTACGTAATGGTCGACCGGATGCGGCTGGAGGCGTCACTCGCCGTGGCGGCCGTGGCGTGGTTGATGGCGGCGACGGTGCTGGTCAGCGTCTGGGTGCGCATTCACGCCTGACAAATGTGGGAGCTGGCTTGCCTGCGATGGCGGTATGTCAGCACCCCATCAGTTGCCTGATACACCGCTATCGCAGGCAAGCCAGCTCCCACAGGTGGATCTCCATTTGGTCTGGAGAATCGCAATCTGCTCTAGAAAAAAACAGCGCTTTTGATTCAACCACTCAGGTCGGCTACTAGGCCGCCGTGCTTTAGATTTTGATCTGAGGCGCCCGTTAACCACGATGGCCGCACGCAGGCTTGAATTCGTGGGTAACCCGGCAGGACGCCGGGTTAGCCGCGCTGGGCCAAGGATGGCCCATCGCGGCGGCCCACGGATTCAAGCCGGAGTGAGGGCACACCGAGCCATAGCGAGGTGCCGAGTGGTGGGGCGAGGACCTTTTGGTTACTTTTGGGTCCTTCCAAAAGTGACCCGCTGTAAGAGCGGAACCATAAGCAGCCGTTACCACAGCAACGGATATGTACTCCCCCTAAAAAACCCACCATCGCCCCAAATCAGCGAATAATCTTCTCCACCTGAATCCCCAACTTCTTCAACCGATACCAAAAGCTCCTCTCGGAAATCCCGATCTTCGACGCCGCCGCTGCCTGCACGCCGTTACTCTCATTCAACGCCGCCAAAATGTAGCTCTTCTCAACCTCCGCCAGCGCCGCATCCAGGTCCGCAGGCACGCCCGGGCTGTCGCCCAGCAGCGCAGCAACGCCATCCTCGGCAGGTTTGGACGCAAACAGATAAGCCGGCAAATCAATGTCTTCAATCACCGGCTTGGCCGCAACAATGGTCGCGCGCTCCACACAATTCTGCAGCTCACGAATATTCCCCGGCCAATGATAGGCCGCCATGGCCTGCAACGCCTCCGCACTGAAGCCGGTGATGCGCTTGCCGGCAGTGGCGCTCAAGGTGTGGGCAAAGTGGCGGGCCAGCGGCACGATATCTTCGGCGCGCTCACGCAAGGCCGGCAGCGGAATCGGAAACACGTTGAGGCGGTAATACAGATCTTCGCGAAATTCTTTATTGGCCACCGCGTCCAGCAGGTTTTTATTGGTGGCGGCAATCACCCGCACATCCACCTTGCGCTCGCGGGGGTCGCCCACCGGCTCGATCACCCGCTCCTGCAAGGCACGCAAAATCTTGGCCTGCAACGCCAAGGGCATGTCCCCCACTTCGTCGAGAAACAAGGTGCCCTGGTCAGCCTGCATAAAGCGCCCTACCCGGTCGGCCACAGCGCCGGTAAACGCGCCTTTGCGATGGCCAAACATTTCGCTTTCCAGCAGCCCCTCAGGGATGGCCGCGCAGTTGACCGCCACGAATGGCTTGTCGGCCCGGTTGCCATGCTTGTGGATGGCGCGGGCAACCATTTCCTTGCCGGTGCCGCTTTCGCCGGTCAGCAGGATGGTTGCATTGCTGTCGCGCACCGAATCGATCGCGTTGAGTACCTGACGAAACGCCGGGCTGTCGCCCACCAGGCTGTCGAATTGCGCATGCTGGTCGAGCTCGGCGCGCAGGCGGGCGTTGTCGCGCAAAATGTCGCGAAATTGCAGGGCCTTGGCCACGGTGATGTCCAGCTCGTCAATGTCGAACGGCTTGGCGATGTAGTCGTAGGCGCCGTTGCGCATCGACTGCACGGCATTTTTCACGGTGCTGTAGGCAGTCATCACGATCACCGGCAAATCCGGAAAACGCACCTTGATCTCGGCCAGCAGCGCCGGCCCGTCCATGCCGGGCATGCGCCAGTCGCTGATCACCAGGTCGATGTCTTCCTGCTCCAGCACTTTGAGCGCATGCAGGCCGTTGCTCGCGGTGAACACCTGGATGCCGTTCTGGCTCAGGGCCGACGTGAGCAAGTCACAGAGCTTGGGCTCGTCGTCGACTACCAATACGTTATGCGTCATGACCTTCCTCATCGTCGCCGTCGTCTTCACCTTGGGCCGGAATGTACAGGCTGAAGGTGGCGCCGGCATCTTTCTCACTGGTGCATTCAATGCTGGCGTCGTGACTTTCCATGATCGAATAGACTTTAGCCAGACCCAGGCCCGTGCCCGAGGCCTTGGTGGTGACGAATGGCGTGAAGATGCGCTCAATCATGTCCGCCGGAATGCCTTGGCCGGTGTCGGCGATACTGATCACCGTGTTGTCGTCCAACGTGCGAATGCCCAGGGTCAGGCGCCCGCCGTCGGGCATCGCATCGATGGCGTTGAGAATCAGGTTCAGGCAGGCCTGCTTGAGCTGTTTGGCATCGGCGTACAGGGTCGCACCCGGCGCCTGGTCATCAATGTGCGCGTCTATGTTGTGGGTCGCCAGCTCCGGGCCGCAGAAGCCGAGGATCTCTTCCACCAACGGCCGCGCCGCCAGCGACACCCGCAAGGGCGGGTTGGGTTTGGCAAAGTCCAGAAACTCGGTGATCAGGTCGTTGATACGGCTGACTTCGCTGATCACGTATTCGAGGTGACGCTTGTCGGTTTCCGGCAGGTCGGCACGCCGGTGCAGCAGTTGGGTGGCCGTCTTGATGATGCCCAGCGGGTTGCGGATTTCGTGGGCCAGGCCCATGGCAACCTCGCCCAGCGCGTGCAGCCGGTCGCGGCGGCGCAGCTGGGCTTCGAGGTGATGCAACTCGCTAAGGCTCTCGGTCATGTGGTTGAAGGTGCTGCTCAACTGCGCCAGTTCATCGCCGCCGCTGACTGTCACGCGGTGCTCGTAATTGCCGGAGATCACCGCGTTCACGCCTTGGGACAAGTCGCGCAGCGGCTTGGTCAGGCGCCGCGACACCAACACACCGGCGCCCAGGGACAGCGCCGAGCTAAGCAGGAAAATCAGCACGAACAGGTTGCTCTGGTTCACCAGCCCTACAAGGCTGGTATGGCGCAGCAGGCCGCTGAAAATCACGCCTTGCAGGTCGCCGGCATCATTGAAAATCGGCCAGTACAAACCGCTGTAATTATTGGTGAACTGCTCGCTCGGCTGCCGGGTGCTGCGCATGGCCGTCTCGACATCCTTGGGAATGCGCGAGGGGTGATTTTCAAAGCGCTGGGTCGAGAATATCTCGTTAAACCCCGACGGGTTGGCGAGGTACAGGCGCAGGTCGAGGGAATGCACGTCGGCCACGCTGGTGAGGAAACTGCTGTCCAGGTAGGTGGCTACCAGCAGCAGGTAGTCGACGCCCTCCTGGTTGGTTTCGAAAGTCGAGACCACCAGGCCCGTGCTCACGCCGGCCACTTGCACGGTCTGCAGCACGGCGTTGCTGGTGAGGTCGATCTGCTTGACGATGTCGTCGGACGCGGTGCTGAACATCACCTTGTGGTCGCTGGTACGAATCAGCGCGACCACGTCGATGTCGGTGGCGTCGGCGATGTCCGCCGTCAGCCGGTCGTGCTTGGCGGCTTGCTTGTTCGACGGCGGGCTGGTGTAGCGCAGGAACAGCTTGGCCATGCGCGCGTTGTCATGAAGGATGTCGCCAATCTCGTCCTTGACGATCTTGGTCGACTCCTGCAGCCAGATCCGCACGTTGCTGTCGAAAATCTGCGACAGCGTGGTCGCTGCCAGCTCGGCCGCGATCATGGTGGGAATGACGCTCACCAGCCAAAACGCCAGCACCAGCTTGCGCTGGACGCTCCAGCGCGAAATGGCAAAGGGGCGGGCTTTTTGGCGGGTCTTGGTGATCATCAGGTTTCGCTTATCGCAGCAGCCATGGCAGGGTCGGAACGATCCGGTCGGAGAAACATTTTCGCAAGTTTGAGCAGGCCATTGACCAGCCAATTACGGTGGCGGAAAAACATGCTGTTGCCACGGAACTCGCACCCCAGGCGCAGCTTACTGGCATACCCCTCCTGGCCGCACTCGTACACGGGAATATTGTGCTGAATACAATAGTCGACATTGGTCAGCCAGCTGCGAAAGTACAGGTTGTATTCACGGCTGAACTCACGGTCATGCCCGAAAAACTTGTCGACCAGGCGGTGTTGGTCCAACAGGATCAGGTTGAACGCCACCAGGCGCTCGTCCACCCAATACACTACGCAGACAGCGCGATTTTCAAGGCGTTCGAGGATGCCGGTGAAGTAGCTGGCCGGCAGGCGCTCGAACTGCAGGTCGGAGCGACTGAGCGTCTCTTCATACAGGCGCATCACCTCAGGCAGCACGTCATCAATGTTGTGCCGCCACTCTACCCGCGGGCCCGGTGCCCGCAGTTTGCGGCGCAGGTCCTTGCGGGTCGATTTGCACAGCGAACCCAGGTAGGCGTCGACTGAGCCGTAGGGCACGCTCAACAACCCGGTGGGCAAACTCGGCATGCTTTGAAAGCCCGCCGCACGGCAACTGGCCGCCCAGTGCGGGTCTTTGGTCGGTACGTCCTTGACCGCGACCAGGCCGATACCAAACGCATTGGCATCCTGGCGCGCAGCCTGCAACAAATGCTTGAGCAACAGCGGGCGCCGCGCCTCGGGCACGCCACTGGCCACGCCCGCGTCGCAACGCTCCGCCACCGGCGAGCCGATGGCATACAACTGTAACTGTAAAACACCCGGCCACAGCCGCTCCAGGCGCTCGGTAAAGCGCTTGCCGCTGCCTGACACCGTGGTGTCGAGGCGATAATCGGTAATGAACGCGGCGGCCACTGCCACCACTGTTCCATTTTCGTAAACAGCCAGGTAACGCCATTTGAAATCAGCAATGGCTGCATTTTCCACGGCGACGTAATAGTCCCAATCCTCCAGGGCACCGGGGAAACAGTCGTTCCAGGTACTGCGCTGGATGGCCCGGATAGTCGAGAAGGCTTGGGCGGTGATCACGTACATCCCTTATCTATATGGCGGAATCCGATCAAATGTGGACGTTGGCTTGTCAGGCAGACAGCACTGATGCCATCGCAGCGCTGCGACGACTCGACAAGCCAGCGCCCACATTGATCTGTGTGGGTTTGACGAGCGTGTGTTGCTCGACAAACTCGGCACTCAACTCGATCACCCGGCGGTATTGCAGGTCGACGGTGATCATGTGGTAGCAGTTGTCGAGCAGGACCTTGGTCACCGGGCCGCCGAGGTGGCGTTCCACGTAATCGGCGTTCCAGCGGCTGGTGATATCGTCCTCAATGGAATGCAGCACCAGCGCCGGGACGTTGATCGAGGGCATGCGTTTTTTGACCACGGCATTCATCCGGTGCAACTCACGTACCGTCACGCCTTCCATCGTCAGCAACCCCGCCTCGCTGCTCTCGCCTTCCTTCATCTGTCGTTCGACGATCGAGCGCAGGCGCTCATTCTTGATGCCGTAAGGCGGTTTCTCGGTAAACCGAAACAGGCGCACACCGTAAGGAATGCGGATCAGCAGTGGCGTGATGAACGCCATTTTGTTGATGCTCCAACCGTCGTATTTCAACGTGGTGGAATACATCAGCAAGCCGGCCACCTGGTTCGGGAACTCCGACGCCAGGTACATCGACATCACCGCGCCCATGGACAAGCCCCCGACAAACACTTGCGCATGGCGCTGTTTGGCCTGCACGAAGGTCTTGCGTACCCCTTCGTACCAGTCCAGCCAGCCGGTGGCCTGCAGGTCACTGTTATCGCCGCAGTGCCCGGCCAGGGTAGGCACATACACCGTGCAGTTACCCGTTTTGGCCAAGCCTTTCGCCACCTGACGCAATTCCGTCGGGGTGCCGGTCAGGCCGTGGATCAACAGGATCCCGACCGGACCTTCACCGAGAACGAAGCCGGCATCACCTTCACCGAGGTCGATCTCAGGCCTGTTCACCGTTTGGTCGCTCGTACCAGCAGTTGCTCGAGCAGCTTCAGGCCCAGTTCGATTTCCGGGTAGCTGATTTCCAGGGACGGTGCCAGGGTGATCACGTTTTTGTAGTAGCCGCCCACGTCGAGGATCAGGCCAAGTTTGCGCCCGTCCACTACCATGTCGCCTTTCATGCCTTCTTCGACCATGTAATCCAGGGTCGCCTTGTCCGGCGTGAAGCCGTCCGGGCCGCAGATTTCGCAGCGCAGGGCCAGGCCCAGGCCGTCGACATCGCCGATGATCGGGAAACGTTTCTGCAGGTCCTGCAGGCCTTCGAGGAAGAACTTGCCCTTGGCCATGACCATCGCGCCGTAATCGACTTCGTTGGTCATCTTGAACATTTCCAGGCCCACCGCCGTGCCCAACGGGTTGGAGGCGAAGGTGGAGTGGGTCGAACCTGGCGGGAAGATTTTCGGGTTGATCAACTCTTCACGGGCCCAGATGCCGCCCAGTGGGTTGAGGCCGTTGGTCAGCGCCTTGCCGAAAACAATCACGTCCGGCTGCACGTCGAAATGCTCGATCGACCACAGTTTGCCGGTGCGGTAGAAGCCCATCTGGATTTCGTCGGAGACCATCAGGATGCCGTGCTGATCCAGCACATGCTTCAACTCGCGGTAGAAGTTCATCGGCGGGATCACGTAGCCGCCGGTGCCCTGGATCGGCTCGACGTAGAAAGCTGCGTATTCGCACTGGTTGGTTTTCGGGTCCCAGACACCGTTGTATTCGGTCTCGAACAAACGGGCGAATTGCTGCACACACTGGCTGCCGTACTCTTCCTTGGTCATGCCTTTAGGGCCACGGAAGTGGTACGGGAACGGAATGAAGTTGGCGCGCTCGCCGAAGTGGCCGTAGCGGCGACGGTAGCGGAAGCTCGAAGTGATCGACGATGCGCCAAGGGTACGGCCGTGGTAGCCGCCTTCGAAGGCGAACATCAGGCTCTTGCCGTTGGAGGCGTTACGCACCACTTTCAGGGAGTCTTCGATCGACTGCGAACCGCCGACGTTGAAGTGCACGCGACCGTCGAGGCCGAATTTTTTCTTGGCGTCGACCGCGATCATTTCCGAGAGCTCGATCTTGCCTTTGTGCAGGTACTGGCTGGCGATTTGCGGCAGGGTATCGATCTGCTGTTTCAGCGCGTTGTTCAGGCGCGGGTTGGCGTAACCGAAGTTAACGGCCGAGTACCACATTTGCAGGTCGAGGTAGGCCTGGTCTTCGGTGTCCCAAACGTAGGAGCCTTCGCAACGGCTGAAAATACGCGGTGGCTCGATGTAGTGAACGGTGTCGCCGTAGGAACAGTACTTGGCTTCTTTATCCAGAAGAATCTGGTCTTCGGCGGTAGCGATACGGATATCAGACATGGTGGAAGATTTCCTGATTGTCAGCAGCAGTAAAGGTGGTGGCGTTGGCGGCAATGCCTTGTGGCAGCCGGGCCAGCAGCGCAGGCACTTCGGCGAAGGTGTCGAAGCGCGCGTGAGGAATGTTGTTGGCGACGCAGTAATCGGCGAGGCTGCCTTTGGCGAACACAAAGTCGGCGGTGGAGGCCACGCACATGTCGGACTTGCCGTCGCCGATCACCAGCACGCGCTTGTTGCGCGGGGTGGACTTGCATTTGCAGTTGCCGGACGCGGCACGGCAGGCATCGCTGGAATACGGAAAGTCGATGCGCCAGCTGTTCTGGTCGACCTGACGCAGGCGGTTGGCGAGGATCGGCAGCAAGGTCACGTAATTGCGCGACAGAATACGCGCGATGCCTTGCTCGATGCCGTCGCTGACCACTTCAATGGAAGCGCCCAGGCCCATGACGTGATCGACGAAGTCCGGGAAGTCCGGGTCGATCTCGACGCTGTCGAAGTACGCCAGCAGTTCGGCCGGGGTCGCCTTGATCAGCGCCAGTTGCCGGCTCAGGCATTCGCGTGAACCGATATGCCCATCCAGCCATTCCTGTTCGATGGTTTCCCACTCGGGACCGGCGAAGCGTTGGAGGACGTTGTCGATGACATCGGTGGGGGTGATGGTCCCGTCGAAGTCACACACGATATGCCAGTGAATCATCTGCGTATTACCTTGTGAGGGCGCGCTCTGTGCGCTTGCAGAAGGGGTAGAGCAGGGATTGTGCCAACTCGTCAAAGCCCAGCGGGGCTGGGGATTTGGTGCTTACACGGGGTGTTTTGTGTCGCAGGAGCTACAATTTTTGTAGCTTGCTACAAACAAGATGAGTGCTTGCGTCCGGGCAGCCCTTCGCGCGTGAATGCGCGCATGTTCAGATAAGGAATTCGCTCCATGTTCAAGGTCACTTCTGCTGTATTCGCCGGTGTGCTGGGGCTGTGGGGTTTCTCCAGCGCCGTGTTCGCCGATGGCATTACCGGTGAAGTGGGCGCGGGCGTCAGCTACCAGCCCCATGACCCGACGGGCAGCCGTTACGAAACCCGGCCGATTCCTTACTTCGATCTGGACTGGGGCAATGTCAGCCTCGGGAACGATGACGGCCTGACGTGGAATGCGCTTACGACTAATGGCATTACCGCCGGCCCTTATATCAATTACCTGTCGGGGCGCTCGGCCAATGGCTCGCTGCGCGGTTTGCGCGATGTGCAGGACGCGGCTGAAGTTGGGGGTTTCATTCAGTACGCCCCGGCTGAGTTTTGGCGTGTGTACGCGCAGGTTGGCCACTCAGTTGGCGGCGCGCGGGATCAAAGTGGGGTGTTGGGTAAGCTTGGCGGTGAGCTGGGTTATCCGCTGGGCGGCGGGATTATCGGCAGCACGGGGTTGATGGCGCACTTTGCGGATGCGCGTCAGACGCAGGCGTTTTTTGGGGTGGATGACAAGGACTCGGCTGCTTCGGGCTTTCGCGCTTACAACGCCAGCGGGGGGGTTCAGAATTTGACGCTGACGCAGAGTTTTGAGATTCCGCTGGATGCGCATTGGTCGTTGTTGACCAGTGCCAGTTGGGTGCATTTGGTGGGGTCGGCGGCTGACAGCTCCATCGTCAAGGCGACTGGGGATGTGAATCAGGGTCAGGTGCAGGCTGCGGTCAGCTACAAGTTTGACTGAAGGGGGTGGGTTTGGGCTTGGGCTTTTTGGGCGGGTGGGTACATATCCGTTATTTGGGTGATGGCAGAAATCGGTTCCGCTCTTACAGCGGGTCACTTTTTGAAGATCGCATAAAGTAACCAAAAACGCCCCACCACTCGGCACCTCGCTATGGCTCGGGAAGCTGGCTTTTCTGTGGGAGCTGGCTTGCCTGCGATGGCATCAACTCGGTGTGCCTGATGTACCGAGGTGTCTGCATCG
>NZ_JAFCTN010000056.1:0-30566 GCF_049896045.1 Pseudomonas sp. PWP3-1b2
CTAAAATACAAAACGCCCGATGCGGTGCATCGGGCGTTAGGGTGAAATAGGTGTAAACCTATTTCAGGACTAGACACGCTAACAATCAGTCATCACGGCTCATGATGCCGAAGATCTGCAACAGGCTGATGAACAGGTTGTAGATCGATACATACAGGCTGATGGTCGCCATGATGTAGTTACGCTCGCCGCCATGAATGATGGCGCTGGTCTGGAACAGGATGCACACGGAGGAGAACAGCACGAAACCGGCGCTGATCGCCAACTGCAAACCGCTGATCTGGAAGAACATGCTGGCAACCACTGCACCCAGCAACACGAAGAAACCTGCGGTGATGAAGCCACCAAGGAAGCTCATGTCCTTGCGGGTGATCAGCACGTAGGCCGACAAACCACCAAACACCAGTGCCGTCATGGCAAAGGCCGAGCTGACCACTTCAGCGCCGCCAGCCATGCCGAGGTAACGGTTGAGGATTGGGCCGAGGATAAAACCCATGAAACCGGTCAAGGCAAACGCCGACACCAGGCCCCAAGCCGAGTCACGCAGCTTGTTGGTCAGGAAAAACAGACCGTAAAAGCCAATCAGCACGACAAAGATATTCGGGTAGCGGACGTGCATCTGCTGAGCCATGAACGCCATTACGCCGCTGAATGCGAGGGTAAGGGCGAGCAAGCCGTATGTGTTGCGCAACACGCGGCTGACTTGAAGCTGCTCAGCCTGCGCGTTACCATTCACTGCGTAATTCTGTTCGCGCATGGCGACACTCCTTCAGTTTTGAAACGTTCAGTCGCAAAGATCATAACAGACGCTCTGTAACAAGCCATGCCGAGAGTTTGACAGTGTGTTTCATTCGGGTATTATGGCGCCCGCTGAGACAGGATGGGCTACTATAATCCTGTGATGCAAAAGGGAAATTGGCAGAGTGGTTGAATGCACCGGTCTTGAAAACCGGCGGACGTTAATAGCGTCTCCAGGGTTCGAATCCCTGGTTTCCCGCCAAGATTCAAACGAAAGCCCCGCTTATGCGGGGCTTTTGTGTTTCTGGCGTTCGCCCGAGAATCTCCACGATTCACTAGGTGTTCCATAACTAACCCTGTTGACGGCTTAGCGGTGGCTCCAACCCTCCTGTAAACCCGCTTGGTATTTTCCTGCTTGCTGTGTCCCAGCAGCAAAGCGTGCATCGCCAATATCGACGATTTCAGAAGCCGCTTTTGGTCGAATGTCACGAAACCTGTGGCTGACTGCCCTGACCGAGAAGCCACAGGACGCAGCAGTGAAGGTGCAAGGGATATCGAACACGTCAGACCAGGCAGCGCACACGACCAGCAAGGCTGCCGAGAAGGTCAACGAAGCGGTTGACCGGCAGACGCCTTAATCAGCGCCACGTTTTCGAATGTGCCAAATCGTGGCGCGGATCATCAGCTACTTATCGATCACATTTATCGTTGCCTTGATCTCGTAGGTAGAGAAGCCTTTGACCTGGAAGTCATCCCAGACAGTTTGCGGATCGAATTCAAATAGCCTCTCGGACGTGTCGAGCTCGCGCGTGTCCTCAGTCACTTCTGGGCCGATCCAGATGAGAGTCTCTTCAGACATGTCGTCAATTGTCTTGTCTTCCGGGATGGCAAGGGCCCGATGCGTCTGATGGTTGTAATAAGCCTTCACTTTGAACTTCATATCTGTGCTCCGTGAGTCTTGGAGCCATATCAATACGGGTAAAAAGCGCAACCTACAAGTTATGGAGCACTTTCGAGAGAGAGCCGAGCGTATGACGACCATTGCCTACAAAGGCTGTGAGATCGCCTTTGACTCTCGCTGCACTCGCGGCACGACCCTACTGATGATTACGCCGAGAAGCTGGAGACGGTCGCGCGCGAAGAGTTCCGCGAATCGGGAATTGAGTTTGAAGCGTTTCAATGGGCCGATGATTGGTGGGCGCGCGCGAAGAACCCACGTTCGGTAGACTGCAGTGGTTGGCTGGATTGGCCGGCCTATCGCTGGATCTGGTATTTATGGACAAAAGTATATCTCAGGTACGAAACCACTCAAGCCAGGTGGTGGACGTCTTATCGGCGGTCTATTGCTTTTTTCTCACAATTAAAATTGGTTACTGGCTCGTCGGTGATGGCTGGAATTTGGCCAGAACGGGTGATGTTCCGGTAATCATGATGCCACCCGCTGCACTGGCCTGCATTCTGTTGGCAGTCAGTGGCGTGTTGCTGTGTCGCCGTAGTGCGAAATCGTCGTGGTTTCTACTGGGCTCTTTAGTTTTCGGGCTGGCGCTGATCCCGCTGATGCTGCCGGAGATTTTCCTGATAACGTCCGATATGTATGTGAAGGTTTTCTGGTTCGTGCTGCCGGCAACCCAGCAAGCAGTCCTACTGTTTGCTATTTGGATCTACAGCCTGCAAATGCGCCGAACGGGCTGCTTTAAGTAAGTCATACATGTTCAAATCCCGCGCCCGCGCTTGGCTTGTTGTCTGTAAATATTTAAATCAAACACCCTTGGAGCGTTAACGCATGGAAGTGAGTAACACTCAAATTGAGTACCGAAAGCCAGCCAACCTTGCCGGATTGGGGCGACGGCTGGGAGGGCAATGGATTGACTCTTTAATCACCCTCTTTTTGTTGTTTGTCGTAGGAAGAGCAGCGGAGTTTGTCGGTGTAGCTCCAGACGCGGTCGCGATCCTGGCATTTGGATCTGCCGCGGCGTATTACCTGTTTTCAGATGCAATGCCAAACGGTCAGAGCATAGGTAAAAAACTGCTGGGGATGTCAGTCATCGACGAGCGCAGCTACCTTAGCTGCAATCTATTTCAATCCTTTATGCGAAATGTCACCACGCCCATCCTAAGCATTCTTGACTGGATATTTATCTTCTTCGGTTCACGCAAACGCTTAGGAGACATGCTTGCATCCACTATAGTTGTGCGATCCAAGTAGCTAAAAATGCTGAAGGCCTGCCAAACGAAAGAGGGGCGACAGGCGGATTCGGATGGCGGTGGAAACTTCGGTCGCCATTGGTAACGCTATGCCAAGCGAATTAAGACGCGGCCTCGAAAATCTCTGGAAACTATGCAATGGCCTGTCTGAAGATGCTGTTCGTTGTCGCGACCGGCTGATATTCGATCATCAAGATTGGCAGTCTATTCGTGAGTCAGCCACAGTTCTGCTTAAGCTGATGGGGCATGTGGAGATAGCTCCTTTTCTGACTGCTCTTACGGTTGATTGCCAGAATGAGGTTGATGGGTGCTTTGCGGCAAAGCCCGAACGTTCTTGATCGTCACACAAGAACCGAACCCTGCGCTGCGCGGAACTCTGCATCCAGCTTTTGCCGCGGGTGTTTGCGAGCGCAGAAGATCACTACCACCATAGCTGCCAAGAGCAGGTACGGGACAACATCCATAGCAACTGATCCCTCGGTCCAATGGGGCATGTGCCACCTGCTGGATGCAAGCCTGCGGGTCATGTGGATTTTCTGGCGAGCTTTTACTCGTCATCTTTTTGTTTTTTTACTACTATTGCTCATCTGCGTACTCAAGGAAGAGCGACTGAGCACCTTGAGGCTGGTAGAAAATTTACACTCGATCATTGAGTGATTTATTACTTTTTACCCAGAACCTAACGACTCAGCCAACCGTAATGACCTCTTGGTGGAACCGATGGATAAAATGTGTGGCATCGTTGTAGTGGTAGGACTGGCCCTGTCGGGATGCGCTACGAAAACGCCAGAAAAACCTAACGTGGCTCCACCTCCTGCCGTCGTCCAGGAAGCCCCCCCTGAAGCCGCACATTCAACACCAGAAAACTGGACTGTGCGCTATGAGGCTGCACCTGCCCACGCCAGTGCTGATTCCGCAGCCCCTGTCGCTGCAGACAACGCTCAGTCAGAATCAGAAACGAACTTGAACCAGAATCGCGCCGAGCAATGCCGTAAAGAGCTGGATGTCTTGAAGGTTTACAACAAAGTGTCTTACAACAAGTACGAGGCGGAATACCAAACCATTGCTGCCAAGACTGCCAAGTACATGGAAATCAAAGACTCGTTAGGCCCTGATTTAAACTACATGGTCATGCCCGCTTATCAATTTCAAATTCGTGAGTTCTGCTTCCGGGTCAAGACTCGTCTGTCGGAGCTTGTGCTTCGCCAAGCCAAATAACGATTGCGCGTGAGCGTGCGTCTTTTGCCAGTTAAGGATGCTTTAAAAAAGGCTTCCGTAACTGGCGAAAGGCTCGCTTCAGGTGTATCAACCGGTTAAGCAGCTCGCGTTCGCCGCTGCCGAACAGTGCGGCGAGTATGAGCAGGCCCGCTGCGGGCGCTGCGTAGGGTGGGATCGGAAGCCCAGCCCAGGTAATCGGCTATTTTCCTCACCCCCATTCGTCTAAAGCTTGGCACTCTGAATGCTGTGACTTCTCTCAACCTTAAGCGCGGATATCCCGAGCTTAAAAGTGGAGAGCCAACATGGACATCAATGAGAACGCGCCGGGCAACATTTCACAGCAGGCCGTGACGCGCGGCACCGATAACGAAACAGGTCACGATGCGACACGTGACGAAAATACGGCTGCGCCGCCACCGGAAGACGAGTCAGGCCTGGAGGAGGATATGTCGGACGTGGACGCTGCAGATTCAGTGGCAAGCGAGCACCCCGATAACTGATGACTTTTAGGTAAAAAAACCCGGCTTCTGCCGGGTTAACTCTTGAGGTATCAACAATTATGTCGCATCCGGGCTTTCCACACTGGTACGCCCACCTTCAGGAAATGGCAGTCGCATTTCGTTCAGCTCGACCGCCTACTGAATGCTCCCGCCGCGAAGCGTGGCCACAGCGCGGTCGCCTCAGATGTTCAAGTTTTGTGGTTTTTAGTGATTCAACTGTTGAGGAGCCTGCATGCGTTTTTTGATAGCTGCGACAGTGACAGCGATGCTGGTGGGTTGCTCCACCTCTCCAATCTCGGCTGATAAGGCCGATCCGGTGCCTTCAGGCCGACTGTATGCCTTTACGCAAAAAAGTGGTTCCGAGTTGGTGGTAACGCGTGACAGCGGAATGTACCAAGTGGGCCTGAAGGTTAAATTTTATATAGATGGAACCCTGGCAGCAGAATTTGGCCAAGGTGAAGTCGGACGGTTTGGTTTGAAACCCGGTACACATATCCTGGCGATCAGTGACGGCGGGTCGCTGATTGAGTCGGAGATTGACATAGCGCCTGGGCAGACGGTGAGGCGGCGGATTTCCATATCCGGTGCACGCTATGACCTTTCACCTACATCGCTATGAGCGTGAGGACCAGCACACCATGCTGAACAAAATATCGAAAGCAGTAGGCGGGTTCATCAGCGCGGCTCTGTTTACGCAGGCGTTGGTTGGTTGTGCGCCGATGCCAGTGGGTGCTCAGGAGGCGAAAGCCATTTCTGCGGACCGTCAATATGCTTACGTCGGCATGGATGAAGCGTCACTTGTAGTGACCCGGGACAAAGGTCTATCCCAAGGTAAAGACTGGTTCGGGCGTGCTCACGGCATTGATTTTTTGATTGATGGCAAGCGGGTTGCCACGATCTGGAGCGGGGAGGTTGTGCGGTTTGGCCTGAAGGCAGGTCCCCATATCATTGCCGTTACCACCGGCGGACCATTGGTTGAGCGTGAGATAAATCTAAAAGTGGGGGAGACCATGAGGCGCCGCATTCCAGACAGCCAAGACCTTGACGTCACGCCTACAGCCTACAAATAAACACGTGTCACACGTCACGCCCGACGCCAATGGCTCGTGCCGAATAGCCTTGTCAGCGAGTTTGCCGCAGGCGAACGCATCGCCAAATCCCGGACAAAGAAAAGCCCACGATGGGGGCGCGGGCTTAAAAGGTGTTCACTTAGGAGCTGAGTCAAGACTAGGCGCCCAACTGTGAAAACCGCGTGAAATGCATGTAGCGAATATGTTTTTTGCAGCAAGGTTGGATAGTCACCTACTGTGCCCGTCCCTTTTCCATTTCGCGTAACGTTGTTTACATGTCCTATGAAGGGCGCCTTGTCGTCACCATCACAGCCCAGCTCAGCAAAGGCTCTAACCAGCAGCCCTTTCAATGTCTTTGGAACCCGGCCATATCTGGTTGATGCCAGCCCGTTAACGGCGAACACTGTCCCTGTGGCAAGCCCGCTCGCCACGGGTTCTATCGCCTGCTGTTCGGTCAATGCCTGATAACTATCGAGTAAACCGAAAACCGCCCGACAGCTTCTCCTTCAGATAGCCAACCAACGCACTCACCGACTTGGGCACATGCGGCGAGTAAGGCCGAATCAAGTAAATCTCATCGGCAAACACGCCCTTGAGTGTCCAGTCCTCCAGCACCTGAACCAGCTTGCCGCTTGCCAGTGCGGCGTGGGCGCTGAAGTCCGGGAGCAGGGCGATGCCCAGGTGGTTGAGCGCCGAGTCGCGCAGTGCTTCGCTGTTGTTGGTGGCGAAGCTGCCGGCGATGGGCACGGTGAGGCGTTCGACTGTTTTGCTGCCGCGCTCGAACGTCCAGGCGGGCTGGTCGGTACCGCGAGGGTAGAACAGGCAATTGTGAGCGGTGAGATCGCCGGGCTCACGCGGTTCGCCGTGGCGCTTCAGGTAGTCCCGGGTTGCCACCAGCACCGAGGCGGTGTCGCACAGCTTCCACGCCACATGGGTTTCGGGCACCTGAAAACCGTGCCGTACCGCCAGGTCATAACCCTCGGCCGCCAGTGAACTCAAGGTATCCGACACATCCAGCTGAATTCGCACCTGCGGGTATTGCTGCAAAAATTCCGACAGGTGTGGCACCAGTTGCTGTCGGGCAAATGCCACTGGCGCTGTGAGGCGCACCAGGCCGCGAATCTCCCCGGCCGAGTCGCGCACCGACGAAAAACTGCGAGCAATCTGGGCGTAGGCGCTGCGCACTTCGCGCGTCAGGGATTGCCCGGCATCGGTCAGCCGCACGCTGCGCGTGGTGCGCGTGACCAGCCGGGTGCCGGTGGCTTTTTCCAGGTCCGAGATGCGCTGGCTGACGGCGGATTTGCTCACGCCCAGGCGCGCCGCAGCGGCGGTGTAGGTGCCGTGTTCCTCCAGCACCGACAGCCAGTGAATGTGGGTCCACAGCCCTTCGATCTCTGCCTTTTCCATGCTTCTATTGTTCGCCTGTGAGGACAATAAGTTCTGGATTCTGCTCTGGTTTGGAACAAATCGAAAGCCTATCGTGTGTTCCAACGCTACTGACCTGAGACCATCTGCCATGACCACAACAATCGAGCATTACATCAACGATCAGCGCGTGAGCCGCGATGATCGCTATCAGGACGTCTACAACCCGGCCACTGGTGAGATCACCGCGCGCGTCGCGCTGGCCAGCCGCCAGACCGTGTCCGAAGCCGTCGCCGCCGCCCAGGCCGCGTTCACCAGTTGGGCCGACACGCCGCCCATCCGCCGCGCCCGCGTGCTGTTCGAATACCTGCACCTGCTGCGTGAACGCAAGGACGACCTGGCGCGCATCATCGTCGCCGAACACGGCAAGGTCTTCACCGACGCCCAGGGCGAAGTGGATCGCGGTATCGACATCCTCGAATTCGCCTGCGGTATTCCCAACCTGCTCAAGGGTGAACACTCCGACCAGGTGTCCCGTGGCATGGACAACTGGACAATGCGTCAACCCCTGGGCGTAGTCGCCGGGGTCACGCCGTTTAACTTCCCGGTGATGGTACCGATGTGGATGTACCCGATTGCCATCGCGGCAGGCAACACCTTCATCCTCAAGCCAAGCCCGACCGATCCAAGTGCCTCCTTGTTCATGGCCGAGTTGCTGCGTGAAGCCGGCTTGCCAAAAGGCGTGTTCAGCGTGGTGCAAGGCGACAAGGAAGCGGTGGACGCGCTGATCGAACACCCGGACGTCAAGGCCCTGAGCTTTGTCGGTTCGACGCCGATTGCGCAATACATCTACGAAACCGGCGCCCGCCACGGCAAGCGCGTGCAAGGCCTGGGCGGCGCGAAAAACCACATGGTGGTGATGCCCGACGCCGACATTGAAAAAACCGTTGATGCGCTGATGGGCGCCGCTTACGGCAGTGCCGGCGAGCGCTGCATGGCCATCTCGGTGGCTGTGTTGGTGGGCGATGTGGGTGACAACGTCATCGCCGCCTTGACCGAGCGCGCCAAGCTGTTGCGCATCACCGATGGCCGCGACTTGAAGGCCGAAATGGGCCCGATCGTGTCGCGCGCAGCCCTTGAACGTATCAGCGGCTACATCGAACAAGGCGTGCAAGCCGGCGCGCACTTGCTGCTCGACGGGCGTGACTATGTGCCCACCGAAGCGGGCCTGGAAAACGGCTTCTGGCTCGGCGCGACCCTGTTTGACCACGTGACCAAAGAGATGAGCATCTACCGCGAAGAAATATTCGGCCCGGTGCTGGCGTGCGTCCGGGTGAACGATTTCGGCGAGGCCGTGAAGCTGGTCAACGATCACGAGTTTGGCAACGGCGTCAGTTGCTTCACCCGCGACGGCAACATTGCCCGCGAATTCGCGCGACGCATCGAAGTGGGCATGGTCGGCATCAACGTACCGATTCCGGTGCCGATGGCCTGGCATGGTTTTGGCGGCTGGAAGAAGAGTTTGTTTGGCGACATGCATGCGTACGGCACTGAGGGTGTACGTTTCTACACCAAGCAGAAGTCGATCATGCAGCGCTGGTCGGAGAGTATCGAGCAGGGCGCTGAATTCGCGATGCCCGTGTCCAAATAACGCAAGGCTGCAGGCAATCCAGTGTGGCTTGCCTGCGATAAGCCTGAATTCCAGGGGCTTTCGAAACTCCCCGTGATTGTGGCTGTGGCTGTGGCTGTGGCTGTGGCTTTAGTTGTAGTTGTGGCGAGCGGGCTTGCCCCGCGTTGGGCTGCGCAGCAGCCCCAATAAAGTAAAATGCGGTCTTCCAGACACGCCGTGGCGGCTGGTTTTGGGGCTGCTGCGCAGCCCAACGCGGGGCAAGCCCGCTCGCCACAGCAAGCCCGCTAGTCACAGGGCGTTTTCATCAGGGCGATACCCACTGCACGCTGTCATACACAAAGCCAGGGCTCAGGAACCCCGTTCCTGATTTGCCGGAGGCAACACCAATCTCCAGCGTATTGCGCCCCACCTGCAGCGCTGTGCCGGGAACCGCCAGCTCAAACACCGTGTTATTGCCCCGGTACGTACCGCGGGTAATCCCCCGGCTTTCAGGTTGGTTGGAGGCCGCAGGCACGGGGGCTTCCCAGCGTTGATTCAGGCTCACCCGTGGGCGGCCGCCGGCTTGCGCAAGCGACACATACAGGCGTAACCGGTAGTCGTGGATTTCCTTCGCGCCGAGCATGAAGTCGATGCGCGTAGGGGTGTTGATGTCGCGCCACTGCACTGCGGGAAAGTCACCAACCGCGCTGGTGCCCACCGTGTAAGTGGCAGGCCCCCACGCCGCCATTCGAGTGTCGGACGGGTGCGCCGAGGCCAATCGACTGGCGTTCAAAAAACCGCTCGGGGTGCCGTCAGGCACGCCGATCTGCCACGTCACATGGCCCGTTGGCGGCAACGCGGTCAACATGGCGCGGGCCAGGCCGCCCGCCTTGACGTCAACCGAACCCTGGGCCACTTCCAGTTCGTTCTGGTAGAGCGTCGTGCGGTAGTGGCCGGGACGCAGCCCCGTCAACTGCGCGTCGCCCCTGGCATCTGCACGCGCCCAATACTGCGCAGTGGCATTGCTCAAGCCCACCACGGCGGGTAAACCGGCAGCGACGCCGGACACATGAGCGGCCACTGACCCTCGGCCGGCACTGTTCAGAAAACCTTTGAGCCCCAGTGAGTCATTCACAAACCCCAGGTCGCTCAACGTGGCATTCGGTGGCCCACCGTCGGTAAACAGCAAGCCGTACACGCCATGCAGGCCTCCGCGGTAGGCTTCGGTCTGAGTGTGATTGGAAAACATGTAGTTGTAGAGCTCGTGGGTGGTTGCGGTTTTTTGCGTGGCGATGTCTTTGAAAAATGGCCCGCCCGCACTGAGTTCACGATTGCCCATCAGCATGTACACCGCGACGCCCGGCCCACTGACGCCGTGGAGCGGGTCATCAATCATCGGGCGGGCGGAATAGAACTTGGAACTGGTGCGTCCATCCGCCAGCAAAAACACATCTTTGCCTTCAATGGCCTGGCCCACATTCGAGTCGGTGCCATGGGCGGCCTTGGGCAGTTTATTAACATCAAGTCGCGTCACGAACCGCAGCTCGCCGACCGCTGGCAAGGTCGGCGCGTAAGTCGCCATGTACAGGGCGTTGCGGCCTTTGTGTGCCAGGTAGTAATGGGTCAGATCCCCGGCTTGGGCACTGACCACGATCACATCGCCAATCGTCTTGACGTCGACGTGCGCAGCGCCGAGACCGGAAGCAACCTGTGATTTTTTCGGCTCGCGGGTTTGCAACTCGTTGCCGCGATACCGCAGCGACACCAGGTCACCGTTGCGGCTGTCCACGCTGAATACCAGGTCGGCGCCGGTATCGACCATCACCTGGGTGCCGGTCTGAGTAACGCCAAACCCCTCGGCGTGGGCACGGGCGTCAAGGGCCGTGCTGGCGAGGCAAACGCAGCACAGCATCAGTAGAAAACGTTGCATGCGGGGCAGTCCTTCAATGGGGTTGAGTCAGCTTGCCCGCACCGGCGTCGCGAGGCACCTGGGCCAGGGCGATGTCTGCGGGCAGCGGCGTGACGAGGAACTCACGGTAGGCCTTGAAGGCTTCAAGCGCCGCAGTGTCCTGCGGTCGATAATCATCGCCACTGAGCTGCTGCTGGTTGGCCACGCACGGCCTGCCAATCACCCGTTGGCAGATCGCGTTGGCCGATGTCGACACCGGGTCAAACAGCGCAAACGCCGTGCCGGGTTGCTGGGTATCGTTGAACAGCGGATGGGTCACATGCTCGAACGCATTGCCTTCCACCAGCAGGTGCGAAGTGGCGGTGCGCGACATGATCGCGCCCTGATAGCTCAGGTTGCTGAACACATTGTTGACCACCTGCGCGCGTACCTCCGCATCGCCCATGCCACCAGCATGGGGTGCGCGGCCAGAGGTGTCATGGATGTAGTTTCGCGCCAGCGTAAGGGTGTCGTGATGGCCAAGGAACAGCCATACCCAGTAATGGTGCGCGTCGCACGTTGCCGAGTAGGGCGTGCGCCCATCGAACTCGTTGTTGGAGACAGTGACGTGAGAGGCGGTGCCCCAGCCGGTCACCAGCATCTGCCGGCCGATCCGGGCGAAGGTGTTGTGGTCAATCCAGACCCCATCCGCACCGTCGAGGGTCAGCGCATCGCCGCCCCACACCACGCGAGGGTTAATGTCGGACAGGGTTAGGTTGCGCACGATGACATTGTGCGCGCCGCCCCCGATAAACAAGCCCATGCCTTGAATGCCGGCCTTGCTGCCGACCCCAATCAGGGTTTTGTTCGACCCGACCTTTAAACGTTGCAGGCCGGCATTGTCATAGGTCACCTGCACGGGAGGCTTGGACTGGCAAAAGTTGTTGGCGCCATTGCGTGCCCATTGCCCGCCACCCTTGGGGCAAGCATTCGCCATGCAGCCCATTTCGTGGGTCTGCGCACTGCCGTTCTGCACCACGCTGCCGCGAAAGTCATACACATGTTCCAGGGCGATCACCCGTGGCGTGTCATCGGTGCAATTGCCTGCCGCATCATAGCGGGCGCACAGCGACTGTTTCAGCTCGTCCAGCGTAGCGGGGTGTACGGCAGCGAGCGTGCCTCCGCCGGTAACGTGCCTGGCGAAGCCATCCGGTTGGTCCGCAGCCACGGCGAAAAGTGGCATCACCAGTGAAACGCATAGCGCTACCGTTTGCACCATGGCGGGAATTGGAAGTCGTCGGTGTAATCGCTTCGTACGCTGCACAGGTTTCTCCAGGGGCGTGTAGTGGTAAGACCTGAATATCGTCGACTATTTAACAACCGTTTAAACCATTAATTGAGATTCCTTCAGCGACTGTTCAGCGTCGGATAATTGAATAGCTAGCTTTTTATTATTGGGTTAGTTGTGAATGATATTGAATTTATATCAAGGATATAAATACAGTGATGGCAATATTGATATAAATAATTCTTCATGTTGCAGTAAGTTACCTTCCATGTTAAACCTTGTTTCGCACTTCCCAGAGTCAACAGCGGCTCGCTCTTTCAAGTCGCCATTATTGGCCGGCTTGGTCAATGCTATAAGCTCTCTGCTTGTCACCTGAGCGTCAGTAAAAGGACATCAACATGAAACATGCGAATCACACACCCACTCGCTGGACACGGGCTGATGCGCTAAAAGTTAATGAAAATGACCCGACTACCACGCAACCGTTAGTCCGTTCCGACTTTCCCGTCATGAGTGACTCCGTGTTTATTTGGGACACCATGCCCTTACGCGAACTTGATGGCACTGTAGTGTCAGTTAATGGCTGGTCGGTTATTTTCACCCTGACCGCCGACCGCCGCCCCCATGACCCGCAGTTCATCAATGCGGATGGCCATTACGACATTAAGCGTGATTGGGAAGACCGTCATGGTCACGCGCGCATCTGCTATTGGTACTCACGCACTGGCAAGGACTGGATATTTGGCGGCCGTGTCATGGCCGAGGGCGTGTCGCCCACCACGCGGGAGTGGGCGGGTACGCCGATCCTGCTGAATAACAACGGCGATATCGACTTGTATTACACCTGTGTGACGCCGGGTGCCACTGTTGTTAAAGTCCGTGGCCAAGTGGTCACGTCAGACACAGGCGTGGAACTACGGGGTTTTACTGACGTTAAAACGTTATTTAACGCTGATGGCACTTACTACCAAACCGAAGCGCAAAATGCCACGTGGAACTTCCGCGATCCCAGCCCGTTTATCGATCCCGTGGATGGCAAGTTATATATGGTGTTTGAAGGCAATGTGGCCGGCGAACGCGGTACCCACACCGTGGGCCCGGATGAACTAGGCCTGGTGCCACCTGGCCATGAAGATGTCGGCGGTGCGCGTTATCAAGTGGGCTGTATCGGCATCGCAGTGGCGAAGGATTTGCACGGTGACGAGTGGGAGATTCTGCCGCCGTTGGTCACAGCAGTTGGGGTTAATGACCAGACTGAACGGCCACACTATGTATTCCAGGACAACAAGTACTACTTGTTTACCATCAGCCATAAGTTCACCTACGCTGATGGCGTGACAGGGCCGGATGGCGTTTATGGATTTGTCAGCGATCATCTGTTTGGCCCTTACACGCCGATGAATGCGTCCGGTCTGGTACTGGGTAACCCGCCCTCGCAGCCGTTCCAAACCTATTCTCACTGCGTAATGCCCAACGGCCTGGTCACCTCGTTTATCGACAGCGTGCCCACCCAGGGCGATGACTACCGTATCGGCGGCACTGAAGCACCCACCGTCAGGATCGTGTTGAAGGGGGATCGCTCATTTGTGCAGGAGGCGTATGACTACGGCTACATTCCGCCAATGCGCGATGTGGTGCTGAGCCAATGACCGTCTGATAAAAAGCCACTGCCCAGAGATTAAAACGTCGAGCGCAGCTCCCGTGGCGAGGGAGCGTGCTCGGCTGTGCTGGGTAGCGGTTCCAAACACCTGGGAGCGCTTCGCACTCCAGCGGGAGCAAGCTCCCTCGCCACAAAAAGCCAGCTCCCCTGTTTTGATCGTGTGCACACAGCTTTTCCAGTGTTCCCACGCCGGCGTGGGAACTATCTGAGCCTGTGTTCAGGCGGGCGCTGTGGAGGGCTTCATGCATTCAATGGTGCGATCGACCGTGGTCTTTGCAATCTCAAGCAAGTGCCACACCGCCAAAATCTTTGCCCGCTCTGGGCTCGCCAGCTGTTCCCCGCAATCCAGCGCCGTCGCCGATGCGCTGTTGAGCAAACTTGCGGTGTAAAGCAGGGCATCTTCGAAACTCAGGTCTTCGACTTGAATACTGTCGGTGGGCAGGTAATGGTCGATGGCGCGGTTGAACGCGGCGCGGTCTTTGGCTGAATTCAGCGGGGGATCGGGGACAATCTTATTCATGGTGTAGCTCCTGAATGACCATGGAGCCGACACGCTTCGCGACTAAACGTAGGGTGGCGGCTGTACGCAGGTTAGTCGACCGGTCAGGAGCACCGGCGCGCCCTGGGGCGCCCTGCGCACAGCCACCATAAAGCTTCATGGGACGATGCGCCTGCTCCTGAATCCGGGCGACTAAACCCGATCACTGATTGGCAGTGAAGGGTCGCAGACTAGCCACCGGTTCCAGCAGGCGCAAGGCGGCAGGGATTGTCTAGGAAACGTCCTGCAATTAAAAGGGACGCGGCTTGCTGGCCCTTTAAAAACCATGACGAAATGCCACCAGCGATCCAATACCAATGTGTGCCCTTCAGTCAAAGGCTGAACGCCATCGTCGAAAACACCATGCCGGCACTTCCAGTGCAGCCTAAACAGTCCTGCCCTCTGCTCACTACGCCTTGTTCAATCGCATCGGCAATTCCATAGGGAAGAGAGGCCGTGGCGATGTTGCCTGTCTTGTGTCCGACCCTA
The DNA here is from genome assembly GCF_049896045.1 of Pseudomonas sp. PWP3-1b2. Classification (NCBI taxonomy): domain Bacteria; kingdom Pseudomonadati; phylum Pseudomonadota; class Gammaproteobacteria; order Pseudomonadales; family Pseudomonadaceae; genus Pseudomonas; species Pseudomonas sp. PWP3-1b2. The sequence continues at coordinate 14,569 of NZ_JAFCTN010000056.1, forward strand.
TGGTTCTTTTCCGCGACGCCGAATGGCCGCAAGATAAGTTCATTGGTTTTGGGAGAGGAGGTATGGGTAAAAATGCAATCGACGTTATTTGAGTCCGAGAAAAACGTACTGAGCATTCTTGTCGTTTCTTTAATGCCTTCCTTATGCATCCTTTCCCCATAAGAGGTGAACAGGTAACTTTCTTCGGCGCTTTCAATATGGGCGACGTCCGGCTCATCGCAGAAAAAACGCCAGCCGGGCAGGTTTATCCTGCATAAATAGCTTAAGTCGGGTCGGCTGTTGAATCTGAACTTGAAGTTGTCCGGTGAGTGACAGCTGAGCAATGTTGCTGTGAAGGCCTCCCCCAAGGTGAACGTTGCGACTTTGTGGTTGAGTTCGGCAGCAGAGCGCAGAGTGAAGTTTCTGGCGAAAGGTCCTCCCTCTGTCCGAGCACCCAATTCCATGTTGATGATGACCGCGTAGCGAATCGTGCCCGCTTTCATTTTGTCGTTGATCAGATCCATGCTTGTCACCCACCCCATGCACGCGTCGACGATATCGTAATTTCGACACGTCAATCCTAGTGCCTTGGCAATAAAGTTACTGTTGGCCGGCTCTATAAAACCGCGATTGATGCTGGAATAGATCAGTAAGTCAATATCCTGTTTGTCGATGTTTGATTGTTTTAATGCGGCTGCGAATGCCGTTTTGATTAGCGTCATCGGTGATTCGTCTTCAGTCAACCAGTGCCTGAATTCCGTTCCATTATTGTTGAGGAGTTTTTCAATTATCGTCAACGTGCGTGGCAGGTCGCCCTTGAACTCTTTTTTCGAACGATCCTCAACTATTTCGAGAATCTGCTGGTTCGATACCTTCTCGGATGGAAGTATCCCTTTGATTCCTATAATTTCCATGGCGCACTCACGTTACGGTGTGGGGTCGGTTGTGAATGAAGTGTCAGCCTTAAGCCCAAATAAAGTGCGAAGCCTTTTATCGAACACTCGCCTCGGTAACCAGCACTGTAGCAGTGGCATCCGAACACTTAAGGGCCCCGCTCGAATAACGAACGGGGCTACATCAGCCAATAGGGCGGCTATTATCTGTCGGGCAAACGCATTGGCAGGCATCGCGCCCTGTTCTGAAAAACGTGCTCGATTTTCCATGTGCTGGATATATGGCTTATACAGTGAATCAGCCGGCAAACTCACCCTCTCTCTCGCCCGTTCTCGAACGTTGGAGATCACCTTGCCAGGTTGAACCGTGATGACGTCAATTCCAAAAGGCGTTAATTCCATTCGCATCGCCTCGGACAGTGCATGTAACGCTGCCTTGCTCGCGCAATAGGCCCCAGCAAAGGGTGTTGTCACGACACCCGAAACACTACCAATGTTTACGATTCGACCTTGATGTTGCGACAGCATGAGTGGCAAAAAAGCGCGTGCAAGTTGCACGGGAGCAATAACGTTGGTCTCGAATTGTTGTCGTAAAACGTCGGCGGTAAGGTCCATCACTGCACCGCCTTGGCCGTAACCGGCGTTGTTAATCAACATATCCAGTCGTCCACTTCCATTTCTGACGGCTTCAACCGCAGTGGCAATACTGTGTGGGTCGGTCACATCAAGTTCGAGAACTCGTAGACCGTTTTGCGCCAGGCTGTTGTTGGCATCCACTTGTCGGGCCGTCGCATATACGACATGTCCCAGTGCATGGAATGCCTCTGCCAAGGCAAAGCCAATTCCACTGGAACATCCCGTGATCAAAATGACTGACGGTGGTTTTGCCATGTAGACGTTGAGACCTTTAGAGAGTGCCACTTGCGTGGGATACGTGTGCACAGCGAAATGTGATGCGGCAATCATTGAATACTTGCTCTAAAACCGTGGCGCGTCACCTGTTATAAGTAACAGTTTCTTAGAGCGTTTGGCTGTCGATGTACACGCTAAACGTTATAGCGCTACGTGTTCTTCGTTTTCGCCATCCCGCACCTTGGGGTGGTGCAAGGGCTGCGTCATCACGATCGCTTCTTCCAGACATCGACCCCAGCGGCCTGGCGCAGTTGTCGGCGTGTCTGGAGTGACTGCCTCCCTGACCTTGGGAAATCTCCTACAAAGATTGAGACGTTTCCTAAATTTTTAACCGTTCAATCGCGAAACAATGCGGGACTTCTTTACAGACGAGTCCTGACCCATGCCCAACCTTGCGCTTCGTGTTCTGGTGCTTGAAGACCACGCTTTCCAGCGTTCGGTCGCCGTCAAAATGCTCGAGCATTTGGGCTGCGCAGCGGTTTATGAGGCGGCTGACGGCGCGCAGGCGCTGGCCTTGCTCGACACCGTTGGCCCGGTCGATATTGCGCTGTGCGATTTGCAGATGGAGGGCATGGACGGCATCGAGTTCATTCAGCGGGTAGGCGCGAGCGGGCAAGTCAGGTCCATTATCATCAGCAGCTCGCTGTCGGCGGATTTACGCCGGGCAGTGCGCCAGATTGTGTCGCTGGTGGGCCTGGAATTTCTCGGTGATATCGAGAAACCCTTGCACACGCACGGCCTGGCAGGGTTGCTGAAAAAGCAGGTGAATCACCCGCCGGCCGTGTCGCCGCCCGAGGCTGCCGCCCAGCTTGCGACGGCAGCCGAGGTGCGTGAGGCGCTGGCCGAGGGGCAACTGCAGGCGTATTACCAACCGAAACTGAACCTGTTGACCGGCGCCGTGTGCGGGGTTGAGGTGCTGGCGCGCTGGGTCCATCCCTCCAGGGGCATCGTGTCGCCCGCGGTGTTTATGCCGACGCTGGAACGCTGCGGCCTGCTCGACACGTGGTTGTACCAGAAGATGGGCCAGGCGTTGGCCGTGCACGAACAGGCGAAGCGCCAGGGCAGTGCGCTGAACATGGCGTTCAACCTGCACGCCGGGCAGTTGGTGAACCCGGCGCTGACCGCCAACATCAAGCAATTGCTGGTTCGCCAGAGTGTGGCGGGCAGGGACGTGACCTTTGAAATTACCGAAAGCGGCCTGCTCGAAGCGACCCACAATAGCCTGGAAAACCTGGTACGCCTGCGCATGCTGGGCTGCCGCTTATCCATTGATGATTTCGGTGCAGGCTTCTCCTCAATGCAGCGCCTGTGTCAGTTGCCGTTTAATGAAATCAAGCTGGACGCGGAGTTCGTGCGCAACCTCACACTGGAGCCGCGTTGCCAGGCGGTAATCAGCAGCATCCTGGCGCTGGGAGAAACCCTGGGCATGTCGGTGGTGATCGAAGGCATTGAGACCGCCGAACAACAGCGTGAACTGGTGGAATTGGGCTGCACTCAGGGCCAGGGTTACCTGCTGGCCCGGCCCATGAGCGGCACCGACCTGCTGCACTGGTTGCGGCCGCGCGCAGCCTTTGCGGGGAGCCTGTGATGATCAATAAAGCCTTGCGCATCATGATCGCCGACCCCCAGCACATCCAGCGTTTGCGCTGGGAGCGCGACTTCAATTATCAAGGCTATTATGCCATTGCACCGGTCTCAAGCCTGGACGAGTTGCTGACCTTGCTGGAGCACGGTGGCCGCGTCTTCGACCTGGTGGTGGTCAATGCCAGCCTTGGTGCGGGCGCTGGCTTTAACCTGCAGGCCTATTGCGAGGACCACCCGCTGATCCGCCACGCCGTTGTCTACGACGTGGCCGAACGCGGCTTGCTGCTCCTGAGCACCGAACTCAATGGGCTCTGTGCAGAAAACGCCTGAAATCACGCCAGGGCATCCCGCTGCATCGACTGCAGGTTCTTCTCGATGGTTTCGCAGATGGTCTCCATCTGAATCTGGTGTTCGCTGGAGTGAAACGGGCTTTGCAGGTCGGTGCCGATCCGTTCGATCGCCAGCAACATAAAGCCCACCACGGTCGAGGCCAATGGCGTGAACCAGCCGAGGGACTCCACCAGCCCCACCGGCACGATCAGGCAGAACAGTGAGATAAACAACCGAGGGAAATACACGTAGGGGTAGGGCAGTGGCGTGTTGGCAATACGCTCCATGCCGCCCTGGGCGTTGGAGAGGTCCACCAGCGTGGACTCAATGCGCGCCAGCCGAATACTGTCCAGATGCCCCGCCTTGTATTCCCTGGCCAGAATGGCCGCTGAGCCAGTGAGGATGTCATTCGCAAAGTTGTTGGTGGCGCCGTTACGCGCAAATTCTTCGGCAGGAATAAACGCGCGCACTTCGTCCGGGCAAGGCTGGCCCCTGAGGTGCGCGGCGAGGCAATTCACGTAGGCCACATGGCGGCGCAGCAGGGTGGACTTGACCGGGTTGACCTCGGTGTCCGGGTCATCCATCAGCGTGAGCACCTGGCGGGCAAAACTGCGCGAGTTATTGACCATCGCGCCCCACAGCGTGCGCGCTTCCCACCAGCGGTTATAGGCGCTGCTGTTACGAAAGCTGATCAGCACCACCAGCGCCGAACCGAGCAAGGTCAGCGGCATCAGCGGCAAATTGATTTTGGTGGTGAGAAACAACATGAAATCCACCGTCACGGCGACATCCCACAGCAACAGCCAAAACAAGGCCCAACCCACATAGCCCATGGTTTTGATGATCAAACGGTATTTTTTGATGATGGCGGCTTTCAAACGAGGTCCTCGCGGCGAGCAGTTGGCAACGGTGCCTTAGCTCGGACGCGGGTCTGGGGGAAAGGTTCGGCGGCGTCATAAACCAAGTGCTGCGAATGGCGTGGGGTTGAAGGTAAAGGTCCGGCCCATGCTATGCTCCGAGTGCTAATTGAGGGATTACCAGATGACTAATACAGCTGAAGTCAGTATTGCCAATCAAGTGCGCAAGATGGCTAGAGCTCATCATGTTACTGCCGAGCGCGACGGTATAAGCCGAATGGCCGTGGCGATCACCGGTCTGGCGGGTGACGTGGTTGAACTGGATGGTGTAGAGCAGTTGCTCGTCAATTTGAAGAGAAAGGGTGTCCTGAGCAAGTCGGAGACTCTCGCACTTCAGGGCAGTTATCTTCAGGAGAAGCGGCGTATGAAAAAGACACTTAGCGCATGAGTTTCGATCCCTTCGGCGATTTTGAAACTGCGGGGTACCTTCAAAACGCTTTAAAGCTTAAAGATCCTGTTGAAGTAAAGGAGTCTGAGCATCTTGCATTTGAATTGAGCCTGGAAGATGCACTTCAGTATTTAGCCAAAAAAAGGTCGATCGATTACAATTCTCTACTCAACGTGCACGAGATCTTGTTCTCAGGCTTTTACCACTGGGCGGGTAGAGACCGCAAAGAGCTTGCGCCTAATCTTGCAGTCTTCAAAGGGACTCAGGAAGACCCCCGTCACACTGCTTTCGAACGTCCGGATTCGATCAAAATGTCCGTAGACTATGCGCTTGCACTCGCTTCAGACACATCACGATTTAGAGAGCGCTCTGGCGATGTCATGGGACAGCTAGCATTCGCACACCCTTTTCTTGACGGTAACGGTCGCACACTTTTACTGGTTTTTATGGAACTTTGTTATCGAGCGAAGTTTGCTATTGAATGGTCGAAAACTAACAAGGATGACTATCTGAGGGTGCTAAGCGACGAGATCAGGGACCCATTTAAAGGGCATCTGAATAGTTACTTGAAACCGTTTGTTGTAGACATTGCCAATCGCAGTGAATGGCCTGAAATGATTGGTGGGATCAAGGGGCTGGATGGGCTTGACAAAGAAGGCATTACTTATGAAAGCCTGGACGATCCAGAGATTCAGCAGATTTATAAAACTTATAGGCTACGCGTTCTCGATGATCTCCCGCCGTCAAAATAGAGCAGCGAATGTATAAAGTTGGTGTGATATCCGACACTCACGGCCTGCTTCGACCTGAAGCCATCGCGGCCTTGCAGGGGTGTGAGCAGATTATCCATGCGGGTGACATCGGCGGGGCGGGGATCATTGAGCAACTGGCGCAAATAGCTCCGGCGTATGGGGTGCGCGGTAACAATGATCAGGGCGTTCCATGGGCGCAGGACCTCCCTGACCATCTGATGGTTGATATGAAGGGTTGGTCCACCTTGGTCGTACACGACATAGCGGACGTCCCCGCTTTACTTACGCCCAATACGCGGGTGGTTGTGACGGGTCACTCACACAAGCCGCTTATCGAATGGCGCGGCGCAATCTTATATGTCAATCCCGGCAGTGCAGGACGACGGCGCTTCAAATTGCCAGTGACCCTGGCAGTACTCGAGGTGACGGAAGCATCCGTTGAGCCGCGGCTTATTTCGCTGCTGGAAGGGTGACAGTAGACTTCAACCGTCAATAGGCTCAATCACATGCGGCCCGTCATGGCGCGGGTTACCCACTGCCGTGTCCACCCGAAACCATTCAAACACCTGCGCCGGCTCACCCTGAAACATCACCATTTGCTCGGCGCGGCATCGGTTGGTCGCCGGGTCCAGCCATTCGCGCGCAAACTCCGGGGCCAGCACCACCGGCCGCCGGTCATGAATATCCACCATGCCGCCGGCACTGTCAGCCGTGATGATCACAAACCCGTCCTGCTCACCCGCGCCTTCATCGGTGTCGGGTAACTGGCCAATCGCGGCGCAAAACGACGGGGCACCGTCGCGGCGGCGGATCAGATAGGGCTGTTTTTTTGGCCCGCCTTCATCCACCCATTCAAACCAGCTGTCGATGGGCGCCAGGGCCCGGTGCGGCCAGATTGCGCGGAAGAACGGGCCGTTGGCGACTTTCTCCACGCGCGCATTGATCGGCGGCGCGCGGTCTTTGGCCCAGTGCGGGCGCCAGCCCCAGCGCACTCGGTCGGCGTGCAGCAGGCCGTCGTCGAGGTGTAACAGGGCCACCGGCGTCGAAGGCGCGACGTTGTAGCGCTCAAGGGGGTGTTCGCCCACGGTGTTGACCAGAGCATTGGGCATGCTCAAGGCGGCCACGAAATCGTGGATGCCCCGGTACTGCGTCAGTCGTCCGCACATGGCTGATCCCTCGGGCTGTCACCTGAGCGTAGCCGCAGATGGGCGGGTTACAACGGCGTCAGCACATTCATCACGGTGTCCAGCGCCACGCGGGTGTCGTCCAGCTGCACCAGCGAGGCATGCCGGGCGCCAAGGGCGTCGCGGTTCTGGATGGCGGTGAGGATCGCCTTGTGGCGGGGCAGGCTGAGGCCCTGGATATCGGGGCGGCGGTTGGTGATGTTGATCGACTCGCGCAGCGGCAGCGAGAGCATGTTGCACATGTAGGCGAGCAGGTCGTTGCGGGTGGCGTCGGCGATGGCGCGATGGAAGTCCAGGTCGGCTTGCAGCAAGGCGTCGTGGGTCTTCGCGGTTTCCATGCCCAGGTAGGCGGTTTCGATGGTGGCGATGTCTTCATCGGTGGCGGTGGTCGCGGCCATCGCGGCGATTTCCGGTTCGAGGATGCGCCGCACCCCCGCCAGCGTATTGAAAAATTCGCTGTGGGGCGTGGACTGCATCAGCCACGACAGTACGTCCGGGTCAAGCAAGTGCCATTTCACTCGCGGGCGCACTACCGCACCCACCCGTGGCTTGGAATACACCAGACCCTTGGCGCTGAGCACCCGGGTCGCTTCGCGCAATACCGAACGGCTGACCTTGTACTCCTCGCAGAGCGTGGCCTCCATGGGCAGGCGTTCTTCGGGCTTGAAGCGGCCGGAAACGATGTGCATGCCCAAGTCCTGAACGATCTGGGCATGCATGCTCTTGCGCGGCTTGGGCGGCTGGTGATCCATAACGACGGGTGGCTCTGACTAGGTTCGCGGCATCATAGCATCCCACTTAGTGGGAATGACGGGGTACTTCAGCCCCACGGCAGCCCACCAGGAAGTCAAAGTCGCAGCCCTGATCGGCCTGCAACACGTGGTCGATGTACAGCTGGCGGTAGCCGCCGACGATGAGTTTTTGCGGCGGCGCCAAATCTGCCATGCGCGCCGCCAGCTCTGCGTCGGGGATGTCCAGGTGCAGGCGGCCGTTGGCGCAGTCGAGTTCGATCCAGTCGCCTTCCTTCACCGTGGCCAACGGCCCGCCAGCGGCGGCTTCCGGCGCCACGTGCAAGACCACCGTGCCATACGCCGTGCCGCTCATGCGCGCGTCGGAAATCCGCACCATGTCGGTCACTCCCTGGGCCAACAGCTTGGCCGGCAAGCCCATGTTGCCGACTTCGGCCATGCCCGGATAACCCTTCGGCCCGCAGTTTTTCATCACCAGAATCGAGTTGGCGTCCACCTCCAGTTCCGGGTCGTTGATGCGCGCCTTGTACATGTCGAAGTCTTCAAACACCACCGCGCGGCCCCGGTGCTGCATCAGCTCGGGGCTGGCAGCGGAAGGCTTGAGCACCGCGCCGAGCGGGGCGAGGTTGCCGCGCAGCACACAGATGCCGCCATCGGCGCGGATCGGGTTGTCGAGGGTGCGGATCACTTCGTCCTGGCCGTAAATCGGCGAATCCTTGGTGTTCTCGCCCAGGGACTTGCCGTTCACCGTCAGCGCATTGGGATGCGGAATCATATTCGCTTCGCCGAGGCGACGCAGCACGGCGGGCAGGCCGCCGGCGTAATAGAACTCTTCCATCAGAAAACGCCCCGACGGCTGCAGGTCAACGATGGTCGGCACGCCACGGCCCATGCGGGTCCAGTCGTCGAGGTCGAGTTCGACGCCGATGCGTCCGGCGATGGCTTTCAAGTGAATCACGGCGTTGGTCGAACCACCGATGGCAGCATTCACACGGATCGCGTTTTCAAAGGCCTCTTTCGTCAGAATTTTCGACAGCTTTAAATCTTCGCGCACCATCTCTACCGCACGCATGCCGGACATGTGCGCCAGCACATAGCGCCGCGCATCCACCGCCGGAATCGCCGCGTTGTGCGGCAGCGAGGTGCCCAGCGCTTCGGCCATGCAGGCCATGGTCGACGCAGTGCCCATGGTGTTGCAGGTGCCGGCTGAGCGCGACATGCCGCCTTCGGCCGCGAGGAAGTCATCCAGCGTGATGGTGCCCGCCTTGACCTGCTCGCTGAGCTGCCACACCACCGTGCCCGAGCCGATGTCCTGGCCTTTGTGCTTGCCATTGAGCATTGGCCCGCCGGTGACCACGATGGCCGGCACGTCGCAACTGGCCGCGCCCATCAGCAGCGCCGGGGTGGTTTTGTCGCACCCGGTAAGCAGCACCACGCCGTCAATCGGGTTGCCGCGAATGGCTTCTTCCACGTCCATGCTCGCCAGGTTGCGCGTGAGCATGGCGGTAGGGCGCAGGTTGGATTCGCCATTGGAGAACACCGGGAATTCCACGGGGAAGCCACCGGCCTCGATCACACCGCGTTTGACGTGCTCGGCAATCTGGCGGAAATGCGCGTTGCACGGGGTCAGCTCCGACCAGGTATTGCAGATGCCGATGATCGGCTTGCCATGGAACTGATGGTCGGCAATGCCCTGGTTCTTCATCCAGCTGCGGTACATGAAACCGTTTTTGTCGGCGGTGCCAAACCACTGGGCAGAGCGTAGGGCGGGCTTTTTATCAGGCATGATCGGTTCTCTTATTGTATGACTATATGTTCTATATGGTCGTAAACATAAGCGCAAAATCGATGCTTTGGAAGTGTTGTCTTGTAAATAGTCGTACTATATAGTCGGTCTCAACTGAGGCGTTGCCCTGGCGAGTTTTCGCGAGAGGCGTGCCCCGAGCTTCTATAAGAACAACAAACGGAGATCGACCCCATGAGCCAGGAATTGCGGCTTATTCGGCGCATCACGCTGAAACTGATTCCATTCCTGATCCTGCTGTACCTGATCGCCTACGTGGACCGCTCGGCAGTGGGTTTTGCCAAACTGCATATGGGCGCCGACGTCGGTATCGGCGACGCCGCGTATGGTTTGGGCGCCGGGTTGTTCTTCATTGGCTACTTTCTTTTCGAAATCCCCAGCAACCTGATGCTCGACCGCTTCGGCGCGCGGCGCTGGTTTGCGCGGATCATGCTGACCTGGGGCGCCATCACCATCGGCATGGCGTTCGTGCAGGGCCCACACAGTTTCTACGTGATGCGCTTTTTGCTCGGCGCAGCGGAGGCCGGCTTCTTCCCGGGCGTGCTCTACTACATCACCCAATGGTTCCCGGTGCGCCATCGCGGCAAGATCCTCGGGCTATTTATCCTGTCTCAACCCATCGCCATGATGATCACCGGGCCCGTGTCCGGCGGCTTGCTTGGCATGGACGGCATCCTCGGTCTGCACGGCTGGCAATGGCTATTTATCGTGATCGGCACCCCGGCGCTGCTGCTGACCTGGCCGGTGCTGCGTTTTCTGCCGGATGGCCCACAGCAGGTCAACTGGATGAGCGAGGCGGAAAAAACCTGGCTCACCGGTGAACTGAACAAAGACCTGCAAGCCTACGGCCAGACCCGTCACGGCAACCCGCTGCTGGCACTCAAAGACACGCGCGTATTGCTGCTGGCGCTGTTCTACCTGCCAGTGACCCTGAGCATTTACGGCCTGGGGCTGTGGCTGCCGACCTTGATCAAACAGTTCGGTGGCAGTGACCTCGCCACCGGTTTTATCTCGGCGGTGCCTTACATCTTTGGGATCATCGGGTTGCTGATCATCCCGCGCAGTTCCGACCGCTTGAATGACCGCTACGGCCATCTCGCAGTGCTCTACGTGCTGGGTGCCATTGGCCTGTTTTTCAGTGCCTGGCTCAGTGTGCCGGTGTTGCAAATGGCCGCGCTGAGCCTGGCGGCGTTTGCGCTGTTTTCCTGCACGGCGGTGTTCTGGACCTTGCCGGGGCGCTTCTTTGCCGGCGCCAGTGCAGCGGCGGGCATTGCGCTGATCAATTCGGTGGGCAACCTCGGCGGCTATATCGGCCCGTTCGTGATCGGCGCGCTCAAGGAATACACCGGCAACCTGGCATCGGGCTTGTATTTTCTGTCGGCAGTGATGGTGTTCGGCCTGCTGCTGACGGGCGTGGTTTACCGCCTGCTGGAGCGCAAGCACGTGCTGCCGGTTGACCAATTTGCCGCCAGTGCGCGTGGCGCTTCACGACTTTAATCCGGGAGAAATTTCATGCGTTTGGTTCAGTTCGAGTTACGCAATGGCGAGCGGCGCGTGGGCGTCGTCGAAGGCAATAAACTGCGCGAAGTGACCGGCGCGCGCACGGTGCGCGAACTGGCCCTGGCCGCCATCGAAGCCGGTGTGGGCCTGGCGCAACAGGTGAACAGCCTCGGCCTGGGCGACAGCTACGACTACGCCGCGCTGCTGGCTGACTTGAAAGTCCTGCCGCCACTGGATCACCCGGACCCGGCGCACATGTTGATCAGCGGCACCGGCCTGACCCACCTGGGCAGCGCTTCGGCGCGGGACAAAATGCACCAGGCCGGTGACGACACCGCGCTGACCGACACCATGCGCATTTTCAAATGGGGCGTGGAGGGCGGTAAGCCGGCCGCCGGCCAAGCGGGCGTACAACCGGAGTGGTTCTACAAGGGGGACGGCAGCATCGTCGTGCGCCCGGGTGAGGCGTTCCCGGTGCCACCGTTTGCCGATGACGCAGGTGAAGAACCGGAGATCGGCGGCCTCTACGTCATCGGTCACGACAGCAAGCCCTACCGCGTGGGGTTTGCCGTGGGCAACGAGTTTTCCGACCACATCATGGAACGCAAGAATTACCTGTACCTGGCCCACTCCAAGCTGCGCAGTTGCAGCTATGGCCCGGAACTGCGCGTGGGCGAACTACCGCAGCACCTGGCGGGCACCAGTCGCATTCTGCGCAACGGCGAGGAAATCTGGCGGAACGAATTCCTCAGTGGCGAGGCCAATATGTGCCACAGCCTGGAAAACCTTGAATACCACCATTTCAAATACCGCCAATTTCTCAAGCCGGGTGATGTGCATATTCACTTTTTCGGCACCGCTACGCTGTCATTCGCTGATGGTATACGTACCCAGCCCGGGGACGTGTTCGAGATCAGCCAGGCCGAGTTCGGCGCGCCGCTGATCAACAGTGTCGGCAGCAGCGATGCGGCGTTTGAACCCGGTAACGTCATCACGCTTTAAGGAGATCACCATGACCCCGTTTCTCGGCCACAACTACATCGGCGGCCAGCGCAGTGCCAGCGGCAGCGTCACGCTAAACAGTGTCGACGCCACCACAGGCGAAGCCTTGCCCCAGCCTTTTTACCAGGCCACGCCCGAAGAGGTCGACGCCGCCGCCAACGCGGCCGCCGCGGCTTACCCGGCGTACCGCGCATTGAGTGCCTCGCGCCGCGCGCAGTTCCTGGACGCGGTGGCCGATGAGCTGGACGCGCTGGGCGATGACTTCGTTGAGCTGGTGTGCCGTGAAACCGCACTGCCGGCTGCACGCATCAAAGGCGAACGCGGGCGCACCAGCGGCCAAATGCGCCTGTTCGCAACGGTGCTGCGTCGCGGTGATTTCTACGGCGCACGCATCGACAAGGCACTGCCCGATCGCCAACCGCTGCCACGCCCCGACCTGCGCCAATACCGCATCGGCTTGGGCCCGGTGGCAGTGTTTGGCGCGAGCAACTTTCCCCTGGCGTTTTCCACGGCCGGCGGCGACACGGCGGCGGCACTCGCGGCCGGCTGCCCGGTGGTGTTCAAGGCCCACAGCGGGCACATGGCGACGGCTGAACGGGTGGCCGATGCGATCATTCGGGCGGCTGAGGCCACCGAGATGCCAGCGGGCGTGTTCAACATGATTTTTGGCGGTGGCGTGGGCGAGGCGCTGGTCAAGCACCCGGCGATCCAGGCCGTGGGTTTCACCGGCTCGCTCAAAGGCGGCCGCGCCTTGTGCGACATGGCGGCGGCACGCCCGCAGCCAATCCCGGTGTTTGCCGAGATGTCGAGCATCAACCCGGTGATCGTGTTGCCCCAGGCCCTGCAGGCACGTGCCGAGACTATCGCCCGCGACCTCACCGCTTCGGTGGTTCAGGGGTGTGGCCAGTTCTGCACCAACCCTGGCCTGGTGATCGGTATTGCCTCGCCGCAGTTCACGGCGTTCACCCAACAGGTCGCACAGTTGATCGGCGATCAGCCCGCGCAAACCATGCTCAACGCCGGCACGCTGAGCAGCTATGGCAAAGGCCTGCAAGCACTCCTGGCGCATCCTGGCATTCAGCACTTGGCGGGCAGCGCGCAAGCGGGCAAACAGGCTCAGCCACAGCTGTTCAAGGCCGACGTGCGCCTGCTGATCGACGGCGACGAAGTGTTGCAGGAAGAAGTGTTTGGCCCGACCACCGTATTTGTTGAAGTCGCCGACGCGGCCCAGCTCAGCGCCGCCTTGAACGGGCTGCACGGTCAGCTCACGGCGACGATCATTGGCGAGCCAGCCGACTTTGACCAGTTCGCCGAACTGACGCCACTGCTGGAACAAAAGGTCGGCCGCATCCTGCTCAATGGCTACCCGACCGGCGTGGAAGTTTGCGACTCAATGGTTCACGGCGGCCCGTATCCCGCCACCTCGGACGCCCGAGGCACCTCGGTCGGCAGCCTGGCCATCGACCGTTTCCTGCGCCCTGTGTGCTTCCAGAATTACCCTGATAGCCTGCTGCCCGACGCGTTGAAAAACGCCAACCCGTTGCGCATTCAACGGCTGGTGGATGGCACGCCATCCCGCGACCCGCTGTGACACGCGCCTGAACACGAACACTCCAGGAGGCAACATGCCGTGTATCGCCGTTACCCCGCACCGCGCGCAACTGGGCGAAGGTCCGTTCTGGGACGTGCCGAGCCAGGCGCTGTATTGGGTCAATATCATTGGCAAGCAGGCACTGCGCCTGATGGACGGGCAGTTGCAGGTCTGGCAATTGCCCGAGCATGTCTCGGCGTTTATCCCGTGTGAAAGCGGCGACGCGCTGGTGACCTTGAGCAGCGGTGTGTACCGGCTCAACCTTGCCACCCAAGCCCTGACCCTGCTGTGCGTGGCTGACCCGCAAGCGGGCAACCGCGGCAACGAAGCGCGCTGCGATGCCAGCGGCCGTCTGTGGCTGGGCACCATGCAAAACAACATTGGTGAGAAGGGCGAAGATGTGCCGATCACCCGGCGCTCCGGTGGGCTGTTTCGCATTGATGCCGATGCGCAGGTCACGCCGCTGCTGAGCGGGCTGGGTATTCCCAACACCTTGCTCTGGAACGACGACGGCACCCAAGTGCATTTCGGCGACAGCATGGACGGCACGCTGTATCGGCATTCGATAAGAGCCGATGGCCAACTCGACCCGGCCAACGTGTGGTTCGGTCCACACGAGCGCGGCGGGCCGGATGGTTCGGCGATGGATGCCGAAGGCTACATCTGGAACGCTCGCTGGGATGGCAGCTGCCTGCTGCGCCTCACACCAGAGGGTGAAGTGGACCGCGTCATCGAGCTGCCTGTCAGCCGTCCGACCAGTTGCGTATTCGGTGGGCCGAACCTCACCACGTTGTATATCACCAGTGCTGCCAGCCCATTGGATCATCCACTGGACGGCGCGGTATTGGCCCTTGAAGTCGACGTGCCAGGCAAACCCTGTCACCGCTTCGCCGGATAAACCCAAGACTTTAAAACAACAACAAGGAGTCACCCGTATGAATCGTCGTCGTGGTATCCGTTCCCTGTGTTGCGCCGCTGTGGCGGTGTCGGCCCTGAGCTTGAGCAGCCTGTTGCTGGCTGCTGAAGAGGTGAAGATCGGTTTTCTGGTCAAGCAGGCTGAAGAGCCGTGGTTCCAGACCGAGTGGGCGTTTGCTGAAAAAGCCGGCAAGGAACATGGCTTCACCGTGATCAAAATCGCCGTCCCCGATGGCGAGAAAACCCTTTCGGCCATCGACAGCCTGGCGGCCAACGGCGCCAAGGGCTTTGTGATCTGCCCGCCGGATGTGTCGCTCGGCCCGGCCATTGTGGCCAAGGCCAAGGCCAACGGGCTGAAAGTGATCGCGGTGGATGACCGTTTTGTCGACGCCAAAGGCAACTTCATGGAAGACGTGCCGTACCTGGGTATGGCGGCGTTTGAAGTGGGCCAGAAGCAGGGCGCTGCGATGGCGGCGGAGGCGAAAAAGCGTGGGTGGGACTGGAAGGACACCTATGCGGTGATCAATACCTTCAACGAGCTTGATACCGGTAAAAAGCGCACTGACGGCTCGGTTAAATCCCTGGAAGATGCGGGTATTCCCAAGGATCACATTTTGTTCACGGCTGCCAAGACGCTGGATGTTCCGGGCAGCATGGATGCGACCAACTCGGCCCTGGTCAAGCTGCCGAGCGGTGCGAAGCACTTGATTATTGGTGGCATGAACGACAACACCGTGTTGGGTGGTGTGCGTGCGACTGAGAGCGCAGGGTTTGCTGCGGCCAATGTGATTGGCATCGGCATCAATGGCACGGATGCGATTGGCGAGCTGAAAAAAGCTGACAGTGGGTTCTTTGGCTCGATGCTGCCTAGTCCGCACATTGAGGGGTATAACACTGCGCTGATGATGTATGAGTGGGTGACCAAAGGCACGGAGCCGCCGAAGTACACGGCGATGGATGAGGTGACGTTGATCACTCGGGCGAACTTCAAGCAGGAGCTGGAAAAGATCGGTTTGTGGAACTGACTTTTTGGTTCGGCGGCCGCCGTGATGGGGCCGCTTGAGGTGCCGTGGTGAGGTTCAAATGTGGGAGCTGGCTGTTGTGGGAGCTGGCTTGCCTGCGATGGCGGCCTCCAGGCTGGACACTCTCTCACTGATGCCCCTCGATCCAACTGTGGGAGCGGGCTTGCTCGCGAAGGCTATGTGTCAGGCGGCAGAGGGTTAGGGTCGGAGTACATATCCATCATTGAGTGAGGGCTGATATCCGTTCCGCTCTTACAGCGGGTCACTTTTGGCAAACGCCCCAAAAGTAACCAAAAGGTCTTTGCCCCACCACTCGGCACCTCGCTTAGGCTCGGAGTGCGGCCAGCGTGGTTAACGGGGCGCCTGAGATCACAATCAAAAGCCAGATCAAAAGCATGGTTCAGTGTGGGAGCTGGCTTGCCTGCGATGGCATCAACTCGGTTTGCCTGAAGTACCGAGGTGTCTGCATCGCATGC
>NZ_JAFCTN010000057.1:0-29996 GCF_049896045.1 Pseudomonas sp. PWP3-1b2
CCTAAGCGAGGTGCCGAGTGGTGGGGCGAAGACCTTTTGGTTACTTTTGGCTGGGCCGGCTTCCGGGCGTTTGCCAAGAAGCGGAACCATACTCCGCCGTGACCACAGCAACGGATATACACACCGACAGACCGCTCCCCCAGACAAGCCTGCTACCATGCCCGCCTACACCCCTGCCGTGACGACGCCAGCCAATGCCCAGCGCTTCCCAACACTCCTTGAACACTGTACTCACCCACTTCCACGACCTGATCGTGCCGCTCTGGCAGAACCCAGGCTGGAACGCTGAACTGGCATTACCCTACGAAGCCCTCGACGCCGATCACCGCCCATTGCCCCCCCAACGCTACCGCGCCATGGCCTGCGCCCGTCAGCTGTACCTGTTCGCCAGCCTGATCGGCCAACCCGGCACACCCTTCGCCGAAGAGCGCGCCGCCGCCCTCTTCCGCTCCCTGCAACGGCATTTCCACGACGCCGAACACGGCGGCTGGTTCTACAGCATCGACCCCGCCGGCAAACCGCTGGACAAGCGCAAAGACCTCTACACCCACGCCTTCATCATCTTCGCCTGCGCCCATTACTGGGCCAAAGTGCGTGAACCGTTGGTGGAATCGGTGCTCAATGCCGCCCTGGACGTGGTCGCCAAACGCTTCGCTACCGGCGACGGCCTGTACGAAGCAGTGGTAGAGCGCAACTGGTCATCGCTCAATTCCGGGCCGCTGCAAAACCCGTTGATGCACCTCGCCGAAGGCTTCCTCGCCACGCTGGCCGTGCGTGAAGACGCCGTCACCCGCGACGCCCTGCTGGACCTGACCACCGCCCTGCAGAAGCGCTTTATCGACCGCCAAACCGGCGTGATGATGGAAAAACCGCTGGGCGCTGTGGATAACTGGTTTGAGCCAGGCCACCAGTTCGAATGGTTCTTTTTGCTGGAATCATCGCAGGTGCTGCGAGGTACGCCATTGCACGCCTCACTGACCCGCGCGTTTGCTTACGCAGAGCTTATGGGTGTGGATAACGAGAGCGGTGCGGTCAGCGGCATGCTTGCCCTCGACGGCAGTGTGCGCGACGGCACGCAGCGGATCTGGGCTCAGGCGGAATACTTGCGGGCACTGACCTTGCGGCCGGGCAGTGAAGCGGTGCTGCAGCGTCAATTGCTGGCGCTGCAGCAGCATTTTTTGCATGACAAAGGATGGCATGAATGCCTGGATGCCAAGTGCACCATAAGCCGACGGGATATGCCGTCGACGACGCCTTATCATTTGGCGACTTGCTATCAGGGTTTGGTCCAGCATCTGGGCTGATTGTGAGGGCCTCATCGCAGGCAAGCCAGCTCCCACAGTTGATCGGGTTAACAGATCAACGGGTGGGTGCTGGCCTCAGCTCGGTCTGACTGACCTCACGCAATCCACTTGCGATCCCCGGTGAAACTGATCGTCAGCCACCGCGCCGCGTCCGCTGTGCCCAGCCCTGTGGATATCTCTTCGCGCAGCCCATCCAGGGTCGCGACGTTATCCACCGGGTAATCCGCCGGCAACACCACGTGAATTTCGATAAACCGCGCCCGGCCGTGCTTTTGCACGTACGACACGTAGTCGTCGAAACCATGCCTGGCCTGCGCCGCGTCCATCACTTCGCGCACCTTGTCGTCCAGATGATCCGGGGCAATCCCCAGCACCTCGCGCAACGCCGGGCGCAGGATTTTGAACGCCGGCGCCAGCATGCTCAGGGCCAGCAGGATCAGGATCAATGGGTCGACATACACCGCCCACTCGCCATAGCCCTGGGACTTGAGCAACAACGCAGCAAGAAAGCTGATCAGCAGGCCCACGGACAACATCGCATCGACCATCCAACTGATGTTGTCGAACTGGATCAATGAAGATTTCAGCGTGCGGTTGCGGTAGCGCACATAGAAGAAGTAGGCGAACTCAACCACGGTAAACACCGCCGCGTAGATGATCACCAGCCCCAATTCAATCTCGCGCCCGCCATTGATGATGCCGAATACGCCGTTGAGAAACGCGTAGATGGCGATCAACAACAGAAAGCTGCCTTCGATCAACAGCACCATGGGTTCCAGATGCCAATAGCCGAACTGAAAACGCTCGTTGCTTTTCTTGGCGATCAGCTTGGCCGTGATCAGCATCAACACCTTGATGGCGGTGGCGATCAGCGAGAAAAAGCCGTCGAACAGAATGGATTGGGCGCCGGATATCACACCCGTGACAATCCCGGCGATCGCCACAGCGAACATCAGGATGGTCGATTGTTTGAGCAGTGACTGCTCACCTCGGTTACTCACATTTCCTCCCGTTAAAACCTTAAATCCGCACAGTGCGGAGGGGCTTTCAGGAGTGGAGTGTACCTTATGTCGTGTTTTGGCTGATTTGACGCCTTCGCGAGCAAGCCCGCTCCCACATGTTGACCGTGTAAAACCGATCAAATGTGGGAGCTGGCTTGCCTGCGATGGCAGCGGCACGGTTTAAAGCCTTACTTGGCCCCACGCTCAATCGCAAACCCGGCCCAGGTCTGGCTCACCGGCATCAACTCCAACCGGTTGATGTTCACGTGCGCCGGCGTGTTCAGCACCCAGAAAATCGTGTCGGCAATATCCTGCGGCTGGATTGGCTCGGCCCCCGCGTAAGTCGCGTCATACCGCGCCTGATCACCGCCGAAACGCACCAGCGAGAACTCGCTCTCACACAGGCCTGGCTCGATGTTGGTCACGCGTACGCCAGTGCCCTGCAGGTCGCAACGCAGGTTCAGCGAGAACTGCTTCACGAACGCCTTGGAGCCGCCGTACACGTGGCTGCCTGGATACGGGTAGCTGCCGGCGATGGAACCCAGGTTGATGATGCCGGCGCCACGGCCATGGGCGATCAAGCGCGGCAACAGCAGGCTGGTGGTGGTCAGCAGGCCTTTGATGTTGGTGTCGACCATGGTTTCCCAATCGTCGAGGCTGCACTTGGGCGCAGGGTCGGTGCCCACCGCCAGGCCGGCGTTGTTGATCAGCCCGCGCAGTTTGGCGAACGACGGCGGCAGGTTGGCAATCGCCTCTTCCATGCCCTTGCGGTCACGCACGTCCACGACCAGGCCATGCACTTCGGTCTGTTTGGAAAGCTCTTCGACCAAGGCATTCAAGCGGTCGTCGCGACGGCCAGTGAGCACCAGTTTCCAGCCGGCGTCGGCAAAACGACGGGCGCAGGCTTCGCCAAACCCTGAGGTTGCGCCAGTAATAAACAACGTGTCGGACATGGTGTTCTCCTTGCGGGCATCGGGAAAAAATCAGCCAGCAGAATGCCCTTACGCCGCGATTGCGGCAACCACCGAGCACGAGACTTCATCCACACGTGGTTACTATTTAATCAATTAGCGCAAAGCCTTATAGAACGCGGCTTGCAGCCATATACGCGCAGCTTATCCACAACTGCGCCCACAGTCTTTGGGGGCAAGTGCAAAACGCCTCAGGCCGCTGTGTACAAGGCCTGCGGGCGGTTTTAGAAAGTTTTTTGCTTGACCTGGGACACTCCCTATGTAGGCGATTGTAAATAGGAGAAATTGGAACGATGGCTCCAGGCCAGTCATTCCGGCCTCTGCGGCCGTCTTTCCAGAGTTTAGTCACAGACTTATCCACAGGCTGAAGGGGCATATTTTTGTCATACACCTGTGTCTTTAAACAGGTTGACAAAACCCTCGGCTGGTCGCGAAAAAACCGCTGATCAAAAAACAACCGTCGCGCTGCAAGCCACGCCGTTAGGGGCTTTCAGGCAGCTACTCCCACGTTACCCACAGCCGGTTCCACAGCAGATGGGGACAAGTCAAAACCGTGACAAAACAGGGATTTGCGGCGGCTATATGTCGCGCTTTGAGAGGAGGCCAAATTTGTTTTCCACAATTTGGAATTGGCCTTAAGAACACCGCAAAACAAATGTGGGAGCTGGCTCCCACAAAGAGCCAGCTCCCACAATAGGTCCTGCGTCGCTGTTTAGATCAGTGACCGCCGAGGTAGGCGTTGCGCACTTCCTCATTCACCAGCAATTCCTTGCCGGTGCCCGTCAGGCGGATTTCGCCGTTGACCATCACATAGGCCCTGTCAGACAAGCGCAGCGCGTGGTTGGCGTTCTGCTCCACCAGAAAGATGGTCATGCCGGTGGCCGCCAGTTCACGCAGGGTGGAGAAGATCTGTTTCACCACAATCGGCGCCAGGCCCAGGCTCGGTTCGTCCAGCAGCAACAGCTTGGGCCGGCTCATCAACGCGCGGGCGATGGCGAGCATTTGCTGCTCGCCACCCGACATGGTCATGGCGCGCTGGGTACGCCGCTCCTTGAGCCGCGGGAACAGCTCGAACATGCGCTGCATGTCTTCCTGGGCGTACTTGTCGCCAATCGGGATGGTGCCCATCAGCAGGTTTTCCTCGACGGTCATGTCGGGGAACACCCGCCGCCCTTCCGGCGACTGCGCAATGCCGTTGGAGGCGATGTAGTGGGACGACTTGTGGGTGATGTCGACGCCGTTGTAGAGAATCTGCCCCGACTCGGCCCGTGGCTGGCCGAAAATCGACATCAGCAACGTGGATTTACCCGCGCCGTTGGAGCCGATCAGGCTGACGGTTTCGCCTTCGTTGATGTGCAGCGAGACTTTTTTCAGGGCCTGGATCGGGCCGTAAAACACGTCCAGGTCCTTCATTTCGAGGATAGGCCCGCTCATACCAGTTCCTCTTCGTCAGCGCCCAGGTAGGCGGCAATCACTTTCGGGTCGTTGCGGATCGCTTCCGGGCCGCCCTCGGCGATCACGTTGCCGTGGTCGAGCACCACGATGTGGTCGGAAATACTCATCACCATGCCCATGTCGTGTTCGATCAGCACCACCGTAAGGTCGTGCTCGTCGCGCAACAGGCGAATCATCGCGCTGAGGGCTTCGGTTTCCTGAGGGTTGAGGCCCGCGGCCGGTTCGTCCAGGCAGATAATCTGCGGCCGGGTGCACATCGCGCGGGCAATTTCCAGGCGGCGCTGTTGGCCGTAGGACAGCTCACCGGCGAGGCGGTTGGCGCAGTCCACAAGGTCCACCACTTCCAGCCAGTAGAACGCGTGGTCGAGGGCGTCGCTTTCGGCCTTGCGGTAGCCCTTGGTGTTGAGGATGCCCGCGAGCATGTTGCGGTTGACCCACATGTGCTGGGCCACCAGCAGGTTTTCCAGCACCGACATTTCCTTGAACAGGCGAATGTTCTGGAAGGTCCGCGCCAAACCCGCACGGTTGACCAAGTGGGTACCGCCGAACATTTTGTAGTACACACGGCTGAAGAAGCTTTTCGGCGAGATAAAGTCGGCGCCCTTGAAGCGTTCGCCGAGCAACTGGATGACGTTCGTCTGCTTGCCGCGAATGTTCAGTTGGATCTTGCCGCCGCTGGCTTTGTAGAAACCCGTGAGGCAGTTGAACACGGTGGTTTTACCGGCGCCGTTAGGGCCGATCAGGGCGAAGATCGAGTTGCGTTCGACCTTGAGGCTCACATCGCTCAAGGCCTTGATGCCACCGAAGTGCATCATCAAATGTTCAACGCTGAGGACGACTTCCTTGCTCATGGCGCTACCCCCTTACGTGGCGTCACACCGGTTCGGCTGATCCGGATCAGGCCGCGCGGTCGCCAGATCATCATCACCACCATCAACACGCCAAACAGCAGCACGCGGTACTCGGAAAACTCGCGCAGCAACTCGGGCGCGACGGTCAATACGAATGCGGCAATCACGACACCCACGGTCGAGCCCATACCGCCCAACACCACGATGGCCAGGATCAGCGCCGACTCGAAGAAGGTAAACGACGACGGGTTGACGAAGCCTTGGTAGCTGGCGAAGAACACCCCGGCCAGACCGGCGGTGGATGCACCAATGGTGAACGCCGAGAGCTTGACCAGCACGTGGTTCAGGCCCATGGAGCGGCAGGCAATTTCATCTTCGCGCAAGGCTTCCCACGCGCGGCCGACTGGCATGCGGGTCAGGCGGTGCTTGATGTACAGCACGGCCAACACCACCAGGAACAGCACGATGTAGATGAAGATGAATTTGATGTTGGGGTTGTAATCGAGGCCGAAGAATTCGTGGAACGGAATCCCGCCGTCCTTTGCCCTGCGCCCGAACTCCAGGCCGAGGAAGGTCGGCGATGGCACCGGCATGCCGTTCGGGCCGCCGGTAAACGACAGCCAGTTGTTGAGCACCAGGCGGATGATTTCACCAAAGCCCAGGGTCACGATGGCCAGGTAGTCACCGTGCATTCGCAGCACGGGGAACCCGAGTATGCACCCCGCTAGCGCCGCCGCGATGGCCGCCAGTGGCAGCACACTCCAAAACCCAAGGCCCAGGTATTGATAACCCAATGCCAGGCCATAGGCGCCGATGGCGTAGAACGCCACGTAACCCAGGTCGAGCAAGCCGGCCAAGCCCACCACAATGTTCAGGCCAAGGCCGAGCAACACGTAGATCAGCCCGAGAATGACCACAGTCAGCAGGTATTTGTTGGCAAAGATCGGGAACACGATGGCAATCACGATCAGCGCGGGGATGATCCAGCGCAGGCGCGATTTGTAGTCCGGCGCCAGCACGTGCACGCCGGAGCCACTGCTTTCGAAGCCCTGCAGGACCTTCAAGCCCTTGGGGGTTTGCAGGAACAGGCTCAGGGCGAAGCGACCGACCATCACGATGGCGACCAGCAGCCCGACACGCGCAGGTTCCAGGTTAAAGCTGTAGCCGTCGAGGACCACGCCGACGATCGGACCGAACACGATCAGGGAAATCAGCCCGGCGAGGACCGTATCGACCAGACTTTTCTTGATATCGATGGGTTTGGCAGCAGACATGTTTACACCTTAGCCACGAGTGGGCGACCCAGCAGGCCCTGGGGACGGAAAATCAGAATCACCACCAGCAGGGAGAAACTGAACACGTCTTTGTAGTCCGAGTTGATCAACCCGGAGAACAGCGACTCGGAGATACCCAGGATGATCCCGCCAAGCATCGCCCCAGGCAGGGAGCCGATGCCGCCGAGTACCGCTGCGGTAAACGCCTTGATGCCGATAATGAAGCCGGCATAGAAGTCGAAGGTGCCGTAGTTGAGCGTGATCAACACACCCGCCAGGGCAGCCATGGCGGCACCGATGACAAACACGTAGGAGATCACGCGGTCGGTGTTGATGCCGAGGATGGAGGCCATCTTGCGGTCTTGCTGCGTCGCCCGGCACATGCGGCCGAGCTTGGTGTATTTGATGATGTAGGTCAGCAAGGCCATGCCCGCAAAGGCGGCGACCAGAATGAAGACCTTGGTGTACGTCAACTGAACAAAGCCAGTGCCGATGTCGACACGCCAGGCCCCGGCCAGCAGCGTGGGAATACCTTGTTGCTTGGCGCCCTGTGCGATCTGGGCGTAGTTCTGCAGGATCAATGAAATACCGATGGCGCTGATCAGCGGAGCCAGTCGGGTGGAGTTGCGCAGGGGTTTGTAAGCGACACGCTCAATGACCCAGCCGTAAACGCCAGTGACGACCACGGTGAAGACCAGAGTGCCGAGAATGAGCAGTGGGAAGGATTCGATGCCGAAGTAAGCCAGCAGTGCCAGACTGATCGCCGCGAGGTAAGCGGAAATCATATAAACCTCGCCGTGGGCGAAGTTGATCATGCCAATGATGCCATAGACCATTGTGTAGCCGATGGCGATCAGGCCATAGACCGACCCAAGGGTCAGACCGTTGACCAGTTGCTGCAGGAAAATACCATCCATAACGCAATCTCACGCGGTGAGCACCTGCACACCGACAGGTGTGCGGCGCTTCTGGAGGAAAAGACAGATCTGTTGCCGGACACAATAGAGCGCATAACTGCGTACCACTGAAGGAGCAGGGCTTGGGTGGGAGCTGGCTTGCCTGCGATGCAGACACCTCGGTATTTCAGCCATATCGAGGTGATGCCATCGCAGGCAAGCCAGCTCCCACACATGCCAGTTCCTACAGAGGATCAGGCGCTCTGCTTACTTCTGCTTTTCCAACTGGTGGTATTTGCCGTCTTTGTCCCACTGGTAAACCACGTAGTCGGACACTTTCAGGTCGCCCTTGCCATCCCAGGTTTTTTCGCCCATGACGGTTTTCACCGGGTGAGCTTTCAGCCACTTGGCAGCGTCTTCGCCTTTGTCGGACTTGGCACCGTTGAAACCAGCAGCCAGGGCCTGGATCGAGGCGTAGGCGTACAGGGTGTAGCCTTCTGGCTCGTAGCCGGCTTTGCGGAACTCTTCCACAACGGCCTTGCTGTCTGGCAGCAGGCGCGGGTCGGCACCGAAGGTCATGTACACGCCATCCACGTACTGTTTACCACCGGCGGTGGTCACCAGTTCGTCGGTCACAACACCGTCATCGGACATGAACTTGACGTCTTTCAAACCAGCTTCACGAAGCTGGCGAACCAGTGGGCCGGCTTCCGGGTGCAGGCCGCCGAAGTACACGACGTCAGCACCGGTGGAGCGGATTTTGGTAACCAGGGCGCTGAAGTCTTTCTCGCCACGGGTGAGGCCTTCTTCCAGCACTGGCTTGACGCCACGCTTGGTCAACTGGGCAGCGGTGGCATCGGCCAGGCCTTTGCCGTAGGTGTCTTTGTCGTTGATGACCGCGACTTTCTTGCCCTTGAGCACGTCGACGATGTAGTCGCCGGCGACGATACCTTGCTGGTCGTCACGCCCGCACATACGGAACACGGCGGTCAAGCCACGTTCGGTCACCTGTGGGTTGGTAGAACCCGGGGTGATCATGATGATGCCCGCGTCGGCATACACCTCGGAAGCCGGGATGGTGTTCGAGGAGCAAAAGTGCCCGACCACGCCGATCACTTTGTCCTGATCGACCAGGCGGTTAGCCACAGCCACGGCCTGCTTGGGTTCACAGGCGTCGTCGCCGGCAACCAGTTTGATCTGCTCGCCGTTGATGCCGCCGGCCTTGTTGATCACATCGGCTGCCGCTTGGGCACCCTTCATGTACTGCTCACCGAACGAGGCGTTGGCACCGGTCATCGGACCTGCTACGCCAATCTTCACATCAGCTTGGACAAACGCAGAAACACCCAGCGCCGCTGCAACGGCGAGGGCCAGAAAACCTTTCTTGTAAAACGTCTGGGACATGAGTGGTGCTCCGAGTTTTTTGTTTATTGGCACTACGAATTCACTGCGACCTTCAGTTGAAACTTTCAAGGGAAAGCCCAGAGCAAGGCGCGTGCCATTACTTTTTTATTAACAGAAAAGACACCGTGTCATTGTTATTACAGGCGTTTCGGCTCCTCGCGCCAGCACGTGCAACCGCATGGCGCATGGAGGTGCAACCAATGGACGCAAAAAGTACAACCCTGGCAGGTCGTACCAACACTCAAGCGAATAAACGACAGTTCCTGCACCTGTAACAATGTGCGTAACGGAACTGCACATTTACAGTGCGCGATTGCTACGACTTGCACCAATACAGATGAGTAGCCTGCTAAGAAAATGCAGGGTTCTGAACGGTATTTCGTTGATCAGATCACGATCCTCAGGCATTGCCCGGCGTGATACAGCGAGAATCCAGCCTCGTATAAGCAACTGCGCAGGCCCACCCCGGCCAACGGCTGCATCGGCGCAAACGGAATCGGCAGCGCCTGGGGATTCTGGTGACATAAATAGTCGGCAAATGCCTTGCCGACCACGCTGCCGGTGGTCACGCCGCGCCCGTTATAGCCCGTTACTGCCACGAGACCCGGCGCCGGTTCGAACAGGCGCATCAGATGGTCGGGGGTGAAGGCGATGCAGCCGGTCCAGGTAAATTCCCACTGCACCGATTTGAGGTACGGGAAGTAATGCTGCTGCACCCGATCGGCCCACGCCTTCAAGAACCATGCAGGTTTCTGATTGCCGTTGCCCAGGCTGCCGAGCAACAGACGGCCATCGGCGTCGCGGCGGATGCTGCTCAACACCTGGCGTGTATCCCACGACCCTTGCCCGCCCGGCAGGATGTGTTCGGCCGCCGGGTCTGTCAGCGGGGCCGACGCGACTTGGTAGTAATAGCCGGGGAAGAAGTTGCGACGCAGCTCGGTCCATTCGCCTTCGGTGTAGGCGTTGGAGGCGATCACCACCTGTGCCGCCTGCACTGAACCCTGGGCAGTCTGCACCGACCAGCTTGAGCCCTGGCGCTCAAGTTGAGTGACCGGGGAATGGTCGAACAGTTGCCCGCCGAGCCCGACCGCCGCATGCGCCAAACCACTGGTGTAGGCCATCGGGTTCAGCGTGCCGGCGCGCCTGTCAAGCAAGGCGGCGGCGATCTTTTTGGTGCCCGTGGCGTGCTCACAGGCCTGGCCGGTGAGCAACTCGACCGGCGCGCCACGGCGCTTCCATTGTTCTTCTCGGCTGCGCAAATCCGCCTCGCCACGGGCGTTGTGCGCCATGTGCAAGGTGCCTTCGCGGCGTAATTGGCAATCGATGGTGTATTTGTCGATCAGGCTGAACACCAGGGACGGTGCCGCGCCCAACATGCGGTTGAGCTGGCTGCCCACCGCTTCGCCGAAACCGGCTTCAATCTCATCCGGCGGGATCCACAGGCCGGCGTTGACCAGCCCGACGTTACGCCCCGAACCGCCGTGGCCGGTGCGATGAGCCTCCAGCACGGCGACGCTTTTGCCTTGTTCCAGCAGGTGAATGGCAGCCGACAAACCGGTGATCCCGGCGCCGATCACGCACACATCCACCTTGACCGCGCCCTTGAGCGCGGCCCGATCCGGCCGGCCAGGGGTGAGGTGTTCCCACAAACATGCTTCGCGTAATGCCATTGCCAGACTCCGAATGAAACCTAACAAACCACTATTATTTTTCTTTGCGAACCCAATCAACTGTGGGAGCTGGCTTGCCTGCGATAGCGGTGTATCAGTCACCACCGCTATCGCAGGTGGGGTGGGTGGGTGGCCGGCTTTTGGTTTTTACCCGACACCCCGCATAGGGCCGCAACGCCAGCTCCCACATTAACCTCACTTCGACGTGAGGGATCAGTCGAAGGTAATGCCCTGTGCCAGAGGAAGCTCCAGCGAGTAGTTCACGGTATTGGTCTGGCGACGCATGTACCCGCGCCACGCGTCCGAACCCGACTCACGCCCGCCGCCGGTCTCTTTCTCACCGCCAAACGCGCCGCCGATTTCTGCGCCGCTCGGGCCGATGTTGACGTTGGCGATGCCGCAGTCACTGCCCACCGCCGACATGAACTGCTCGGCTTCGCGCACATCGGTGGTGAAGATGCACGACGACAGGCCCTGAGGCACGGCGTTGTTCAGGCGCAGGGCTTCGGTGAAGTCCTTATAGCCGATCACGTACAGAATCGGTGCAAAGGTTTCGGTGCAGACCACGTCGCTTTGCTCAGGCATTTCCACAATGGCCGGTGCCACGTAGTAGGCGTTCGGGAACTTGTCTTCCAGTTGGCGCTTGCCACCGAACACCTTGCCGCCTTCGCTCAAGGCTTGCTCCAGGGCGTCCTGCATGTTCTCGAAGCCGTGCTTGTCGATCAGCGGGCCGATCAGGTTGCCTTCCAGTGGGTGGCCGATGCGTACTTTGGAGTACGCAGCCTTGAGGCGGGTGACGATTTCTTCCTTGACCGACTCGTGGGCGATCAACCGACGCAGGCTGGTGCACCGCTGGCCAGCGGTGCCGACGGCGCTGAACAGAATGGCGCGTACGGCCATGTCCAGGTCGGCGCTTGGGCCGAGGATCATCGCGTTATTGCCGCCCAGTTCGAGGATGCTGCGGGCAAAACGTGCGGCGACTTTCGGCGCCACTTCGCGGCCCATGCGGGTGCTGCCGGTGGCGCTGATCAGGGCCACGCGCGGGTCGTCCACCAGTGCGGCGCCAGCATCGCGGCCACCGATGACCACCTGGCTGAGGTACTCGGGGGCGTCGGAGAATTTAGTCAGCACGCGTTCGAACAGCGCCTGGCAAGCCAGGGCGGTGAGCGGGGTTTTTTCCGACGGTTTCCAGATCACCGCGTTGCCACACACCAGCGCCAGGGTGGTGTTCCACGCCCATACGGCCACCGGAAAGTTGAAGGCGCTGATCACGCCGACCACGCCCAGCGGGTGCCAGGTTTCACGCATGTGGTGGCCCGGACGCTCGGAGGCGATGGTCAAACCGTACAGCTGGCGCGACAGGCCGACGGCGAAGTCGCAGATGTCGATCATCTCCTGCACTTCACCCAAGCCTTCCTGAGTGATCTTGCCGGCTTCCCACGACACCAACTCGCCCAGGTCGGCCTTGTATTCGCGCAACACGTCACCGAACTGCCGCACCAGCTCACCACGACGCGGCGCCGGCACTTTGCGCCAGGCCTCGAATGCATGCTCGGCGCGACTGACCTGCTGCTCCACCTCGGCGGCACCTTCCCAATGCACGCTGCCGATAAGGCTGCCGTCAATCGGCGAATGCACGGGTTGTTTACCCGCCTGGTACAGCGCCGGGTTTACCCCGAGACGATCAAGCAATGCGGCAACCATGGGTCACTCCTTCAATCTACAAACAGAAAATTGCGCCGCCGCTGAGCACGGCGATCCAGACCTTATTTGTAGCTGGCCGAAGACTTGCCAACAAACGACGATTAGGCGAGATATCATTCCGTTTATTCATGCAAAGAATAAAAAGAGGCGTGCCGTGCTGAACAGAAGACATTTGCCCTCGATCACCGCCCTGCAGTGTTTCGAAGCGGCCACCCGCCATTTGAGCTTCACCCGCGCCGCCGAGGAGCTGAACCTCACGCAAAGCGCGGTGAGCAAGCAGGTGGCGCAGCTGGAAGAACTGCTGCAACACCTGCTGTTTCGCCGAGTACGCCGACGCTTGCAGATGACCCCGGCGGGCGACTTGTACCTGGTGGAAGTACGAAAAATTCTCACGCAAGTGGAGATGTCCACCCACTACCTGCGCTCCTACGGCGGCGAGACCGAAGTGCTGCGCGTGTCCACGCCCTACACCTTCGGCGCGCGCTGGCTGGTGCCGCGCCTCAAGGGCTGGCGGCTGCGTCACCCGCACATCCACCTGGACCTGTGCAACGAACAGGAACCGGACGAGTTGCTGCAGGGCAAGGCTGACATGGCGTTCTATTTCGGCCAGGGTTCACGGCCCGGCACTGAAAGCTTGAAGCTGTTCAGTGAAGAGCTGGTACCGGTTTGCTCCCCGGACAGCCTGCCCGCGCAGCCCTTTACCGACCCGACGCAACTGAGCAGCCTGGTACTGCTGCAAAACGCCTCGCGGCCCCAGGGCTGGCATGACTGGTTTGCCAGCCAGGGTTACCAGACCGAACACAGCTACCACGGGCCGCGTTTTGACACCTTTTATATGTGCATTCGCGCGGCGCAGGTGGGCTGTGGTGTAGCGTTGCTGCCACGGTTTTTGGTGGAAGAGGAACTGGCGGAGGGCAAGTTGGTGATTCCCTGGCCCCATGCAATGCCGAGCGAGGATGCCTATTACCTGGCGTATCCGGAGCATTCGGCGGAAGTGCCCAAGGTCAGGGAGTTTGTAAAGTGGATGATGGAGCAAGTGCTTTAGCGCCTGGAAGATAGCCATCGCAGGCAAGCCAGCTCCCACATTTGGAGTGCATTTCAAGTGTGGGAGCTGGCTTGCCTGCGATGGGGCCAGTAGCCATTCCAAAAAAATCGCTGGCAAACCAACCCACGTCTATGCGCCACTAGCCCCCTTCCTTAATTGTGCGTAAAGGCCGGCGCCCATTGCCGACCTGTCTGGAGATTCCCGTTATGAGCGAGAGCGTGTTTGCCGATCGCATCGTGCAGAACCTGCTCGACACCGACTTCTACAAGCTGACCATGATGCAGGCGGTGCTGCACAACTACCCGAACGTGGAAGTTGAATGGGAGTTTCGTTGCCGTAACAGTGAAGACCTGCGCCCGTACCTGGCGGAGATCCGCTACCAGATCGAGCGCCTCGCCGAGCTGAGCCTGAGCCCTGACCAACTGGGTTTCCTGGAACGCATCAGCTTTATGAAGCCGGATTTTTTGCGCTTCCTGGGGCTGTTTCGCTTCAACCTGCGGTATGTGCAAACCGGCATCGAGAACGGCGAGTTGTTTATTCGCCTGCGCGGGCCGTGGCTGCATGTGATCCTGTTTGAAGTGCCGATGCTGGCCATCGTCAGCGAAGTGCGTAACCGCTACCGCTACCAGACGGTGATCCTCGAACAGGCCCGCGAGCAGCTGTACCGCAAGTTCGACTGGCTGAAGGCAAACGCCAGCGTCGAAGAGCTATCCGAATTGCAGGTGGCGGATTTCGGCACGCGCCGGCGCTTCTCATACCGTGTGCAGGAAGAAGTGGTCAGCGTGCTCAAGCACGATTTCCCCGGGCGCTTTGTCGGCACCAGCAACGTGCACCTGGCCCGCGAATTCGGCATGAAGCCGCTCGGCACCATGGCCCACGAATGGATCATGGCGCATCAGCAACTCGGCCCGCGCCTGATCGACAGCCAGATCGCCGCGCTCGATTGCTGGGTGCGCGAATACCGTGGCCTGCTGGGCATTGCCCTGACCGACTGCATCACCACTGACGCGTTCCTCGGCGACTTCGACTTGTACTTCGCCAAGCTGTTCGACGGCCTGCGCCACGACTCCGGCGACCCGATTCAGTGGGCGGAAAAAGCCATCGCTCACTACCATAAGCTCGGCATCGAACCGATGAGCAAGACCCTGGTGTTCTCCGACAGCCTGACGTTGCCCAAGGCGCTGGAGATTTTCCGTGCGCTGCGCGGTCGCATTAATGTGAGCTTCGGCATCGGTACCAACCTCACCTGTGACATTCCAGGTGTGGAACCGATGAGCATCGTGCTTAAAATGACCGCGTGCAATGGCCAGCCCGTTGCCAAAATTTCGGATGAAGCGGGCAAAACCCACTGCACCGACCCGAATTTCGTCGCCTATTTGCGTCACGTTTTCAAAGTACCTGCCCTTTCCAGCAAGGAGTGAATCATGCAAGCCGTACAGCGTGAGATTGCGCAGCAGCTCAAGGTCCAGGCGCCCTTCAACGATCAGGCCGCCCTTGAAGCAGAAGTCGCCCGCCGCGTGGCGTTTATCCAGGATTGCTTGCGCAATTCCGGGCTCAAGACATTGGTGCTGGGCATCAGTGGTGGCGTCGACTCCCTGACCGCAGGCTTGTTGGCCCAACGCGCGATGAAAGAACTGCGCGCCAGCACGGGTGATGAGGCTTACCGGTTTATTGCGGTGCGCCTGCCCTACGAAACCCAGTTCGACGAACTCGATGCCACAGCGTCAGTGGACTTCATTGAGCCAGACGAACGCCACACCGTGAACATCGGCCCGGCGGTGAAAGCCCTGGCCAATGAAGTGGCGGCGTTTGAAGGCAAGGCGGCGGTGTCCCGTGATTTCGTACTGGGCAACACCAAGGCGCGCATGCGCATGGTGGCGCAATACACCATCGCCGGTGCGGCCGGTGGCTTGGTAGTCGGTACTGACCATGCAGCGGAAGCGGTAATGGGCTTTTTCACCAAGTTCGGTGATGGCGCCTGTGATCTTGCGCCGTTGAGCGGGCTGGTGAAAAACCAGGTGCGTGCAATTGCACGGCATTTTGGTGCGCCGGAGTCGTTGGTCGAGAAAGTGCCGACGGCGGACCTGGAAGACCTGTCGCCAGGCAAGCCGGACGAAGCGTCACATGGCGTGACGTACGCCGAGA
This sequence comes from Pseudomonas sp. PWP3-1b2, assembly GCF_049896045.1. Taxonomy (NCBI): domain Bacteria; kingdom Pseudomonadati; phylum Pseudomonadota; class Gammaproteobacteria; order Pseudomonadales; family Pseudomonadaceae; genus Pseudomonas; species Pseudomonas sp. PWP3-1b2. The sequence goes on from NZ_JAFCTN010000057.1 coordinate 15,721, forward strand.
TCGATGCCTTCCTGCACGGCGAGCCGGTGCGTGAGGAAGCATTCAGGATTATCTGCGATACCTACCGCAAGACTGAGCACAAGCGGGTCATGCCATTCGCGCCCTGAACACTTTAGTGAAGGGGCCGTTGTGGCGAGCGGGCTTGCCCCGCGTTGGGCTGCGCTGCACCCCCAGTAAGGCAAACGAGGTCATTCAGACGGACCGAGTTGCAGGTTATAGGGCTGCTTCGCAGCCCAACGCGGGGCAAGCCCGCTCGCCACAGGTTTTCGCCGCCCACAAAAAAGCGCCCCGCAAGGCGCTTTTTTTGCCGCTGAAACCCTGTTACTTAACGACCACAGTGCCTTTCATCATCGAGATGTGCCCTGGGAACGAGCAGAAGAACGCGTAATCAGTCCCCGCCGCCAGCTTCGATACATCGAAGGTTACCGAGTCTTTCTCGCCAGCACCGATGATTTTGGTGTGGGCGATGATGCGGTCGTCACCTGGTTTCAGGTAGTCCTTGTCAATGCCGGCGGCCATGCCGTCAGTGGCGACTGGCTGCATGTTGGCGGCACTGGTCAGCACCCAGTTATGACCCATGACGTTTTTCGGCAGGTTGCCGGAGTGGGTCAGTTCAACGGTGAACGTCTTGCAGCTTTTGTCGATTTCAACGGCTTTGGTATTGAAAGACATCTGATCGGTGGAGTCGACGGTGACCTTGCACTCTGCGGCAAGCAACTGGCCGCTCGCCAGAGTCAGCAGGGAAACAGCAACGAGTTTGGCAAACATGTGAATCTCCAAGGCAGGGTTTAAAAATGCGTATTGCGACAAGGGTGCATCAGGCTGGCAAAGATTCTTATGATCTGAGTCAACAGATTGTATACAACTTTAGGCTATCAGCGTGATCAACACAATCTACCAGCCAAAGCCGCGTCACCCGCCTATGATCGGCCCATCAACCACTGGAGCCTGCGCCATGCACCTCAACCAACTGTTCAACGGCCTGCTGGCCGCTTACGCCTGCGGTAAGTGAGGCCCTGGCGCGCTGCTAAGCTGATACCATAGCGTCCCAAGGCAGCTGCGCGCCGCCCACCCTCACCTTCGACCCTAGAGGATCGCCCATGGCCAAACCTAATTACTCCTTCGCCAAACGTCAGAGAGACTTGGCCAAGGAACAGAAGAAAGAGGAAAAACTGCAACGCAAGAAAGCTTCTGCAGACGAAGAAGCCGGCGCACTGAACCCGGATGCGGAAGGTGAAGTGGCAGCAGACGACACCGAAACACCGAAAGATCCGGCTGAATAATTGATCGTTCCCACGCTGTGGCGAGCAGGCTTGCCCTGCGTTGGGCTGCGAAGCGGCCCTGAAACCAGACACCGCGGTTTGCCAGGCATAAAGGGGTGATCGTCTTGGGGCTGCTGCGCAGCCCAACGCAGGGCAAGCCTGCTCGCCACAGCGGGCTCCCCAGCCGTTACTCCAGCGGCATCACCGTCACCCGAACCTCCGGGTCATGGCTCCCTCCCCCCAGAATCACCCCCCGCAACGGCGACACATCGGAGAAATCACGGCCCCAGGCCAGGGTGATGTGCTCCAGTGCCGGCTGCACATTGTTCGTCGGATCAAAATCCACCCAGCCTGACACCGGGCAATACACCGACACCCACGCATGGGACGCATCGGCGCCGATCAGCCGTGGCTGGCCGGGCGGTGGCTGGGTCAGCAGGTAACCACTGATATAGCGCGCCGCCAGCCCCCGCGAGCGCAAGCACGCGAGCATCAGGTGGGCGAAGTCCTGGCACACGCCGCGCCGGCGCTCGAGCACCTCCACCAGTGGCGTGGCAACCTGCGTGGCCTCGGCATCAAAGGTGAATTCGCTGAAAATCTTTTCCATCAAGCCCTGCACGCCCAGCAGCAAAGGCTTGCCGGGCGGGAAACAGGTTTCGGAAAACTCCACAAAGGTATTTTTCAGGTGCACGTAAGGTGATTCGAATCGATACCGACAGGCTTCCAGCTGTTCAGGCGACAGCGCCTGGCTGCTGTAAGTGAGGCTGTCGCAGGTCTGATCCCAAGGCGGCGACAAGTGGAAATCCAGTGAAGGCCGCGCCAGCACCTCCACGGTCAGCCCGGCATTCACCAGCAATTCATCGTGGGGCCGCTCAAAGGCCAGCCGCGTGATCGGGTTGCCAAACACATCCAGCTCATCGCGTCGCGAAGAAGGCTGCGGGCTGATATCCAACTGTTGCCAGGTGCAGCGCTGCCAGGCGCACGGGCGTGGCCACAAATGCGCCAGCTGCTGGGCCAGGGACACCGGGCTGTCGTAGTGGTAATGGGTATCGTGAAAAATCTGGTAGCGCGCACTCATCACACCGACACCGTTTGCTGGCTGACATCATCCACATGGGCAAAATGGCGCAGCGCCAGGCGGTCTGACACTTGCCCACTCTCATCGGCGACTGCTTGCAGCAAGTCGGCCAGGCCATCCAGTGCGGCACGCACGCTGGACTCACCAAACAGCGAGTTTTCCAGGCACCCCAGGTCGAACCGCGAAAGGCGCTCCACCAACGGCGCCAGGCCGGTTTCACGGGGCACGGCAAAATCATCGTTGAGGCGACGCAACGTGCGGCTGACCAGTTTCAACTGGAACAACACCGCGTGCGGGTTTTGCTCATCCAGCAACAACAGGTCGAGCACCGGGATCAACTGCGGCACTGCCAGGTAGCGCGACCGGTAGGTGATGCTGCTGTTGCCCAGTTCGAGCAACCACTCAAGCCCGGCCTGATCGAACACCGCCACACCGCGCAGGAACGCCGCGAGGCTGCTGCTCAGAAATTGCAGACGCTCGATGCGCCGGCCCATCATCAAGAAGCGCCAGCCTTCGTCGCGGGTCATGTCGTCCAGCGCAAAGCCAGACAACGCCGCCAGCGACATCACCAGGCGATTGAGAAAATCCAGCAACTCGCCGAAGTCCGGCGATTCGCTTTCCAGCTCCAGGGCTTCACGTTGCAGCTCCACCAGGGCCTGCCAGTTTTCCCGGGACAACTTGCCGCGCACCTGGGACGCTGCCCACTGCAGACGCTGCAGGTTGGCGCGCAGGCTGGAGGGCCAGTCATCACCGAGCAAGGCGGCGAGCAGACGCTCGGGCAGCTCGCCCTCCTCCGGCAACAGGCGCAGGTTCTCGCCCAACTCGACGGCCGCCTGCAAGGCCAGGGGATCATCGCCATCCACATAGCGCGCCAGCACGATACGCAGCCAGCGCGCGCTGTTATCGCAACGCTCGCAATAACGGCCGAACCAGAACAGGTTTTCTACCACACGCGACGGCAGGTAAGGGTCGCGGCGCACCAGATCATGGGCGCCAATGGCGCGCTGTGCACGCCAATGTTCGCCGCCGATGGCACGTTCGCCGAGCACCCACGTGTCCTTGCTCGCGCCGCCACGTTGCATCGACACCACTTCGGCATCGGCATCGGCCGCCACGCGGGTCAGGCCGCCGGGCAGCACGCGATAGCCTTCAGCGCTGGCCACGGCGTACACACGCATGCCGATGGCGCGGTGTTGCAGATGGTCATCGACGGTGTGCCACACCGGGGCCTGGGACAGTTGCGCCAGTTCCTGGGCGACATACGCGTAAGGCCGCGCGCGCATGCGTTCGGCCAGGGCCTGGCGCTGCTCATCATTCAAGTCGCGGCCAAATACCGGCGCGAAACTTTGCGACGGGAACGCCGGCTTGATCAGCAGCTCCGGCAGTTTCTCCAGCGCCTCGGCGAGCACCGGCGCTTCACCGCACCACCAGGTGGCGATGGACGGCAGGATCAGTTCTTCGCCAAACAGGAATTCGTTTATTTTCGGCAGAAAGCCAAGCAAACCTGGAGATTCCAACACGCCGCTGCCCAAGGCGTTGGCCACCAGCACATTGCCCTGGCGCACGGCGTCGAGCAGGCCGGGCACGCCGAGGGCCGAGTCGGTACGCAGTTCCAGCGGGTCGCAGAAGTCGTCGTCCAGGCGGCGCATGATCGCGTTCACCCGCCGCAGGCCGCTGAGGGTTTTCAGAAATACGGTGCTGTCGCGCACGGTCAGGTCGCCGCCTTCCACCAGCGGGTAGCCGAGCTGGCGCGCGAGGTAGAGGTGTTCGAAATAACTTTCGTTGAAACGCCCCGGCGTGAGCAGCACGATCAGCGGCGGCTGATCATCGCCGGGCGCCTGGCGGGCCAGGGTTTCCTGCAAGGTGCGGAAGAAACCGGTGAGGTGCTGCACCTGCAAATCGCGGTACAGGTCCGGAAATGCGCGGGAAACGATGGTGCGGTTTTCCAGCGCATAACCTGCGCCCGAAGGCGCCTGCGTACGGTCGGCGGTGACCCACCAGCGACCATCCGGGGTGCGCGCCAGGTCCACGGCGTACAGGTGCAGAAACGCACCGTCCGGCGGCTGGATACCCTGGCACGGCCACAGGAAATTGTTGTGACCAAACACCAGTTCGGCGGGCAGCAGGCCTTCCTTGATCAAGCGCTGCGGGCCATACAGGTCAGCCAGTACGGCATTGAGCAGGCGCGCACGCTGGGCGATACCGGCCGACAGGTGTTGCCACTCATCGGCGGCCAGCACATGGGGCAGCAAATCCAGCTCCCACGGGCGGTCGGCGCCCTTGGGGTCGGCGTAGACGTTGTAGGTCACGCCGTTTTCCTGGATCTGGCGGGTCAGCAGCGCCTGGCGCTGGGCCAGTTGCGCGGGGGTGCTGCGTTGCAGGTGATCGAGCAAGCGCCGCCAGTGGGCACGCACGGCGCCACTGTCATCCAGCAATTCGTGATAAGTACCCGCGGTCAGTGGGTAACGGTCGAGCAAATCGGACATGGAACGCTCGGCAGGGGCAAGGGGGCTCAGTTTAAAACACATTCACTGCAATCTAACTGTGGGAGCTGGCTTGCCAGCTCCCACAGTTGAATTGCATTTAGTCATTTTTATTGGGGAAACGCCGCAAATCCAGGGTCATGGGCAACTCATCGTTCACCACTACCGTTGGCACCGGGAGTTTTCCGGGGGTATGCCCCAACCGGAAAAACCGCGCCATGCGCCGGCTTTCAGCTTCGTTGGCATTCACCGGCAAGCTGTCGTAATTGCGCCCGCCCGGATGGGCGACATGATACTGGCAACCGCCCAGCGAGCGCTGCATCCAGGTGTCGAGCAGGTCGAATACCAGCGGCGCGTGCACCGGGATGGTCGGTTGCAGGCAGTTGGCCGGTTGCCAGGCGCGGTAACGCACGCCGGCGACGAACTCGCCCACACGCCCCGTGGCGTGCAGCGGCACCGGGATGCCGTTGCAGGTCAGCAGATAACGTTGCGGCGCCAACCCGCTCAACTTCACCTGCAAACGCTCCAGGGACGAATCCACATAACGCACCGTGCCACCCACCGCGCCCTCCTCTCCCAGTACGTGCCAGGGCTCCAGGGCCTGGCGCAGTTCCAGTTCGATACCGCTGACGGCGTAGTCGCCAACCTTGGGGAAACGAAATTCCAGGTGCGCAGCAAACCATTCGGCGCGCAGCGGGTAACCTGCCGCGTTGAGCTCGACGATCACATCGGCGAAGTCCTGCTCGATAAAGTGCGGCAGCAGGAAACGGTCGTGCAGTTCGGTGCCCCAGCGCGCCAGTTTCGGCGGCGCGTAAGGCTCACGCCAAAAGCGTGCGACCAAGGCGCGCAGCAGCAGCTGCTGGGTCAGGCTCATGCGTGCGTGGGGCGGCATTTCAAACGCGCGCAGTTCCAGCAGGCCCAAGCGGCCAGTGGCACCGTCGGGCGAGTAGAGTTTATCGACGCAGAATTCGGCACGGTGGGTGTTGCCCGTCACGTCGATCAGCAGATTGCGCAACAGGCGATCCACCAGCCATGGCGGGCAGTCTTCGCCTGGCGCAGGCATTTGCGCGAAGGCGATTTCCAGCTCGTACAGCGCATCGTTACGCGCCTCATCCACCCGTGGCGCCTGGGAGGTCGGGCCGATAAACAGGCCGGAAAACAGGTACGACAAGGACGGATGGTTATGCCAATAGCTGATCAGGCTGCGCAGCAAATCGGGCCGGCGCAGGAACGGTGAGTCTTTGGGCGTCGCGCCGCCAAGTACAAAATGGTTACCGCCGCCGGTGCCGGTGTGGCGCCCGTCGATCATGAATTTTTCAGTGGTCAGGCGAGTCTGCCGCGCCTCTTCGTAGAGGAACTCGGTGCGTTCCACCAGCTCATCCCACGTAGCGGACGGCTGCACGTTCACCTCGATCACACCTGGGTCCGGGGTAACGCGGAAGTTGCTCAGGCGCGTGTCGGCCGGTGGTTCATAACCTTCCAGCAGCACCGGGCAATGCATCTCCTCGGCAGTGGCTTCGATGGCGGCCACCAGCTCCAGGTAATCCTCGACGCGTTCCAGCGGCGGCATAAACAGGTACAGCCGACCTTCCCGCGCTTCGGCACACAGCGCGGTGCGCGTCAGCCAGTCGGCGGATTCATCGACCTTCGGCTCACGCTCATCGCTCGGCGCAGGTTCGCCATGGCTTTGCAATTGCGCGGTGGTCGGCAGTTCCGGCTGATCCTGGTTCGGGTCAGTCGGGTGTACAAACGGATACTCCGCCGCCGTCACCCAAGGCTGCGAAGCCAGGGGCAGACGATAGCCCAGCGGCGAGTCGCCGGGCACCAGGCGGCAATGGTTATCGCGCAGGAACCAAGGCCCGCTCTGCCAGCGGTCATTGGCGGCGGTGCGCGCCAATGGCAGCACTTGGCCGATGACTTTATCCAGCCCCTGGCGGAACACTTTGCGCAGGCGCTCGCGCTCCAGGTCGTCGCTCAGGCGCGGGTCCTGGGCGGTGACGTTCTGCGGTAACGCGCCTTCGCGCCACAGGTAGTAGAAGTTGTCTTCAAAGGCCGGGAACACAAAGCGTGCCGGCAGCTTGAGGCGTTCGGCGACGCTGGCCAGAAAACGCCCAGCCAGCACGCCATCGGCGCCGTAGTCCTGTTGCTCATCGGCGATCAGCGCGCTGTTGTGCCAGATCGGCACGCCGTCGCGGCGCCAGTAGCAATTAAGCGACCAGCGCGGCAGTTGTTCGCCGGGGTACCACTTGCCCTGGCCGAAGTGCACCAGGCCCTGTGGCGCATAATGCGCGCGCATGCGCTGGAACAACTCGGCAGACAGGCGACGCTTGTCCGGCCCCAAGGCAGCGGTGTTCCATTCGGCGCCGTCGGGGTCGTCGATGGACACGAAGGTCGGCTCGCCGCCCATGGTCAGGCGCACGTCGTCCTTGAGCAGGTCGCCGTCGATTTGCCGCCCGAGGCCCTGGATCGCCAACCATTGCTCTTCGGTGTAGGGCTTGGTGACGCGCGGGGCTTCCCAAATCCGTTCCACCGACATTTCGTGGGTAAATTCGCACTCGCACGGTTCCACCAAGCCACTGATCGGCGCGGCAGAAGACGGATCGGGACTACAGGCCAGCGGGATATGCCCTTCACCTGCGAACAGACCGGACGTGGCGTCCAGGCCAATCCAGCCGGCACCGGGCAAATACACCTCGCACCAGGCGTGCAGGTCGGTGAAGTCCACTTCAGTGCCGGACGGCCCGTCGAGGGCTTTGACGTCGGCGGTGAGCTGGATCAAATAGCCGGACACAAAGCGCGCCGCCAAGCCCAGGTTGCGCAGCAATTGCACCAGCAACCAGGCCGAGTCCCGGCAGGAGCCGGACGCATTTTCCAGGGTGAACTCCGGCGTTTGCACGCCCGGTTCCATGCGGATCAGGTAGCCGATATCGGCGGCCAGGCGCTGATTCAGGCCCACCAGAAAATCCACAGCGGGCAACGGCGTGCGGTCGATGCCGGCCAGGTAGGCGGCAAACCTCGGCGTCAGCGGCAAGGTTTCCAGGTACGGCGCCAGCTCGCGCTGCTCATCGGCGGCGTAGCTGAAAGGGATTCTTTCGGCGTAGGGTTCAAGGAAAAAGTCGAACGGGTTAAATACCGCCATCTCGGCGACCAGGTCGACCTCAATACGCAGCTCGTCAGTTTTTTCCGGAAACACCAACCGCGCCAGGTAATTGCCCTGGGGGTCTTGTTGCCAATTGATGAAATGCTGCTCGGGCAACACTTTGAGCGCGTAAGACAAGATCCGCGTGCGGCTATGGGCCGCCGGACGTAAACGCACAATCTGTGGGCCGAGTTCGACAGCGCGGTCGTAGCGGTAATGCGTAACGTGGTGCAACGCGACATGAATCGACACGGCGGCCTCCTGCGAGCCAGGGCATGGAAACAAAGCGCGCAAGACTTATGCCAGAGCGGCCGTCATTGCGCTTTATCGTGGGACCCGGTGCAGTACAGCACCAAAACGGCGCCATCGTAGGTGCCACGGTGCAAGAGCTGCACACATTTGTGGCGCCAGTGGGTGGGATGGGTGGTGAATCTACCCAGTCAACGGGATTTGCGCTCTGTAACCATGGCGTCCCGCAGTTGCCGCACCTCAAGCAACTTCTGGCGCATTTCGCGGTGACGCTTGCTGTTGAGCAGCAATAGCCCAAGCAACGGGAGCAGCAGGCTCAAGGCATACATCAACCTGTTCGGTTGATCATTGAGGGTTGGCACTACTCCGAGAAAACACAGCCCCAAAAGCACCACCAACGGCTGCGCCCATTGCGGACGCCCGCGCGCAATCATGAAGTTGCAATGAACGATAACCAGGGTAAGTGCGATACCAACGAAGAAGGAGTACTTGACGTTGTCCGCCATGGAAAGATTGGGCGCATAACTGTCGAAAAACGCCGGGACTGCAAATACCAGAGTAAAAATGCACGCAAATATCGCCCCCATGAAGACCGGGAAATAGCGCGCGAGGAATCTGTTTATCGAAGGCGGCTGCTTCACATGCGACTACTCGATCTGACGGTTGATTTGACCGCCTGCCGAATGCGACGGATTCCCACGAGTTTCGTGCGCATCTCTCGTTGAACCTTGCTGTTAAGTGTCAATAATCCGAGCAATGGGAATAACAGCGCCAACCCATAAAGAACTTTGTGAGGCTGGAATTGAACCATCGGAACTACAAACAGTAGACAGGCGACGTAGATACCGACCATTACCCACACCCAGGAGGGTCGGCCCCGCAAAATCATAAAGTTGCTATGGACCGTCAACAGAATGAGCAGCGCCCCGACAGACATGATCTTGAGCCCCACTTGAGCAATGGGCGCATCACGAAAATAGGTGATGAACGCCAGCGCCACAGCCAACGCCAAAGAAAAACACGCAGCAAATACGCCGCCCATAAACGTCAGAAAGTATTGCCTGAAAAAGTCGCGTAGCGTCATCAATTCGCTCATTCGCTTACTTCCTCGTACAGTCCAATCGCGATGGTGTTGACGTTACCGGAGTAGGCACTCCCGCCGAATCCTACGCTTGCGCCCAGGACGTCTTTAATCTGGGTAATGGTGCTGTGCTTGAGCTGCGTAGGGGTGAAACGCTTGGTGAGCTCACCCGACGCCTGCCTCAATTTGAGCATCTTCGCGGTCAAGTTGGGATGATTGATGCTCAGCAGCTCTTTCGTCAGCTTGGCTCTTTCCTGGCGATTCAAACCGCGAAGCACGTCACGCAGGCTCTTGCCCGTCGATGCTTTGGCGGCCCTGACCAGCTTGACCGTCGTCAGGGCCGAAGCGCCCACGCCTGCCAGTGATACGGCGTCCAGCACGATGGACGCATTCTGGTACCAGCTTTCACTGTCGAGCGAATCCTTGACCTCAGGTTTGGCGACTTCCAGCGCTGTTCGGGCAATGCCGTTAAAGCACTGAAGCGTACTTGCGCCGGCAGCCGCATACCCCACTACAACGATGACGGAACTGGCGCCAGCGCTGAAAGGCACCAGAATTGTTCCACTGGCGATCGCAGCCCAACTGATGACCGCCCCCAAGCAGGAGATTCCGGTATTCACGGCTTCGCCAATCAGTCGCGATTCTCGAGGATTGCTCACGACATGTTGAGCAAACTGCGTTGGCGCAATGTACCTCTGCGCTTCACGCAAAATGATGCGCTTGGGCTTGATGCTGCAAATGGGCTTGAATTCGCGCAGGGTAATGACGTTGAAATCGGCATCGATATACACGACGCCTGCGCCGACAATGCCGGGGTCGGCGTCGATGGCTGCGAACAGGTGCGGGAGGTTGATCTGGCTTTCGATGCGCTGACGCGCCATGAACTGGGAGCGGTTGGAGTCCATGCCGATGCCGGCCAGGGGGTTGCCCATGGGTGTTCTTCCTTGAGAGTTAGGGTGGCCAGACGGGCCTCATCGCAGGCAAGCCAGCTCCCACAGTGGGCCGCGTTTCAATGTTAGAACGCGGTCAACTGTGGGAGCTGGCTTGCCTGCGATGGCAATTTGATGGGCGCCACCTTAACAAACAGGCTCTCCAACGCCTAGAAAGCAAAACGCCAGCACGAGGCTGGCGTTTGGCATGTTCAGGCTGCGATCAACGCGGCACAACCGGCTTGCGCGCAGGCTTCTTGCCTTTGCCCTTGGCCGCGTCGGTGCGCTCTTTAGCCGCCTGCTTGTTACGCACCATGGCTGCCGCCTTGGCTTGTTCGCGCTTGTCCCACGGGTTGCTGCCGTCGCTGCCGCGCGGTGGCAGGCCGGTGTGCTGGGTAAGGATTTTGGTGGTTTCCTTGGCGACCTTGTGGCTGCCCGCTGGCGTCGAGTTCTTGCGACGGGCGCTCTGGTAGCTGTCGGTGGACGGCTGGTGCAGCGGAATCAACTGTTCCTTGCCCGGCCCGATCAGGTCGGCGCGGCCCATGCGGGTCAATGCTTCACGCAGCATCGGCCAGCCTTTCGGGTCGTGGTAGCGCAAGAACGCCTTGTGCAGACGGCGCTGCTCTTCGCTCTTGACGATGGTCACCGCATCGCTCTTGTAGGTGACCTTGCGCAGCGGGTTCTTGCCCGAGTGGTACATCGCGGTGGCGGTGGCCATCGGCGACGGATAGAACGCCTGCACCTGGTCGGCGCGAAAATCATTGCGCTTGAGCCACAGGGCCAGGTTCATCATGTCTTCATCGGTGGTGCCCGGGTGGGCGGCGATGAAGTACGGGATCAGGTACTGCTCCTTGCCCGCTTCCTTGGTGTACTTCTCGAACATGCGCTTGAACTTGTCATAGCTGCCAATGCCCGGCTTCATCATCTGGTTGAGCGGACCTTCCTCGGTGTGTTCCGGGGCGATCTTCAGGTAGCCACCGACGTGGTGGGTGACCAGCTCTTTCACATATTCGGGCGACTCAACGGCCAGGTCATAGCGCAGGCCGGAAGCGATCAGGATCTTCTTCACACCCGGCAACGCACGGGCGCTGCGGTACAGCTGGATCAATGACGAATGGTCGGTGTTCAGGTTCGGGCAGATGCCGGGGAACACGCACGATGGCTTGCGGCACGCGGATTCGATTTCCGGGCTCTTGCAGGCGATGCGGTACATGTTCGCGGTCGGGCCGCCAAGGTCGGAGATCACGCCGGTAAAGCCTGGGACCTTGTCGCGGATCTCTTCGATCTCGCGAATGATCGACTCTTCGGAACGGTTCTGGATGATGCGGCCTTCGTGCTCGGTGATCGAGCAGAAGGTGCAGCCGCCAAAGCAGCCACGCATGATGTTCACCGAGAACCGGATCATGTCGTAGGCCGGGATCTTTTCCTTGCCGTACGCCGGGTGCGGGATACGTGCGTAAGGCATGCCAAACACGTAGTCCATTTCTTCGGTGGTCATCGGAATGGGCGGCGGGTTGAACCACACGTCCACTTCACCGTGCTTCTGCACCAGGGCGCGAGCGTTGCCCGGGTTGGTTTCCAAGTGCAACACGCGGTTAGCGTGAGCGTAGAGCACGGCGTCGCCGCGGACCTTTTCTACCGAGGGCAGGCGGATCACGGTTTTGTCGCGGGTCATGCGCGGGCTGGCCAGAATCTGCACGACTTTGGCTTCTTCCGGATCGTCCACGGGCCCCTTTTCCTGCTCGATGGCGCAGGCCTGGGTGTCCTGAGTGTTGACGTACGGGTTGATGATCTTGTCGACCTTGCCCGGCCGGTCGATACGCGTGGAGTCCACTTCGTACCAGCCCGCAGGCGTGTCACGGCGAATGAACGCAGTGCCGCGCACGTCGGTGATGTCTTCGATCTTGTGGCCCCACGACAGGCGCTGGGCAACCTCGACGATCGCGCGCTCGGCGTTGCCGTACAGCAGGATATCGGCGGCGGCGTCGATCAGGATCGAGTTACGCACACGGTCCTGCCAGTAATCGTAGTGAGCGATGCGGCGCAACGAGGCTTCGATGCCGCCGAGTACGATCGGCACATTCTTGTAGGCTTCCTTGCAACGCTGGCTGTACACCAGGCTGGCGCGGTCCGGGCGTTTGCCGGCCATGCCGCCTGGGGTGTAGGCGTCGTCGGAACGGATTTTCTTGTCGGCGGTGTAGCGGTTGATCATCGAGTCCATGTTGCCGGCCGCGACGCCGAAGAACAGGTTCGGCTCGCCGAGCTTCATGAAGTCGTCTTTGGACTGCCAGTTCGGCTGCGCAATGATCCCGACGCGAAAGCCCTGAGACTCCAGCAGCCGGCCGATGATCGCCATGCCGAACGACGGATGGTCAACGTAGGCATCCCCGGTGACGATGATGATGTCGCAGGAATCCCAGCCAAGCTGATCCATCTCCTCCCTGCTCATCGGCAGGAATGGCGCTGGGCCGAAACATTCGGCCCAGTACTTGGGATAGTCAAATAACGGCTTGGCTGTTTGCATGACGATGACCGGTGTTGAGATGAAAAATCGCGGGCGCGGAATATAGCACAAAATTTGACCAATTCCGACGGCAGCAGTCGGAATTGTGGTGACGCCATCGCAGGCAAGCCAGCTCCCACATTTGAAGGTATTTACACTCCAAGTGTGGGAGCTGGCTTGCCTGCGATGAGGCCCTTACAGACACTCACGGATTTACTCGTCGTCGAAGTTATAACTGCCCGGCGCAAGGTTTTCGAAGCGGGTGTATTTGCCGATAAACGCCAGGCGCGTGGTACCGATCGGGCCGTTCCGCTGTTTACCGATGATGATTTCGGCGATGCCCTTGTGCTCGGTTTCCGGGTGATACACCTCGTCCCGGTACACGAACATGATGACGTCGGCATCCTGCTCGATCGCTCCGGATTCCCGCAAGTCGGAGTTGATCGGGCGTTTGTTCGGGCGTTGCTCCAGGGAGCGGTTGAGCTGGGACAGCGCCACCACCGGGCAGTTGAATTCCTTGGCGAGGGCTTTCAACGAGCGGGAAATCTCGGAAATCTCGTTGGTTCGGCTGTCACCGCTGGAGCCCGGGATCTGCATCAGTTGCAGGTAGTCGATCATGATCAGGCCGATTTCGCCGTGTTCACGCACCAGGCGTCGGGTGCGCGCGCGCATTTCCGAGGGGCTGATACCGGCGGTGTCATCGATGAACAGCTTGCGGTCGTTGAGCAGGTTGACCGCCGACGTCAGGCGCGGCCAGTCGTCGTCTTCCAGGCGGCCCGCCCGCACTTTGGTCTGGTCGATACGGCCGAGCGACGAGAGCATCCGCATGATCAGCGATTCGCCTGGCATCTCGAGGGAGTAAACCAGTACGGCTTTCTCGCTGCGCAGTACCGCGTTTTCCACCAGGTTCATCGCAAAGGTGGTTTTACCCATCGACGGACGGCCCGCGACGATAATCAAGTCGGCCGGTTGCAGGCCGCTGGTCATGCCATCAAGGTCGGTGTAGCCGGTGGACAGGCCGGTGATGGCGTTGTCGGTGTTGAACAGCGTGTCGATACGGTCGATGGCTTTGGTCAGCAGGTCGTTGACGCTGACCGGGCCGCCGGTTTTCGGCCGCGCCTCGGCGATCTGGAAGATCTGCCGTTCGGCTTCGTCGAGGATCTCTTCAGCGGTACGCCCTTCCGGGTTGAAGGCGCTGTCGGCAATTTCAGTGGCGATGCCGATCAACTGGCGCAAGGTCGCCCGCGCGCGGACGATCTGCGCGTAGGCCTTGATGTTAGCGACCGACGGGGTGTTTTTCGCCAATTCACCGAGATAACCCAGACCGCCCACTTGCGAGGTCTGACCTTCCTTGTCCAATTGCTCGGCAAGGGTCACGACGTCGATCGGGGAGTTCAGATCGGCCAGCTTGGCGATGGCACGGAAGATCAGGCGGTGGTCATGGCGATAGAAGTCACCGTCCGAGACTTGATCCAGCACGCGTTCCCAGGCGTTGTTGTCCAGCATCAAACCACCGAGCACGGCCTGTTCGGCCTCGATGGAATGCGGCGGC
>NZ_JAFCTN010000058.1:0-26440 GCF_049896045.1 Pseudomonas sp. PWP3-1b2
TATTTCCATTGGGGGTTGTGGGTTGGCGGGTTGGGGGGGTCGCTCCTCTATTTTTATTTTTTTGCCCGCCCCGCCTTGCCGGCAACCCCAGCTCCCACCATCGACCGAGTCGATTACTGACAGACCTCCCCGCGATTAACCCCACTGTTTACAGCGCGATTTGCTCTAAAGGCCCTACGGTTTTTCCGGTCATCACTTCCTATACTCCAGCGTGAGGTCGCACAACTATCCGGGACCTTTGAGGCCATTTGGCCCGTGGGCGCTCCGATGGGGGGCGATGGTAACAACGACAGGAGTGACTGGCATGATCCATCACGTCGTGGGGCTGTTTACCCATCCCGACAGGGAATGGCGGGAAATTCGTGGCGATAAAGAAGAAAGCATCGGCCACATGTACCTCACCCACACCTTGATTCTCGCGGCGATCCCCGCCGTTTCCGCCTTTATCGGCACCACTCAGGTGGGTTGGGTCATCGGCAACCGCGCGCCGGTGATGCTGACGCAGGAAAGTGCGCTGTGGATGACCCTGATGTCGTACGCCGCCATGCTCGGCGGTGTAGCGGTGATGGGCGCGTTTATCCACTGGATGGCCCGCACCTACGACGCCAACCCGAGCATGGCGCGGTGCGTGGCATTTGCGACCTACACCGCAACACCGCTGTTTATCGGCGGGCTGTCAGCGCTCTATCCACATATGTGGCTGGGCATGGTCGTGGGCACGGCAGCGATCTGTTACACCGTGTACCTGCTGTATGTGGGGCTGCCGACCTTCATGAGCATCGACCCGGACGAAGGGTTCCTGTTTTCCAGCTCGGTGCTGGCTGTTGGGCTGGTGGTGCTGGTGGCGATCATGGCGTTTACCGTGATCGTCTGGGGCCTGGGCGTAGGGCCGATCTACACCAACTGATTCACCGAACACTGCCGGAGGAGCCACCGAAAGGTGGCTTTGTGCGTTGTGCATGACCATTCGGCGCCTGACAGATTCGGAAACACTCAGCTTTGCGGCATACTGGGGGTCTCTGGAGATATGTACAGCATGCCCGAGCAACTCAATACCCGCGTCGAAGATTGTTTCCTGCAAGCCGAATCCTTTTTTAAACGAAGCTTCAAGCGCCCCCACGTCAGCCTCAAGCTGCGGGGCCAAAAGGCGGGTGTCGCGCATTTGCACGAGAACCTGCTGCGCTTCAACCCACAGTTGTACCGTGAAAACAGCCAACACTTCCTCAAGCAAACCGTGGCCCATGAAGTGGCGCACCTGATTGCGCACCAGTTGTTTGGCGAGCGCATCCAGCCCCATGGCGAGGAATGGCAACTGATCATGCGCGGGGTTTACGAACTGCCGCCGGACCGGTGCCATACCTATCAGGTCAAGCGTCGGCAGGTGACCCGCTATATCTACCGGTGCCCGTGTGCGGACAGTGATTTTCCGTTTTCGTCGCAGCGCCATGCGCTGGTGGGTCAGGGACGGCGGTATTTGTGCCGTCGGTGTCGGCAGACCTTGGTGTTTACCGGGGAAACGCGGGTGGAATGAGGGACTCATCGCAGGCAAGCCAGCGCCCACAATTGGACTGTGTTGTCCGGTCGATCACCGATCAAATGTGGGAGCTGGCTTGCCTGCGATGGCGCCCGCTGAGTCACCCCACTACTTTGGCCTGCCGTAACTCGGCTATGCGCTGAGCACTGAAGCCCAACTCCAGCAACACTTCATCACTGTGCGCCCCCACCGCAGCCCCAATATGCCGAGGCGCTGGCAAGCCCTCTGAAAATTTCAGCGGGCACGCTATTTGCGCCTGCGTCGAGCCATCGCCCCTGGGCACCTGGCTGACCAGTTCCCGCGCCTTCAACTGCGGATGCACCACCGCTTCACTCACGCTCAACACCGGCTCAACACATGCATCCACCCCAGCAAACAGCACGCGCAGCTCGTCAAAGCTGCGCTTTTCAAATTCAACCTGCAGCGCCAGTTTGAGGGCCTTTTGTTGATCGGGCTTCAGGCTGTACGCGGCCAATTCCGGCCTTCCCAGCGCTACGCACAGTGGCTGCATAAATGCCGGTTCCAGGCTGCCGACCGACATCCAGCGCCCATCGCGAGTGCGGTAATAATCGTAAAAACTGCCGCCATTGAGCACATGGCTCTCCCTCGCCGGCTCAACCCCACAGGCCAGGTAACCGGCACCGGCCATGGCGTTCAGGCTGAACGAGCAGTCGGTCATGCTCACATCAAGGTATTGCCCCACCCCGCTTTGCTGACGCGCGATCACCGCCGCGAGCAACCCCACCACGGCGTGCAGCGAACCACCGGCCACGTCGGCCACTTGCACGCCCAGCGGCAATGGCCCCGTGTCCTTGCGCCCGGTATGGCTGG
Organism: Pseudomonas sp. PWP3-1b2; assembly: GCF_049896045.1. NCBI lineage: Bacteria > Pseudomonadati > Pseudomonadota > Gammaproteobacteria > Pseudomonadales > Pseudomonadaceae > Pseudomonas > Pseudomonas sp. PWP3-1b2. The sequence goes on from NZ_JAFCTN010000058.1 coordinate 2,366, forward strand.
CCACGCCGGCCACCGCCAGGTAGTTGATATCGTGCCCGGCGCGGTCTTTATAGGGCCCGGTCTGCCCGTAGCCAGTGATCGAGACATAGATCAGCCGGGGATTGATCGCTTTCAGGGCTTCGTACCCCAGGCCCAGTCGCTCCATAACGCCGGGGCGAAACTGCTCCAGGACGATGTCGTAGTCCTTGACCAGTGTGCGCACGATCTCTAACGCTTCGGCCTGTTTAAGGTCCAGCGCCAGGCTGCGTTTATTGCGGTTGAGGTAAGCGTGGCTGGCCGACGTGCCCTGATCATGGGGCGGCAACACGCGCAGCAGGTCCCTGCGCGTGGGCGATTCGATGCGCAGCACCTCGGCGCCCATGTCGGCCAGCATCAGCGACGCAAACGGGCCGGGCAGCAAGGTGGAAAAATCCAGCACTTTAAGGGACGCCAAGGGGCCTGACATGGGGACTCCAGTTCCGTTTCGAATGCCCACAGACTAGGCAGCCCTGGGCCTACCGGCAATCGTCAGAACGATCAACCACAGTGACCGTTTTGATCACGGCGGGCTTTTTCGTGGCGGCGGCTTTATCATTGGCCCACGTTTGCGCTCAGAGTGTTCCATGAAGTTTGCAATTGCCCTGTTTTCCGCCGCCCACGCGCCCTCCTCGCGCCGCGCCCTGCTGTTCGCCCAGGCGGCGTTGGCCGGCGGGCATGAGATTGTGCGGCTGTTTTTTTATCAGGACGGCGTGTACAGCGCCGCCAATAACAGTGTTACGCCGCAAGACGAGCAAGATATCGCCCGCCAATGGCGCGAGTTTGTCAGCGAACACCAACTCGACGGCGTGGTGTGCATTGCCGCGGCCTTGCGCCGTGGCGTGCTGAACAGCGAAGAAGCCGCGCGTTATCAGCGCAGCGCGGTCAACCTCGACGCACCCTGGGCGCTGTCGGGCCTGGGGCAGTTGCACGACGCCGTGCAGGCCGCCGACCGCCTGATCTGCTTTGGAGGGCCGTAACATGTCCAAATCCTTATTGGTGATCAGCCGTCAGGCCCCGTGGTCCGGGCCGGGCGCGCGGGAAGCACTGGATATCGTATTGGCCGGCGGCGCGTTTGATCTGCCGATCGGCCTGCTGTTTATGGACGACGGTGTGTTCCAACTGGCACCCCATCAGCACGCCAGGGCCGTGCAGCAGAAAGACCTCAGCGCCAACTTGCAGGCGCTGGGCCTGTTCGGTGTAGACGAGGTGTTCGCCTGCAGCCACAGCCTGGCCGAACGTGGCCTCGCCCCGCCCGCCAGCGCCCAACCGCTGAGCAGCGACGAAATTTCCACGCTGATTGACCGTTACGACCAGGTGATGACTCTCTGATGTCGACTTTACATGTGGTGTCCCACTCCCCGTTTACCGACAGCCGCCTGGCCAGTTGCCTGCGCGTGTGCGGCGCTCAAGACGCAATCCTGCTGTGTGGCGACGGCGCCTACGGCCTTCACAACCCGGCCCTGCAACTCAAGGGCGTTAAAGTCTTTGTGCTGGCTGAAGACATGCAGGCGCGCAACCTGCCCTTGCCGGACTGGGCCGACAGCGTTGACTACCAAGGCTTTGTGCAACTGTCGATCGATTACGACAAGGTCAATAGTTGGCTATGAACACCTTGACCGTAGGCGAACGCACCCTTGAGCTGGACAAGGACGGTTATCTGGTGGACCTGAATCAATGGTCCGCCGACGTCGCCAACGCCCTGGCCGCTGCCGAAGCGCTGGAACTGACGCCGGCCCACTGGGAAATCCTCGAATTGCTGCGCGGGTTCTACGCCGAGTTCCAGCTGTCCCCCGCCACCCGCCCGCTGATCAAATACACCGCCTTGAAGCTGGGCGTGGAAAAGGGAAACAGCCTGCACCTCAATAAACTGTTCAACGGCACTCCCGCCAAACTCGCCGCCAAACTGGCGGGCCTGCCCAGACCGACGAATTGCTTATGACCGACTTTGCCCCGCTGACCCTTGAAACCCCTGCCGAGCATCCGTTTGCTCAATTCGTGCGCATCCTCGGCAAAGGCAAGCGCGGCGCGCGCAACCTCACCCGTGAGGAAGCCCGCGAGGCCATGGGCATGTTGCTCGACGAAAAAGTCGAAGACACCCAGCTCGGCGCCTTCCTGATGCTGCTGCGCCACAAGGAAGAAAGCCCGGAAGAACTCGCCGGTTTCACTGAAGCCGTGCGTGAGCGCCTCAAGGCTCCGGCGCTGAACGTGGACGTTGACTGGCCGACCTACGCCGGCAAAAAACGCCACCTGCCGTGGTACCTGCTGGCCGCCAAGTGCCTGGCGCAAAACGGTGTGCGCATCCTCATGCACGGCGGCGGCGCGCACACGGCCGGGCGGCTGTACACCGAGCAACTGCTGGAAGGTTTGCAGATTCCGCTGTGCCGCAACTGGCAACACGTAGAAGCCGCTTTCGAGCACGGCAACCTGGCGTTTATCCCGCTGGGCGACTGGGCGCCGCAATTGCAGCGCATGATCGACTTGCGCAACACACTGGGCCTGCGCTCGCCGATTCACTCGCTGGCGCGCCTGCTTAACCCGCTCAATGCACGCCTTGGCCTGCAAAGCATTTTCCACCCGGGTTACCAGGGCGTACACCGCGATGCCAGCGGCCTGCTCGGCGACAACGTGATTGTGGTCAAGGGCGATGGCGGCGAAATCGAGATTAACCCGGACTCCCCGAGTCACCTGTACGGCACCACCGGCGGCCAAAGCTGGGATGAAGAATGGCCCGCCCTTTCCGCCCAGCGCCACGTCAAACCGGCCAGCCTGGAGCCCGAGCATTTGAAGGCGCTGTGGCGTGGCGATGTTGAAGACAGCTACCCGCAACTGGCGCTGATCGCCACCATGGCGTTGGCCTTGCGCGGCCTCGGTCGCTCGCGGGAACAGGCGTTCGAACTGGCCCAACAGTATTGGGATGCGCGGGATAAATCGATTTAATCGATGATTAAACCCTGCTCTTTGCGCTTTTAGTTCGAACTCATCCCTTTAGACTGGGCTCCAACGCTTATTAGTTGAGGAGCCAGTCATGGGTTTGCTGATCGAAGGACGCTGGAAAGACCAGTGGTACGAAAGTAGCGCTGATGGCGCATTCCAGCGCGAACAGGCACAATGCCGCCATTGGGTGACCGCCGACGGCAGCCCTGGCCCAAGCGGCGAAGGCGGTTTCAAGGCCGAAGCTGGCCGCTACCACCTCTACGTGTCCCTGGCCTGCCCGTGGGCTCATCGCACCTTGATCCTGCGCAAACTCAAGGGCCTGGAAAACCTGATCGATGTGTCCGTGGTCAGTTGGCTGATGCTGGAAAACGGCTGGACCTTCGACAAGGCGCACGGCTCTAGCGGCGACACGCTCGACGATTTCACCTTCATGCACCAGCGCTATACCGCTGACACTGCCGACTACACCGGGCGCGTCACCGTGCCGGTGCTGTGGGACAAAAAGCTCAACCGCATCGTGAGCAATGAATCGGCGGAGATCATCCGCATGTTCAACAGCGCGTTTGATGAATTGACCGGCAATACCCTGGACTTCTACCCCGAGGCCCTGCGCTCGACTATTGATGCGCTGAACGATCGCATCTACCCTGCCGTGAATAACGGCGTGTATCGCGCAGGTTTCGCGACGTCGCAGCAAGCGTATGAGAGCGCGTTTGATGATGTGTTCGCCGAACTGGATCACCTGGAACAGCATCTGGCTGACCATCGATACCTGGCGGGCGAGCACCTGACCGAAGCCGATGTGCGGCTGTTCACCACGCTGATTCGTTTTGATGCGGTGTATTACAGCCACTTCAAATGCAATTTACGCAAAATCGCGGATTACCCGAACCTGTCGAACTGGCTAAGGGAGCTGTATCAGTGGCCAGGCGTGGCCGAGACGGTGGATTTCGCGCATATCAAGGGGCATTACTACGCGAGCCACCGCACGATCAATCCGACGGGGATCGTGCCCAAAGGCCCGTTGCAAGGGTTTGATGCACCGCACGATCGGGAACGGCTGATCGGCAAGGGTGTGTGTAACTGACACCACCCTATACCTGTGGAAAGCGGGCTTGTTGTGGCGAGCGGGCTTGCCCCGCGTTGGGCTGCGTAGCAGCCCCAATAAAAACACCGCGTTCTGCCAGGCAAAACGCGGTGTTTGGTTTCAGGGCCGCTACGCAGCCCAACGCGGGGCAAGCCCGCTCGCCACAACAGGCGCACTTGTCATACCAGCCGTATTAGACCTGAGACTGCGCGCCTTCAAACCACTTGAGCTTCTCGCGCAACAGCACCACTTCACCGACGATCACCAATGTCGGCGCATGCACTTCATGCTCCGCCACCATGCGCGGCAAGTCCGCCAAAGTACCGGTGAACACGCGCTGGTTGGACGTGGTGCCTTGCTGGATCAGCGCCGCCGGGGTATCCGGCGAACGACCGTGTTTGATCAGCTGTTCGCAGATGATCGGCAAGCCGATCAGGCCCATGTAAAACACCAGGGTTTGTGACGGCCCAACGAGGTCCTGCCAGGGCAGGTCCGAGGTTCCGTTTTTCAAATGCCCGGTGATAAAGCGCACCGACTGTGCATGGTCACGGTGTGTCAGCGGAATCCCGGCATACGCCGCGCAACCACTGGCCGCCGTAATGCCCGGCACCACCTGGAACGGGATGCCATGGGCCGCCAGTTCCTCGATCTCTTCGCCACCGCGCCCAAAGATAAATGGATCGCCGCCCTTGAGGCGCAGCACGCGCTTGCCTTGCTTGGCCAGGTCGACCAATTGCTGGTTGATCTGGTCCTGCGGCACAGCGTGGTCGGCGCGACGCTTGCCCACATACACGCGCTCGGCGTCGCGACGGCACAATTCAAGAATCGCCGGGGCTACCAGGCGGTCATACAGCACCACGTCGGCTTGTTGCATCAGGCGCAAGGCACGGAAGGTCAGCAGGTCCGGATCACCCGGGCCTGCACCCACCAGGTAAACCTCGCCCGGTGCATGAGGCGGCGCGCCATTGACCTTTTCAATCAACAGGCGCTCGGCTTCGGCGCCCTGCCCGGCCAGCTGGCGGTCGGCAATCGGGCCTTGAAACACCTCTTCCCAGAACGCACGACGTTGCTGCACATCCGGGTACAACCCTTTGACCTGGGCACGAAAACGCGCCGCCAACCCGGCCAATTGGCCGTAAGTGGACGGAATCCAGGTTTCCAGCTTGGCGCGGATCAAGCGTGCCAGCACCGGCGCATCGCCGCCGCTGGACACCGCAATCACCAGCGGTGAGCGGTCGACAATCGCCGGGAAGATCACGCTGCACAAGGCCGGCGCATCCACCACATTGACCGGCACGCAACGGCGCTTGGCCTCGCTGGACACTTGCGCGTTCAGTGGCTCGTCGTCGGTTGCCGCGATGATCAGGGTGCAACCGTCAAGGTCAGCCTCCTGATAACCGCGAAAAATCAGTTCTCCGCCACTGCCCAGCACCAGTTCACGCAACTGGTCTTCGATCTGGGGAGCAACTACCCGCAGCAACGCACCGGCATCGGCCAGCAGCCGGGATTTGCGCAAGGCAATCTCCCCGCCACCGACGACCAACACACGACTGCCGCGCAGGTTATGAAACAGCGGCAGAAATTCCATTTAGCCGATGACCTCAACGCCCGCCATGTACGGCTTGAGCACCTCAGGTACGCGAATCGAACCGTCAGCCTGCTGGTAGTTTTCCAGCACGGCAACCAGCGTGCGGCCTACGGCCAAACCGGAACCGTTGAGGGTATGCACCAGCTCCGGCTTGCCGGTTTCCGGGTTACGGAAACGCGCCTGCATGCGACGGGCCTGGAAATCACCGCAGTTGGAGCACGACGAAATCTCGCGGTACTTGTCCTGGCTCGGCACCCACACTTCGAGGTCGTAGGTCTTCACGGCGCTGAAACCCATGTCGCCTGTGCACAGGGCCAGTACGCGGTACGGCAACTCAAGCAGTTGCAGGACGCGCTCGGCGTTGGCGGTCAGGCCTTCCAGGGCTTGCATGGAGGTCGACGGCTCAACCACTTGCACCATCTCGACCTTGTCGAACTGATGCTGGCGGATCATGCCGCGGGTGTCGCGGCCCGATGCGCCGGCTTCACTGCGAAAGCACGGGCTGTGGGCGACGAACTTGAGCGGCAGTTGCCTGGCGTCGAGGATCTCGCCGGCGACGATGTTGGTCAGCGACACTTCGGCGGTCGGGATCAGGTACAGGTCGGCTTCGCCGTCGCGGCTGATCTTGAACAGGTCTTCTTCGAATTTCGGCAGTTGGCTGGTGCCCATCAATGCGGGCGCCTGCACCAGGTACGGCGTGTAGGCTTCTTCGTAGCCGTGCTCGGCGGTGTGCAGGTTGATCATGAACTGTGCCAGGGCACGGTGCATGCGCGCGATTGGGCCGCGCAGCAAGGCAAAGCGTGCGCCGGACATTTTAGCTGCGGTTTCGAAATCCAGGCCGCCGGTCAATTCGCCCAGGGCGACGTGGTCCTTGATCTCGAAATCAAAGGCTTTTGGCGTGCCCCAGCGGCGCACTTCGACGTTGCCGTCTTCGTCTTCGCCAATCGGTACCGATTCGTGCGGCAGGTTGGGAATGCCCAGCAGGATCGAATCCAGCTCGGACTGAATTTTATCCAGCTCGACCTTGCCATCGGACAACTCGGTGCCCATGCGCTCAACGTCAGCCATCAACGGCGCGATGTCTTCGCCGCGCTGCTTGGCCTGACCGATGGATTTGGAACGTGCATTGCGCTCAGCCTGCAGTGCTTCGGTGCGGGTCTGGACGGTCTTGCGCTGTTCTTCCAGCGCTTCGATGCGCGCAACGTCCAGGGCAAAGCCACGGGATGCCAAGCGGTCCGCTACGTCCTGAAGGTTGCTACGTAACAGTTTGGAATCGAGCATGTCGGTCTCTCGTTATCAAAGTTTGGTCAAGGACAGGCCAGCCCAGGTGGCGAGCAGCCCGCCGAACACGCTGATGCCCAGGTACCCGAAAGCAACCAGGGCTTGCCCGCTTTCGAGCAGGCGCACCGTGTCCAGTGAAAAGGATGAAAAGGTCGTCAGACCGCCTACAAAGCCGACAATCAAGCCGGCGCGAATTTCAATCGGCACTTCCGGGCGCAACAGGAACCAGCCGTACAGCAAGCCGATGATCAAACAGCCCACCAGGTTGACCGCCAGGGTCGCCGTATAAAAATGCTTCGGCCAATTGGCGCTGACCCATGTACCGGTGGCGAAACGCAATAATGTACCAGCGATGCCGGCTACGGACACGGCAAGAATTGTCTTGAGCACTACTTTCTCCGCTGTTTGGGGCTGAGTCGATCGAGTTGCGCGAGATGGTTGAGCTTTTCACCGATCTTCAGCTCCAGGCCACGGGGCACCGGCTGGTAGAACGGCTGCGGCTCAAGGTCATCGGGAAAGTAGTCTTCACCGGCGGCATAGGCGTCCGGCTCATCATGGGCATAACGGTATTCGTCGCCATAGCCCAACTGTTTCATCAGCTTGGTCGGCGCGTTGCGCAGGTGCAGCGGCACTTCGAGCGAACCGTGTTCGGCTGCCGCGCGCAGTGCGGACTTGAAGCCCATGTACACCGCGTTGCTTTTCGGCGCGCAAGCCAGGTAGGTAATGGCCTGGGCCACCGCCAGTTCGCCTTCGGGGCTGCCGAGGCGTTCCTGCACTTCCCAGGCGGCAAGGCACAGGCTCAGGGCGCGCGGGTCGGCGTTGCCGATGTCTTCGCTGGCCATACGCACCACGCGGCGCGCGAGATATAGCGGGTCGCAGCCGCCGTCGATCATCCGCGCGAACCAGTACAACGCGCCGTCCGGGTTGGAGCCACGCACGGATTTGTGCAGCGCGGAGATCTGGTCGTAGAAAGCTTCGCCGCCCTTGTCGAAGCGCCGGCGCGTGTCGCCGAGCAAGCTTTGCAAGAGGTCGACGCCGATCTCGCTGTTGTCTTCGGCCAGGTCGGAGGCGTTTTCCAGCAGGTTGAGGAAGCGGCGGCCGTCGCCGTCGGCAGCGCTCATCAGAATCTTGAAGCCTTCGTCGCCGAGGCTCAGTTGACGCTTGCCCAGGCCCTTGTCTTCGCTCAAGGCGCGCTGCAGCAGTTTGCGCATCGCCGCTTCGTCCAGGCTCTTGAGCACATAGACCCGCGCCCGCGACAGCAATGCATTATTGAGTTCAAACGAAGGGTTTTCAGTGGTGGCGCCGATAAAAATCAGCGTGCCGTCTTCCACATAAGGCAGAAACGCATCCTGCTGCGACTTGTTGAAGCGGTGCACTTCGTCGACGAACAGGATGGTGCGCTTGCCGTATTGCCCGGCCTGCTGCTTGGCCACTTCAACGGCCTGGCGAATCTCCTTGACCCCGGCGAGTACCGCCGAGACCGTTTCGAAGTGCGCATCCGAGACCTTCGCCAGCAACCGCGCGAGGGTGGTTTTACCCACCCCCGGCGGCCCCCAGAAAATCATCGAGTGCAGCGCACCCTGCTCCAGGGCTTCGCGCAGAGGCTTGCCGCGAGCGAGCAGGTGTTCTTGCCCAACGTACTCATCCAGATTGGTCGAACGCAAACGCGCCGCCAGAGGTTGAGAGATCGGGTCAGTTCGAAACAGATCCATGGGCAGCGTTTGAAACCTCTAAGCGGGTTATTCCTGGATCACGTCGGCACCCTTGGGGATGACGAACTTGAACTTGGAGGCATCGACAACGCCGTTGGCCTTGACCCCGGAGAACAGGATGTCGGTGCGCTGACCGACGCTGTCGATCAGGCGCATGTTATTGATCACACCGTTGCCGAACGACAATTGCAGGCTGTCAAACAGCGTGTCCCTGGATTTCGGCTTGAGGGTGAACTCGATCACGTTGCTGGTTTGCTTGGAGGTAATGTCAAAGCTGTCGCTGATCTTCGACACATCGCCCGACAGCAACAGCGCCGGGGTTTGGTTCAGGCGCGGGTCGAGCTTTTTGATGGTCGCCTGTTCCAGGTCCGGGTCCCAGAGGGTGACTTTCTGGCCGTCGGAAACGATGGTCTGCTCGTTCGGCGCATCGGTTTTCCAGTAGAACAAACCTGGGCGTTGCACGGCCATTTCACCGGCCGTTTCCTGCAACTGAGTGCCGCCGCCGTCCAGGGTGAGCTGGGAGAAGCGCGCAGTCAGGGTCTTGGATTTGTCCAGCAGGTTGGTCAGGCTGGCAACGGAGGCCGGGTCGGCGTGCGCCGAAACAGCGGTCAGGGCCAGTGCCGGCAACAACAGCATGCGGATAAGACGCATGGGAGTCCTCATTGAGTTGTTTGGGCGCGCCGCGTGCTGCCACGCGGCACGGGATCAGTCGCGCATCTGCCCGGGGGCGATGACTTCACGCGAGCCGTTGGTGTTCATGGCAGTAACGACGCCGGCGTTTTCCATGGATTCAATCATGCGAGCGGCGCGGTTGTAGCCGATTTTCAGTTTGCGTTGCACCGCAGAAATGGACGCGCGGCGGCTTTCCAGTACGAAGGCCACTGCCTCGTCGTACAGCGCATCGGTTTCAGCATCGTCATCACCGCTGCTACCGCCGTCGAAACCGCTGCCGGCCTCTTCAACGCCGGCGAGGATGTCGTCGTTGTATTCTGGCGCGCCACGCAGCTTCCAGGCTTCTACCACACGGTGAACCTCTTCATCGGAGACGAAGGCGCCGTGAACACGGATCGGCAGGCTGGTGCCGGGCGGCATGTAGAGCATGTCACCGTGGCCCAGCAGTTGCTCGGCGCCGCCCTGGTCGATGATGGTTCGCGAGTCGATCTTGCTCGATACCTGGAACGCCATCCGCGTCGGAATGTTGGCCTTGATCAGGCCAGTGATCACGTCCACCGACGGACGCTGGGTGGCTAGAATCAAGTGAATACCGGCGGCACGGGCTTTCTGGGCGATACGCGCGATCAGCTCTTCGACCTTCTTGCCGACGATCATCATCATGTCGGCAAATTCGTCGACCACCACCACGATGGTCGGCAGCTTGGTCAGCAGCGGCGCTTCGTCGTGGATGCTTTCGCGCTTGTACAGCGGATCGACCAGCGGCGTACCGGCGTCCTGGGCTTCCTTGACCTTGGCATTGAAGCCGGACAGGTTTCGCACGCCCATCTTCGCCATCAGTTTGTAGCGACGCTCCATCTCGGCCACGCTCCAGCGCAGGGCATTGGCGGCGTCTTTCATGTCGGTGACGACCGGGCACAGCAGGTGCGGAATGCCTTCGTAGATCGACAATTCAAGCATCTTCGGGTCGATCATGATCAGCTTGGCGTCATCGGGGCCAGACTTGAACAGGATCGACAGGATCATCGCGTTCACGCCCACCGACTTACCAGAACCGGTGGTACCGGCGACCAGCAAGTGCGGCATTTTCGCCAGGTCGGTAATCACCGGCTTGCCGCCGATGTCGTGACCGAGGGCCAGGGTGACCGGCGATTTGAAGTTGTCGTATTCCGGCGTCGACAGCACTTCGGAGAAGCGCACGATCTGGCGGTCTTCGTTGGGAATCTCGATACCCACGGTGGTCTTGCCAGGGATGACTTCCACCACACGCACGCTGGTCACGGCCAGGGAACGCGCCAAGTCCTTGGCCAGGTTGGAAATACGGCTGACCTTTACGCCAGCCGCCGGCTGGATTTCGTAACGGGTAATGACCGGGCCGGGGTGGATCGAGTCCACGGTCACTTCGACGCCGAATTCCTTAAGCTTGATTTCCAGCAAGTGGCCGACAGCCGCCAGCGACTCGGGGGAATAGTTGAGTTGCTTCTTTTCGGCCGGGTCGAGAATCGAGATCGGCGGCAAAGTGCCTTCGACGGCGCTGTCGACAAACAACGGCGCCTGTTTCTCTTTCTGCACACGGGCACTCGGCTCGGGCGCTTTGGGCGGCGCCGGGGCGATGACCGGCGGCACCTGCTTCTCGCGGTCCGACATGTGCTTGCTCAGGGCCTGCTCGCGCTCGATCAAGCGCTCCTTGACCTTGGCCTGCTCGCGCCGGTCCGGCGTGCTCGGGGCCACCACTTCGTTGACGCGGGTGTCCACTTCACGCAACTGCGCAACCATGCGCTTGCGATCAACCCGGGCTGACCACCAGCGATTGGCTGCGCCCTGGAACAACTCCAGCAGGTCGAGGGTGATTTTGCCGGTCACGTCCATCACCTTGAACCACGAGAGGTCGGTGAACACGGTGAGGCCGAACAGGAACAGCGCGATAAACATCAGCGTGCTGCCCTGGATATTCAGGCTCTTGCGTGCCAGGTCGCCAAGGCTTTCGCCCAAGGCGCCGCCCGCGCCCGCTGGCAGGCCGGTGGGTGCGTGGAAATGGATATGTGCCAGCGCGGCGCCGGACAACACCAGAAAGACCAGGCCAATCAGGCGCCAGGAGAACAGCCAGCCGCTCCACTGCCACGGCTCGTGACGCTGGCGGAAGATCTGCCAGGTCTTGATCGCCAGCAACAGCGGGAAGATGTAAGCGAAGTAACCCAACACCATAAACAGGATGTCGGCGCTGTAGGAGCCAGCAGGACCGCCGAAGTTCTGCACGTCTTCGATCTTGCTGTTGTGGCTCCAGCCCGGATCGTCCTTGCCATAGGTGAGCAAGGCCATCATCAGGAACAGGCACAGGGCGCCGATCGCGATCAGCGCGCCTTCCTTGAGTCGATAATGCAGGTGCTGGCGCCAGGCCGGCACGACTGCTGCTTTAGGTGTTGCGGCGGATTTCTTCAAAACGGGTCTATTCCTGCGCCTGTAGCGCGTCCATCTGTTGAATGACTGCAAATACTGCCCAATCCGAGCAGCTGAAAAATGAACGAGCGTCGTTGAATCTACTTTTAACACCGGGTGATGGATCGGCAAAATGGCGATTACGCCATAATGGCCGCATTGTACGGGTTTGCGTCGGCGATGCCACGTACTTGCCCTTCACTCGGCAGCCTGGACAATTGAGGTGTCACAGCCTGTTCAATTTGAGCATGCATTGTCTTTGCTGACAAAGGCTTATGAGCTGTATTGACCAATCAACGCAAACTTGGCAAATGGCCTGCATGGTGCAGACCCGATTACGACCACGCCTGGGGCACGGAGTTGCAGAAACACCCGTTCACGCTAAACCTCGCCAATGCCCGATTCGGGCTGGCCCCACAGCGCTGCGTCGACAATAATCACCTCCTGTGCGGCAGGCGACAGTTCTGCCACTCCCCTCCCCTTCCGTAAGCCTGGATGCCATGCTGACCTGGTTGCAACGCGACTCCCTGACATTTCCGCCACTGGCCAAGGCCATGCGTGAACCCAATGGCCTGCTGGCTGCCGGTGGCGACCTGTCGGCCGAACGCCTGATCCAGGCCTACCGTCACGGCTGCTTTCCGTGGTTCTCGGAGGGCCAGCCGATTCTGTGGTGGTCACCCGACCCGCGCACGGTGATATTCCCCGACGAACTGCACGTGTCGCGCAGCCTCGGCAAACTCCTGCGTCAGCAGCGCTACACCGTCACCTTCGACAAGGACTTCGCGGCCGTCATCCAGGCCTGCGCGGCACCCCGCGCGTATGCCGACGGCACCTGGATCACCGAAAGCATCCAGAATGCCTACCTGGAGCTGCACCGGCGCGGCTATGCGCACTCAGTGGAGGTGTGGGACAACGACGAGCTGGTGGGCGGCCTGTACGGCCTGGCGATGGGCCAACTGTTCTTTGGCGAGTCCATGTTCAGCCGCGCCGACAACGCCTCCAAATTCGGCTTCGCCACCCTCACCCGACAGCTGCAGGCCTGGGGCTTTGTGCTGATCGACTGCCAGATGCCCAACGATCACCTGCACAGCCTCGGCGCCCGCGCCATCCCACGGGATGACTTCGTGGGCTTTTTACACAACCATTTGGACCAACCCAGCTCTGGACCGTGGGTTTCCTAGGCGACTTCCTCGCACCTGGCTTACACTTATTTCAAAGCTTATCCCGAGGGTTGATCATGACCGAGCTGGCGCGGTTGAAGTTTTATGCCACTCAAGCCCACGCTTGCAGCTATCTGCCCGAAGAGCAGGCGACCACGCTGTTCCTCGACCCCAGCCAGCCCATGGACGTGCATGTGTACGCCGACCTTTCGGAGATGGGTTTCCGGCGCAGCGGCGATCACCTTTATCGCCCGCACTGCCAGAACTGCAACGCCTGCGTTCCGGCACGCATCCCGGTCGCGCAATTTTTGCCGGACCGCAACCAGAAGCGCATCCTCAAGCGCAACGCCGACCTGACGGTGACCGCAACCAAACCGCACTTCAGCGAAGAATATTTCGACCTGTACCAGCGCTACATCGAGCAACGCCACGCTGACGGCGATATGTTTCCACCGAGCCGCGATCAGTTTTCGACATTTCTGGTGCGCGACCTGCCGTTTTCGCGCTTTTATGAGTTTCGCCTTGAGGGCCGCCTGGTCGCGGTGGCCGTGACCGATTTGCTGCCCAACGGCCTGTCGGCGGTCTACACCTTCTATGAACCGGCCGAAGAGCGTCGCAGCCTGGGACGCTTCGCGATCCTGTGGCAAATCAGCGAAGCGATACGCCTGGAACTGGAGGCGGTGTACCTCGGTTACTGGATCAAAAACTGCAAAAAGATGAATTACAAGACCCAATATCGGCCCATAGAACTGCTGATTAATCAAAGATGGGTCACGCTTAACTAGAACCCCTTGGCTTAAACACCCTTTTTCGGGCACAATGCACGCCGCTTTTGCCTGGCGCAGTTGCACCGGGCCATTCACTGGATACCGAGGGCTTTACTGCATGTCGAAAGAAGACAGCTTCGAAATGGAAGGCACTGTCGTCGACACCCTGCCCAACACCATGTTTCGTGTGGAGTTGGAAAATGGGCACGTCGTAACCGCGCATATCTCCGGCAAGATGCGCAAGAACTACATTCGTATTCTTACCGGCGACAAAGTGCGCGTCGAGCTGACGCCCTATGACTTGAGCAAAGGGCGCATCACTTACCGCGCGCGTTAATCAAGTCAATACAAAACGCCCGGTTATGCCGGGCGTTTTTGTGTGTGCGCTATTTACCTGACACCACATGACCCATGTGGGAGCTGGCTTGCCTGCTCCCACATTTAATCTCTATTGTCTTGAGGGCCACACCTCAAAATATAGAGACAGCAAAAAGGCGCCTTTCGGCGCCTTTGCTTTTTCAGCTGTCGATCAAGCCATTTCAACCGTGGTCTCGAACTCGAAGGTCAGCTCGCCGTCCTTCAGGTCGATATGCACCACGCCGCCATGATCGGACAGCTCGCCAAACAGGATCTCTTCGGCCAATGGCCGCTTGATCTTGTCCTGGATCAGACGTGCCATTGGGCGAGCGCCCATTGCCGCGTCGTAACCCCCTTCGGCGATCCAACTGCGCGCCGCTTCCGTCACCTCCAACTGCACGCGCTTGTCTTCCAACTGCGCTTGAAGCTCGGTAAGGAACTTGTCCACCACGCTTTTGATGACCTCATGGCTGAGGCGACCAAACTGGATAATGGTGTCCAGACGGTTACGGAACTCCGGCGTAAAGCTCTTCTTGATCACTTCCATTGCATCGGAAGAGTGATCCTGATGACTGAAGCCGATCGAGGCCCGCGCGGCCGTTTCGGCACCGGCGTTGGTGGTCATGATCACAATGACGTTGCGGAAGTCCGCCTTGCGCCCGTTGTTGTCGGTCAGCGTGCCGTGGTCCATGACCTGCAGCAGCAGGTTGAAGACTTCCGGGTGCGCCTTCTCGATTTCATCGAGCAACAATACGCAATGCGGCTGCTTGGTAATCGCTTCGGTCAACAGGCCGCCCTGGTCGAACCCGACATAGCCCGGAGGCGCACCGATCAGGCGCGACACAGTGTGGCGCTCCATGTATTCGGACATGTCGAAACGTACCAGCTCAATGCCCATGGCCTTGGCCAACTGGCGCGCTGCTTCGGTTTTGCCGACGCCGGTCGGGCCTGCGAACAGGAACGAACCCACTGGCTTGTCCGGCGACTTGAGGCCCGCACGCGAAAGCTTGATCGCGGTGGACAACGCGTCGATGGCCGCATCCTGACCGAATACGGTCAGCTTGAGGTCGCGCTCCAGGTTACGCAGCAGCTCTTTATCGGAACTGTTGACGTGTTTAGGCGGAATACGCGCGATTTTCGCCACGATGTCCTCAACCTGAGGCACATCGATGCGTTTCACACGCTTCTCGACCGGCTGCAGGCGCTGGTAGGCGCCCGCCTCGTCGATCACGTCGATGGCTTTGTCCGGCATATGGCGATCATTGATGTAGCGCGATGCCAGCTCAGCCGCCGCGCGCAACGCTTCATCGGTGTACTCGATGCCATGGTGCGCCTCAAAGCGCCCCTTGAGCCCGCGCAGGATGCTGATGGTGTCCTCAACCGAAGGCTCGGAGACGTCGACCTTCTGGAAGCGACGCGCCAGGGCACGGTCTTTCTCGAAGATGCCGCGAAATTCCTGGAACGTGGTCGAACCGATGCAGCGGATATCACCCGACGACAGCAATGGCTTAAGCAGGTTGGACGCATCCATCACGCCACCGGAGGCCGCACCGGCACCAATGATGGTGTGAATCTCGTCGATGAACAGGATCGCCTGCGGACGCTTTTTCAGCTCGCCGAGCAACGCCTTGAAGCGCTTCTCGAAGTCGCCACGGTACTTGGTCCCGGCGAGCAACGCGCCCAGGTCAAGGGAGTAGACGACACTGTTGGCCAGCAGGTCCGGGACCTGATTATCAACAATGCGCTTGGCCAGGCCTTCGGCAATCGCGGTTTTACCCACGCCCGCCTCGCCCACCAGCAACGGGTTGTTTTTGCGACGACGCGCGAGGATCTGCGCTACGCGTTCAACCTCAAGCTCACGCCCCACCAGCGGATCGATCCGCCCCTGGCGCGCCAGCTCGTTCAGGTTACTGGCGTAGGCATCCAGCGGGTTGCTGGAGGATGAAGACTCACCGCCCTCTTCATCCTGCATATCCTGCTCACCTTCGGAATGATCGCCGTGCCCCGGCACCTTGGAGATACCGTGGGCGATGTAGTTGACGACATCGATACGGGCAACGCTCTGCTGTTTGAGCAGGAACACTGCCTGGCTTTCCTGTTCGCTGAAAATCGCCACAAGCACATTGGCGCCTGTGACTTCTCGCTTACCGGAGCTCTGCACATGGAAAACGGCACGCTGAAGTACCCGCTGGAAGCCCAGGGTTGGCTGGGTTTCACGGTCTTCATCGTGGACGGGAATTAGTGGCGTAGTGGAGTCGATAAACTCCTGCAGGTCATGCTTGAGTTTGTCGAGGTTGGCGCCGCACGCACGCAATACGGTGGCGGCAGCTTCGTTATCCAAAAGTGCCAGAAGCAGGTGCTCGACGGTCATGAATTCATGACGCTTCGAACGGGCCTCCTTGAAGGCAAGATTGAGGGTGACTTCGAGCTCGCGGTTTAACATAGCTTCACCTCATACCCAAGTGGTCGGCGTTAACCGTCCTTCTCGATTTCACAGAGTAGCGGATGCTGGCTTTCCCTGGCGTACTGGTTGACCTGCATGGCCTTTGTCTCGGCGATGTCGCGGGTAAACACTCCACATACTGCCCGTCCTTCTGTGTGAACGGCCAGCATTACCTTGGTCGCCAACTCGCGGTTCAGGTTGAAAAACACCTCGAGCACTTCGACGACGAAATCCATCGGTGTGTAATCATCATTGAACAAAACCACCTTGTACATCGGCGGCGCCTGTAAAGCAGGTTTGGCCTCCTGAACAGCAATGCCTGCAGAACCGTCGTCGTCATGTTCCTGATCCGGGCGATCCTGATTGAATGTTAGTCGAATCTGGCTGTTTGCATGCATGGAAAGAATGGTTCGTCAGTGGTTCAAATGCAGTGATGGGGGCAACCTGTCAGAAATTCAACTCTGACTGATTGGTCACCTTGACTATCGGTAGAACGGTGTTACAACCAATAGAACCCACAGTGGGTAAAAAAGGTCCGCGCAGTCAACCTTATTTATTCGGGTTAGGACGGATAATCTGGATGATACTCCAGTGATGGAGTCTGGTGCTGAGGGATATGGCTATGGCAAACGGGACGGTCAAGTGGTTTAACAATGCCAAGGGTTATGGCTTTGTCATTGAAGATGGCAAGAATGAAGACCTTTTTGCGCATTTCTCGGCGATCCAATTGGAAGGATATAAAACGCTAAAAGCCGGCCAAGCGGTTTCATTTGAGATTACTCAGGGACCGAAGGGCTTGCACGCGGTGAATATCAAGGTGCTCATCAACGCCGTTGCCTCACAGGGAAACCACGCTAAAAAACCAGAAAAACAAATGGCCTGATAACCACCGAGCAAACCACAATCAAAAAGCCAGCCACTCCGTTTCACAGGGGTGGCTGGCTTTTTACGTTTCTGCGTTACATGTGCGAAATCAGCGCATCACCAAAGCCCGACGATGACACCAGCTTCGCACCCTCCATCAGGCGCTCGAAGTCATAAGTCACGGTCTTGGCCGAAATCGCGCCATTGGTGCCCTTGATGATCAAGTCGGCCGCCTCGGTCCAGCCCATGTGCCGCAACATCATTTCTGCCGACAGAATCAACGACCCCGGGTTTACCTGGTCCTTGCCCGCATATTTCGGTGCCGTGCCGTGGGTGGCTTCGAACATCGCCACGGTGTCGGACAAGTTGGCCCCCGGCGCAATACCGATACCGCCCACTTCTGCCGCCAGGGCATCGGAAAGGTAGTCGCCATTGAGGTTAAGGGTCGCGATCACGTCATATTCGGCCGGGCGCAGCAGAATTTGCTGAAGCATCGCGTCAGCAATTGCATCCTTGACCACCACATTCTTGCCGGTTTTCGGGTTCTTGAACTGCATCCATGGCCCGCCGTCGAGCAGGGTCGCGCCGAACTCCTTCTCGGCAATACCGTAGGCCCATTCTTTAAAGGCACCCTCGGTGAACTTCATGATGTTGCCTTTGTGCACGATGGTCAGCGAATCGCGGTCGTTATCCACTACATATTGCAAGGCCTTGCGCGCCAGGCGCTCAGTGCCCTCTTTGGAGACCGGCTTCACGCCGATCCCGCAGTCCTGATCGAAGCGGATCTTGGTCACACCCATTTCTTCTTTCAGGAACTTGATGACCTTGATCGCTTCCGGCGAGCCGGCCTTCCACTCGATCCCGGCGTAAATATCTTCGGAGTTTTCACGAAAGATGGTCATGTCCACATCGCCGGGTCTCTTGACCGGGCTGGGCACGCCTTCAAACCAGCGCACCGGGCGCAGGCACACATACAGGTCGAGTTGCTGACGCAGGGCCACGTTCAGCGAACGAATACCGCCACCGACCGGGGTGGTCAACGGGCCCTTGATGGACACCACGTAATCCTTGACTGCATCCAGGGTTTCCTGGGGCAGCCACGTGTCCTGATCGTAAACCTGGGTGGCCTTTTCGCCAGCGTAAACCTCCATCCAGGAGATTTTTCGCTTACCGCCATAGGCCTTTTCAACAGCAGCATCGACAACCTTGATCATCACCGGGCTGATATCGACACCAATGCCGTCGCCTTCGATGTAGGGGATGATCGGGTTATCAGGAACATTAAGAGAGTGGTCTGGATTGACGGTGATTTTTGCGCCGACTGCCGGAACCTGAATCTTCTTGTATCCCATGTTGGACTCCATCTATGGATTGAACATCTGGCTGCGTTCGAGCCTACTCCACATAAATGACGACTGAAACCTCACGCTATGCTCATTTGCATCGAAAACAGCACGTTTAGTCGCCTACTGGCTTTAGACAGACGGCAAAATCGCCAATCTTGAGCACATCGTGCCCGCGCTGGCAGCCACGGGCACCTGCGACCTTTAGACCAATGGACGACACACCTTTTGTATGAAGGCTCGGCGTAAGCATAGTGACCTATGTATAATGCCGCCGCTGACCCAAGAGTCACGACGGCGGACCGCTCTAGAACCGAGCCCTCAGCCAGAAAGCAGGACTATTACAATAGTCCACCCGCTTGACGCTCGACTGATGCAACCCAACATCACCGCGAAGAACCTCGACATTTCGCTCATGGATGACTTTGAACGAACGCGCTCCACCCGGCGCATCTCGAGTTTCTGCGCACGCTTTCAGCAAAGAAGAGAGTTAATCCGAATATGCCCACCCGCTCGAAGATCATCTACACCTTCACTGACGAAGCCCCAGCCCTCGCCACCTATTCACTGCTGCCTATCGTAGAGGCCTTCACCGCTTCAGCTGATATTGCTGTGGAAACCCGCGACATCTCCCTTGCCGGGCGCATCCTCTCCAGTTTCCCCGAGCAACTGGGCGCCAAAGCCGTACCGGACCACCTCGCCGAATTGGGCGACCTGGCCGTCACGCCTGAAGCCAACATCATCAAATTGCCTAACATCAGTGCCTCGACCCCTCAGCTGCAAGCTGCGATCAAGGAACTGCAGGCCCTGGGCTACGCCCTGCCGGACTACCCGGAAACCGTAACCACCGACGCGGAAAAAGAAACCCGCGCACGTTACGACAAGGTCAAGGGCAGCGCCGTGAACCCGGTACTGCGCGAAGGCAACTCCGACCGCCGCGCACCGCTGTCGGTCAAGAACTACGCACGCAAGCACCCGCACAAAATGGGCGCCTGGGCTGCAGACTCCAAGTCGCACATCGCGCACATGAGCAACGGCGACTTCTACGGCAGCGAAAAAGCCGTACAGATCGAAGCCGCTGACACTGTCAAAATCGAGCTGATCGCTCAAGACGGTACTGCGACCGTCCTGAAAGAAAAAACCTCGGTACAAGCCGGCGAAATCATCGACACCGCCACGCTGAGCAAAAAAGCCCTGCGTTCGTTCATCGCCGCTGAAATCGAAGACGCCAAGAAACAAGGCGTGCTGCTGTCGGTTCATTTGAAAGCCACCATGATGAAGGTCTCCGACCCGATCATGTTCGGCCAGATCGTTGCCGAGTTCTATAAAGACGCCCTGGCCAAGCACGCTGACGTGCTGGCACAGATCGGCTTTAACCTGAACAACGGCATCGGCGACCTGTACGCGCGCATCAAGGCCCTTCCGGCCGAGCAGCAAGCGCAGATCGAAGCTGACATTCAGGCTGTCTACGCCGCTCGCCCATCGCTGGCGATGGTCAACTCCGACAAGGGCATCACTAACCTGCACGTGCCGAGCGACGTGATCGTCGACGCCTCGATGCCGGCCATGATCCGTGACTCCGGCAAAATGTGGGGCACCGACGGCCAGTTGCACGACACCAAGGCCGTGATCCCGGATCGCTGCTACGCCACCATCTACCAGGCGGTCATCGAAGACTGCAAGGCCCATGGCGCTTTCGACCCAACCACCATGGGCAGCGTGCCAAACGTTGGCCTGATGGCGAAAAAAGCCGAAGAGTACGGCTCCCACGACAAGACCTTCCAGATCAAGGCTGACGGCGTTGTTCGCGTCACCGACAGCAAGGGCAACCTGCTGATGGAACAGAAAGTCGAAGCCGGCGATATTTTCCGCATGTGCCAGACCAAAGACGCGCCGATCCAGGATTGGGTCAAACTGGCCGTCAACCGCGCTCGCGCCAGCGACACCCCGGCCATTTTCTGGCTGGACCCACAGCGCGCGCACGACGGCGTCGTGGTCGAGAAAGTTCAGGCTTACCTGAAAGACCACAACACCGAAGGCCTGGACATCCGCATCATGTCGCCTGTCGACGCGATGAAGTTCACTCTGGAGCGCACCCGCAAGGGCCTGGACACCATCTCGGTGACCGGTAACGTGCTGCGCGACTACCTGACCGACCTGTTCCCGATCATGGAACTGGGCACCAGCGCCAAGATGCTGTCGATCGTACCGCTGATGAACGGCGGCGGCCTGTTCGAAACCGGCGCCGGCGGTTCGGCTCCCAAGCACGTGCAGCAACTGGTGGAAGAGAACTTCCTGCGCTGGGATTCCCTGGGCGAGTTCCTGGCCCTGGCCGCGTCCCTTGAGCATTTGGGTGTGAACTACAACAACCCGAAAGCCCTGGTACTGTCCAAGACCCTGGACCAGGCCACCGGCCAGTTCCTTGACAACAACAAGTCACCTTCGCGCAAAGTCGGCAACATCGACAACCGCGGCAGCCACTTCTACCTGGCGCTGTACTGGGCTCAAGCCCTGGCCGCCCAGACTGAAGACGCTGCGCTGCAGGCGCAGTTTGGCGAACTGGCTAAAACCCTGGCAGAGAACGAGGCAACCATCGTTGCCGAGCTCAATGCCGTACAGGGCAAGCCAGTGGACATCGGCGGCTACTACGCGCCGAACCCGGAGCTGACCAGCAAAGCCATGCGCCCAAGCAACACCCTCAACGCGGCAATTGCCAAGTTGAAGTAAGGTTGTAAGGATGCAAAGAAGCCCCGGCCTTGTGCCGGGGTTTTTGTTTGTGCCTTTTAACTGAACAAACCGAATCAAATGTGGGAGCTGGCTTGCCTGCGATGGCGGCGGGTCAGCTACAGCTGCATCAACTGACAGACTGCCATCGCAGGCAAGCCAGCTCCCACATTAACCGCATCACATCTTGAATCGAGGTTTTCAATGACCTGGCAACCCCACATCACCGTCGCCACCATCGTCGAAGACAACGGCCGCTTCCTGATGGTCGAAGAACTCAAGGGCGGTCGCGCCGTGCTCAACCAGCCCGCCGGCCACCTGGACCCGAACGAAACCCTGACCGACGCTGCCGTGCGCGAAACCCTCGAAGAAACCGGCTGGGACGTCGAAGCCACCGGCATCGTCGGCATCTACCTGTACACCGCCCCCAGCAACGGCGTGACCTACCAGCGCGTCTGCTTTATCGCCAAGGCGCTGAAACACCACCCGGACTATCAACTCGACGAAGGCATCATCCGCGCCCGCTGGCTGACCCGCGACGAACTGATGGCCTTGCGCGGCGACTGGCGCAGCGAACTGATCATCCGCTGCATCGATGATTATTTGGCCGGTCAGTGCCACAGCCTCGAATTGATCCGCCCTTCTCTTTAGCCTTGAAGGCGCGAGCCTGATAGAATCGCGTCCTTTTTCAAGACACCCGTTGAAACCCTATGCGTGATCCAGCCCCTTCTGACATACAAAAGAAGCGCGTCATCGTCGGCATGTCCGGCGGCGTGGATTCTTCCGTTTCCGCCGTTCTGCTCATGGAGCAGGGTTATGAGGTGGAAGGCCTGTTCATGAAGAACTGGGAAGAAGACGATGGAACGGAATATTGCACCGCCATGGACGACCTGGCAGACGCTCAGGCCGTGTGTGACAAAATCGGCATCAAGCTGCACACCGCCAACTTCGCCGCCGAGTACTGGGACAACGTGTTCGAGCACTTCCTGGCCGAATACAAGGCCGGTCGCACACCGAACCCGGACATCCTGTGTAACCGCGAAATCAAGTTCAAGGCGTTCCTCGACTACGCCATGATCCTTGGCGCCGACCTTATCGCCACTGGCCACTATGTGCGCCGTCGCGACGTCGATGGCCGCACCGAACTGCTCAAGGGCCTGGACCCGAACAAGGACCAGAGCTACTTCCTGCACGCCGTCGGCGGTGAACAGATCGCCAAGACGCTGTTCCCGGTCGGCGAGCTGGAAAAACCCGAAGTGCGCAAGATCGCCGAGCAACACGGCCTGGCCACCGCCAAGAAGAAGGATTCCACCGGGATCTGCTTTATTGGCGAGCGCCGCTTCAGCGACTTCCTCAAGCAATACCTGCCGGCACAACCGGGCGAAATCAAAACCACCGAAGGCGATGTCATCGGCCGCCACCATGGCCTGATGTACCACACCATCGGCCAGCGCCAGGGCCTGGGCATCGGCGGCTTGAAAGACGCCGGCGAAGAGCCGTGGTACGTGCTGATCAAGGACCTGGAGCACAACGAGCTGATCGTCGGCCAGGGCAATGAGCACCCGCTGCTGTTCTCCGGCGCCCTGCTTGCCTCGGACATCTACTGGGTCAACCCGATCGACCTGACGACCCCGCGCCGCCTGACCGCCAAAGTGCGCTATCGCCAGAGCGACCAGCCGTGCACCCTGGAACGAACCGCCAGCGGCTACCGCGCCACTTTCGATGACCCGCAACGCGCGGTCACCCCTGGCCAGTCCGTGGTGTTCTACGACGGCGAAATCTGCCTGGGCGGCGGCGTGATTGAAATCGCCGAAGCCTGGAGCAACCCGGCATGAGCCCGACCCAGGAGCAGTTGACGGCGCTCGGCGGGGTTTTCCTCGCCGCCGTACTGGTGGACAAGATTGCCAAGACCGGCCAGGTCACCGAAGCCGGCCTGACCTGCATGCTCGGCAGCCTGCTGATCCGCGATCCCAAGGACACCCTGGAAGTCTACGGCGGCGATGACCTGGCGCTGCGTGAAGGTTACCGCGCGCTGATCGGCGCCCTGGAGCGCGACCCCAGCACATTGCAGCGCGAGCCATTGCGCTACGCCTTGTCGATGCTGGGTCTTGAGCGCCAACTGGCCAAACGTGACGACATGCTCGAAACCATTGGCAAGCGCCTGCCGCAGATTCAGTCCCAGGTGGAACACTTCGGCCCGGCCCACGAAAACGTGATCGCTGCCTGTGGTGCGCTGTACCAGGACACCTTGAGCACCCTGCGCCAGCGCATTCAAGTGCACGGCGACATGCGCAACCTGCAACAACCGAACAATGCCTCGAAAATCCGCGCGCTGCTCCTGGCCGGTATTCGTTCGGCGCGGTTGTGGCGCCAGTTGGGCGGTCATCGCTGGCAGCTGGTGATCAGCCGGCGCAAATTGCTTAAAGAACTTTACCCGTTGATGCGCAACGAATAAGTCGCATCGACGGCGCATTTTCAAGCCGTTACGCGTAATACGCCGGTCAGTTGGCAACGGACCGGCGAATTTTTTCATGTATGATACGCGCCCCATTTCGTTGCCCGACTGTCCGAGAACACCCCATGCAGCTCTCTTCGCTCACTGCGGTTTCCCCTGTTGACGGCCGCTACGCCGGCAAAACCCAGGCCCTGCGCCCTATTTTCAGCGAATACGGCCTGATCCGTGCTCGCG
>NZ_JAFCTN010000058.1:26537-29373 GCF_049896045.1 Pseudomonas sp. PWP3-1b2
TTGCTCAAAGAGCAAGCGGCCAAGCTGCCGGAACTGGCCCAGGTCAGCGAGTTCATCCACTTTGCCTGCACCAGCGAGGACATCAACAACCTGTCCCACGCCCTGATGCTGCGCGAAGGCCGTGATGACGTGATGCTGCCGCTGATGCGCCAGACCGCCAACGCCATTCGCGAACTGGCGATCCGTTTTGCTGACGTGCCAATGCTGTCGCGCACCCACGGCCAGCCGGCTTCGCCGACCACCCTGGGTAAAGAACTGGCCAACGTGGTGTACCGCCTGGAGCGTCAGATCGCTCAAGTCGCCGCCGTACCGCTGCTGGGCAAGATCAACGGCGCCGTGGGCAATTACAACGCTCACCTCTCCGCCTACCCGGAAATCGACTGGGAAGAAAACGCCCGCGCCTTCATCGAAGACGAACTGGGCCTGGGTTTCAACCCGTACACCACCCAGATCGAACCGCACGACTACATCGCCGAGCTGTTCGATGCGATTGCGCGCTTCAACACCATCCTGATCGACTTTGATCGCGATATCTGGGGTTACATCTCCCTGGGCTACTTCAAGCAGCGCACCATTGCCGGTGAAATCGGTTCGTCGACCATGCCGCACAAGGTCAACCCGATTGACTTCGAAAACTCCGAAGGCAACCTCGGCATCGCCAACGCCCTGTTCCAGCACCTGGCCAGCAAGTTGCCAATCTCCCGCTGGCAGCGCGACCTGACCGACTCCACCGTACTGCGCAACCTCGGCGTGGGCTTCGCTCACAGCGTGATCGCGTATGAAGCCAGCCTCAAAGGCATCAGCAAGCTGGAGCTCAACGCGCAGAAGATCGCCGCTGACCTGGACGCGTGCTGGGAAGTGTTGGCTGAGCCGATCCAGACCGTGATGCGCCGCTACAACATCGAAAACCCTTACGAGAAGCTCAAAGAGTTGACGCGCGGCAAGGGCATTACCTCCGAAGCGCTGCAAACTTTCATCGACGGCCTGGACATGCCAGCCGCCGCCAAGGCCGAGCTGAAACTGCTCACCCCGGCCAACTACATCGGCAACGCTGTAGAGCAAGCCAAGCGCATCTGATCAGCGCAAGCCCCTTTGAGACGCCCGGCAGCGCCGGGCGTTTTTATTCCAGTCTGAAAAGTACTTTTTTTCAATAGGTTACACATGAATCCTGATATCCCTCTTCAACTTCTGGGCGGCATCACGGCACGGGAATTCCTGCGCGACTACTGGCAGAAAAAACCCTTGCTGATCCGTCAGGCCATCCCTGATTTCGAAAGCCCGATCGACGCCGACGAACTGGCCGGCCTTGCGCTGGAAGAAGAAGTCGAATCGCGCCTGGTGATCGAGCACGGCGAGCGCCCTTGGGAACTGCGTCGCGGCCCGTTCGCTGAAGATGCCTTCAGCACCCTGCCCGAGCGTGAGTGGACCCTGCTGGTGCAGGCCGTCGACCAGTTCGTGCCGGAAGTGGCCGAGCTGCTGGAGCAGTTCCGCTTCCTGCCGAGCTGGCGTATCGATGACGTGATGATCAGCTTCGCCGCACCCGGCGGCAGCGTGGGCCCACACTTCGATAACTATGACGTGTTCCTGCTGCAAGCCCAGGGCAAGCGCAACTGGAAAATCGGCCAGATGTGCAGCTCCGAAAGCCCGCTGCTGCAACACGCCGACCTGCGCATCCTCGCCGACTTTGAAGAGAGCGCTGAATGGGTACTGGAACCGGGCGACATGCTTTACCTGCCACCGCGCCTGGCGCATTTCGGCATTGCCGAAGATGACTGCATGACCTATTCGGTCGGCTTCCGCGCACCGAGCGCCGCTGAGGTGCTGACCCACTTCACCGACTTCCTCAGCCAATACCTGACGGACGAAGAGCGTTACACCGACGCCGACGCCCAGCCAGTCAGCGACCCGCACCAGATCCAGAGCGACGCCCTCGACCGCCTGAAAAGCCTGCTGGCCGAGCACATGAGCGACGAGCGCATGTTGCTCACATGGTTCGGCCAGTTCATGACCGAGCCGCGCTACCCGGAACTGGTAGCCGGCCCGGAAGAACTGCAGGAAGCGGACGTAGTCGCCAGCCTGGAAGACGGCGCCGTACTGATCCGCAACCCAAGCGCACGTCTGGCGTGGTCTGAAGTCGACGACGACGTGCTACTGTTCGCCAGCGGCCAGAGCCGTTATCTGCCAGGCAAGCTGCGCGAGCTGTTGAAACTGATTTGCGCCGCCGACGCCTTGCACAGCGACAACCTCGGTGAATGGCTCGCCGACGAAGACGGCCGCGACCTGCTGTGCGAATTGGTCAAGCAAGGAAGCCTGGGATTTGCTGATGAATAAACTTCACGTAAGTGTCGCGGACTGGCGAAAGGATATCGACGAGATTCGGCGCATTCGTGAGGCGGTATTTATCGCTGAACAATCGGTTCCACCCGAGCTGGAATGGGATGCCGAAGACGCAGGCGCGGTGCATTTCCTCGCGTTTGAAGGCGACTTCCCGATTGGGACCGCGCGGTTACTGCCCACCGGCGAGATTGGTCGTGTGTCGGTCCTTAAGGATTGGCGCGGGCTGAATGTCGGCGACAAGCTGATGGAAGCCGTGATCGGAGTAGCCGAGAAGCGCGGGCAAACCACGCAGTTTCTCAGCGCGCAGGTGTATGCAGCGCCGTTTTATGAGCGGCTGGGTTTCAAGATCGTCAGCGATGAGTTTCTTGAAGTCGGCATCCCCCATGTGGACATGGTGCGCGAGGGCTGATCTGACTCCCTGTGGCTGTGGCGAGCGGGCTTGCCCCGCGTTGGGTTGCGCAGCAGCCCCAAACTGAGACGCCGCGTTCTTTCTGAAAGA
>NZ_JAFCTN010000059.1:0-15579 GCF_049896045.1 Pseudomonas sp. PWP3-1b2
AGGCTTGAAACCGTGGGTAACCCGGCAGGACGCCGGGTTAGCCGTGCTGGGCCAAGGATGGCCCATCACGGCGGCCCGCTGTAAGAGCGGAACCGATTTCAGCCGTTACCCAAACAACGGATATGCCCTCAGCGATGCTGAAACCGAGGAAGCGAAGCAATCCTCAACTTGGGCTCCTGCAACCGCGCCAGATCCGTAGCAATCTGCGCCCGCCAAAAGTGCGCCCCCGCCAACTGCGCATCCACCCAGGCCTGACGCAACAACACCTTGGCCTTGTCCACCGACCCATAATGCCCCTGACGCAACGTCAGCTGCGCCTTGATCCGCAACATCTGCGGCACAAACCACCGCTCGTGTCGCCCAAGGGCCAATTGCAGCGTGTCTTCCAATACTTCAAGCGCCAGTTTCTCCAGGCCAAGGCGCGCCAAACCCAGCGCATATTCACACCGCAGCATGCTGTAGAGCTGGCTGTCACCCTGGCCCTGCAACTGGTGCAACGCCTCACCCAGTTGCGGTACGCCTTCCTCCGGCGACCCTTGGCGAATCAGCAAAATGCTTTCAAAGCACAGGCGAAATTGCCGCCATATATGCAGGTCCTGGCCAGTCGTGCTGTCTTGCAGCAGCCCCAGGTAATGGCGAGCTTTGGGCAGGTTCGAGGCCAGTAATGCAAGGGGAATGGCGCCCAGGCACAGGGTGTACCAGAGGGTCGCCGGATGATCGAGCGAGATGGCTTCATCCACGCAGTTGCCGATCAGGCGCAACGCTGGGTCGACGTCGCCCTCCAGCAGCAGGACCTTGGCCTTGAGGCAGCGCGCGGCGATGCGTTGGTCGAAATGCATGTCGATGATGTGCGAGCGAGGCGCCGACGGTGCGCCGAGGGCTTCATCGATATTCTGCCGGGCGCCGGCCAGGTCGCCCATATGGAACAAGGCCACGGCGCGCATGCGTTTGCCGAGCAATTGCTGGTTACCGCTGTTGCTCAGGGCGAGGTAACGCTCAGCCAGTTCCAGCGCTTCGGTGTATTGGTTGCAGCCGCAGCGGTCGGTCCACAAGCCCCACAACGCGCGCAATTTGTGCTCGGCGTCACCGAGGTCGCAGGCGTCTTCGCGCACCTGGCGCCAGGCTTCGCGCATCGGGCCGCCGGTGCCGTAGGTGAGCATCAGCACGCTGGCCAGGGCAGTCTGCAAGAGCATGCGCTGACGCACTGGCAACGGGGTCTCTGCGTCGCTCGCCAGGCCTTTATCGACCCACGTGCGGCACTCGCTGACCAGTGACAGGCGCAACCACAACGGTACGCCGCCCAGGGTCAGTTCAATGGCAACGGGCAGATTGCCCGTGGGCGAATAAGCCCACTCCAATGCCGAGCGGATGGTGTTGCTTTCGGGGCCGTAGAGGGCGATCCAGGTTTCCGGGGACAGGCCGTCGAGGGTATCGCCGGCTTCCTGCAATACGCCAAGGGCGTAGTGGGCGTGACGCTGCGCGGTGGAATTGGCCTCACCGTGCTCGTTGAGTTTTTCCAGTGCATACGCGCGGGTGGTTTCCAGCAGGCGATAGCGCTTGAGCAATTGCGATTCACCGGCGATCAGCAGCGATTTGTCCATCAGGCTTTCGAGCAAGGGCAGGGCGTTGCGCGGGTCGAGGGTGCTGCTGGCGGTCATGGCCTTGACCGCGTCGAGGGTGAAGGAGCCGGTGAATACTGCCAATTGGCGCAGCATCGCCTGCTCGTCGCCGCTGAGCATGCCATAGGTCCAGTCCAGGGTGGCACTGAGGGAGCGATGGCGGGCGAGGGCGGTGCGTCGGCCAGTCATTTGCAGGCGAAAGCTGCCGTCGAGCAGGCCGACCAGGTCCTGGATGCCAAAGGTGCGCACGCGCGCGGCGGCGATTTCGATGGCCAGCGCGTTACTGTCGAGTTTGCGGCAAATGGCGCAGACCGCCGTCACGTCGGCGTCGTTGAACACGAAGTCGGGGTCGAGGGCGCGTACGCGCTCCACAAACAGGCGCACGCCAGACCAGGCCAGGGCTTCGCAGGCGCTGAGGCTGGCGTCTTCGTCCGGCACTTGCAGCGGCGCCAGGTCGTGCACACGTTCGCCGTCGGCGCGCAGCGGTTCACGGCTGGTGGTCAGCACGCAGCAATGCGGTGCGCTGCGCAGCAGGGTTTCCACGGCGTCGGCGGTGGCAGGCAACACGTGTTCGCAGTTGTCGAGCACCAGCAGCAGGCGGCGCTCGGCCAGGGTTGCGGCAATGCTGTGCAGCGGGTCTTCGCTGATGGCCTGAATGCCTAGGGCGCTGGCGAGCATACGGGCGACCCATTGCCCGCCTGTGGCGGGGGCCATGTCAACGAAGCAGGTGTCGAGGTTGAACTCATTGGCCAGGTGATGCGCCACGGCCATGGCCACGGTGGTCTTGCCGATGCCGCCGGGGCCGGTGATGGTCACGAAGCGCTGGCTGATGACTTGGCCGGCAAGTTGGGCGATCAACGGGTCGCGGCCTATCACTTCGCCGGCAGGGGCCGGAAGGCTCGGTTCTTCAACCTTCGCAATGGGCAGCGGCACGCTCTCTTCGCCGACCGCCTGCACGGTGATTGGCGCCACAAAGCGATAACCCCTACCCGGCACGGTGACGATGTAGCTGAAGTTGCCATCGTCGCCCAGGGCCCTGCGCAGGGCGACGATCTGCGCCCGCAGGTTGCATTCCTCCACGACCACTTTGGGCCAGGCGAAGGCAATCAGTTCGGCTTTCTCCAGCAACTCGCCGGCACGGCTGACCAGGGCGATCAGCAGGTACAGGGCGCGGCTCCCCAGGGTGACGGGCTCGCCGTTGCGCAGCAACACGTGCTGGCGTGCCAGTAACAAAAAGGGGCCGAAGGCGATAGCGCTCTCGGCCAAGGCCAGGGTTGAGTGGTCTGCGTCCATACAGGACACAGCGTGGTGCTTGCTCGAGCTCATCAATTCGTCCTTTTTATAGTCGGGCTTGTTATTGGCGATCAGGCCATTCGCCCTTTTGGGTGCAGATGTGCAACAGCAGTCTTGGAAAGTTGATGTCGATCAAAGTGTCGAAGAGCCTGCCCTCCTTTGGGGCATGTCGTTTTTATTGGGGTAACGCGGATCAGTTTTCAGTGGATGAGACTGTCTCAAACCTGAAACATTTTATTACTAGAAACATGGATAAAGCAGAATGTATGCCAGTTGGCATGTAACAAACTTGATAACAACCGCATGAAATTTATGGTGATTTTTGTGGTCTTGGGAGGCCAGAACGGGTCGTCGTTCGGAAAGGCGAATATTTCCAATTGTGTCGTTCGGGATGCCGAATAAAACGGTGGTGATTTGACGTGGTTTTGTTGGCTGGGTACCGGACTGTAACCCCGCACCAGCCTGATGCACGTGCATGACGTTCTGTCGTGTTTGCGACACAAACCGGGTACATGTTCGGCGTTAATGCTGTGGTTGTTGCGTTGGTCGTGTTGGTCGAGTTGGGTTGGGTTGGGTTTTGGTGGCGAGCGGGCTTGCCCCGCGTTGGGCTGCGAAGCGGGCCCAGGCATTTGTCAGGAAAACTGAGGTGACTGGAATGGGAGCGCTGCGCACTCCAACGCGGGGCAAGCCCGCTCGCCACAACAAGCCCGTTCACCACAGCAGGCCTGATGACCAGAGGGGGAGGTGTGCACTCAGGCGAACATGAAAATATTGACAGTCAGGCAATAGGCCACTGAAAAAAATTTCGTCTGCCCGTACTCTAGTGGCCTTCGTTACCTGCGTGGATTGTTCATGTCTTCTGTTGCCGATGGGTTGCCCTCCAATAAACGCTGGCCTGCGGTGATCGCCCTGTCTTTGGGGATCGGCATGGCCACGCTGGACACGGCCATCGTCAACACGGCGCTGCCGACCCTGGCCGAAGGCATCGGCACCGATTCGGCCTCGGTGATCTGGGTGGTCAACGCCTACCAGTTGGCGATTATCGCCACGGTGCTGCCGTTTGCTTCCTTGAGTGACGTGCTGGGGCACCGTCGGGTGTACCTCGGCGGGTTGCTGCTGTTTATTGTCTCGTCACTGTTCTGCGGGCTGGCCGGGTCGCTGTTGACCCTGACGGCCGCGCGGGTCGCCCAAGGGCTTGGCGCGGCGGCACTGATGAGTGTCAACACGGCGTTGCTGCGGCATATCTACCCCTCGAAAATGCTTGGGCGGGGGCTTGGCTATAACTCGCTGGTGGTGGGGTTGGCGTTTACGCTCGGGCCGACCGCCGCGTCGGCGATCCTGTCGGTTGCGACCTGGCATTGGCTGTACCTGATCAATGTGCCGCTGGGGCTGTTGGCGCTGGGCCTGGGCGTGCGTGCGTTACCGGTACTGCCGATAACCGGGCATGCCTTTGACCGTCTCTCTGCTGTGCTGTGTGCCGGGTTGTTTGCGGCTCTGGTGTTGGGCCTGGGTACGGCGGTGCATGGTGCGCAAGGTGCGCTGACCCTCGGGCTGATCGCCGCAGCGCTGGTTTGCGGCGCGCTGTTGTTGCGCCGCGAGGCCGGTCACCCGGCGCCGATGCTCGCCGTAGACCTGTTCAAGCGCCCGGTGTTTGCGCTGTCTTCCCTCACTGCCATCTGCGCCTTCAGTGCTCAAGGGCTGGCGTTTGTGTCGTTGCCGTTCCTGTTGCAGGCAGTGCTGGGGCACAGCCAGGTGGAAACCGGTTTTCTGATGACGCCGTGGCCGGCAGTCGTTGCGGTCATGGCGCTGGTGGCGGGGCGCCTGGCGGATCGGGTGTCGCTGGGCATGTTGTGCGGCATCGGGCTGTTGATGCTCAGCATTGGCATGGCCGCGCTGGCGAGCCTGGGTAATGACGCCTCGGCCTTTGATATCGGCTGGCGCATGGCGCTGTGTGGCGCCGGGTTCGGTTTTTTCCAGTCGCCCAACCTCAAGGCCATCATGACCAGTGCGCCGTTGGCCCGCAGTGGCGGGGCCAGCGGCATCGTGGCGATTTCGCGCCTGTTGGGGCAGACGCTGGGGGCGTCGTTGGTGGCGTTCTGTTTCCACCTGTCGCTGGGCAGCGGCCCGGAGTACGCGTTGTGGCTGGGTTGCGGGTTCGCGCTGGTGGGCGCCGTGGCCAGTGTGTTGCGCCTGTTGCCCTACGGCAAAAAGGCGTGATTGATCGTTGTAAAACCTTGCTTGGGAAAGCTAACGTGGCGACCTGAGTATTTCGGGATGTTTCAGAATTATGTCCAGCCTGGCCCAACGCACCGCTGATGTTCGCTCCCGGCGCGCTGCACTGACCCTCGCTTTATGCCTGCCCAGTGACGTGCTGCTCTACCTCCTCCTGCCGATGGAATCCCAAGCCTTCGGCATCACCCTGGCCCAGGCCGGTGTGTTGCTGGCGGCCAACCGTCTGGTGCGGATTTTCGGCTACCGGCATGTGCTGAATTTCTATGCGCGCAACGGCGACCGGCTGACCTGCATGATCGCCGCTGGTGCCGCCATGGTGTGTGCGCTGGGCAACTCGCTGTTGTCGGGCTTCGCGGCCTTGCTCGGGCTGCGACTGATTTGGGGCCTGTGTTTCGCCGCGTTGAACCTCTCGACTCAAGTGTTGGCAACCTCCGAGCCTGAAGGGGCGGCGCGGCGGGCAGGGCGCTCTCGGGCCGTGATCGCCCTCGGGCCGATGTTGGCCCTGCCATTGGGTGGTTGGTTGACGTTATGGGCCGGGCCGCGACCTATTTTTGTGATTCTGGCCGGCTGTTGCCTGCTGGGCGTGTGGGCGGCGCGCGGTCTGCCAACGGCTGGCCATGATTTGCACACCGCCCCGGGCGGCCGCTTTAAATGGCCCGACAGTGTGGCGACCTGGTCGTTTATCGAAGGCGTGGCGCTGGACGGGCTGTTTATCTTTGGCTTGTCGATTCAGGCGCAAAAGATTCTCGGCGGTGACGCGGTGCTGATCGCCGGCGGTTTGATGGCCCTGCGCTACGCCTCTGAAATGCTCCTGAGCCCCTTGGGCGGGCGTGCCGCGCAGCATTTTGGCGCCACCTCGATGCTGCTGCTGTTTTCGTTTATGAGTGCCCTGGCCCTGACCGCGTTTGGCAGTTACTGGGTCATCGCCGGCGCCGCTGCGGTGCTGGTGCTGCGCGCGCTGCAACTGCCGCTGGTGACCACGCTGGTGGCCGAGCGCAATCCGGGTTCGATGCGTGTGTCGGCGCTGGCTTCCAACTCGGTGTGGCGGGACGTCGGCGCCGGCCTCGGGCCATTGCTCGCGGGTTTGTTGCTGCCGGTGGCCTCGGCGCCGTGGGTGTTTGGTATGGCTGGCGCGGCGATTGCCGTCAGCGCCGTATTTTGCTGGCGGGCGAAGGTTTCCAACTGATGGACATCAGGTCGCGTGTGCGCCATCAAGAAAACCTCGCAGGCGTGCTCGCTTAAACGCTTTTAAGGCTTTCCAGCCAGGCGGGGTCGAGCCGGGTTTGCTCGGTGTCGATCCCCAACGCCTGCATCTTCGCCTGGTGCGCCTCGATTTCGCCGACCAGTTGCGCCTGGGCACTGGAATTGGCATCCAGCGCATGCATTTGCGTCAATCCCAAATGATAGAAACGCAGCACCTTGATGGCGGTCGGGTCGTTGGCCTGCACCCCTTCGATGACCTTGTGCATCACATTGGTCACGCTCATCAGGCTGCGCTTGAGCTGCCAGCCATACACCGCCGGTGCGAACCACGGCTGGGTCCAGAACGGGCCACGCACCAGGGCAAGCGTGATCAACACCCCGGCAAACACGCCGCCGACATTAAAGCGAAAATTGTCACCGCCGGGCTCACCGAACAGCAGCACCGCCAGGCTCGACAGCAGCATGGCCAGGGCCACGAACAGTGCGGCGACGATGAGGGTGCTGCGGCGGGTCTGTTGGCGAAAGGTGACGGGGTCACAGGGTTTGAGCTCGAACATCCGGGTCTGGTCTCAGCGTGGGGCGGGGTGGCATCTTCGCATGCTTGGGGCAATCAAGTTGAACGATGGCTCACGGCGGTTTCTCTAAATCTGTGTAGACCCATTGAGGTGAACCATCATGAGTGAATACAAGCAGCCGCCGCCCGGCACCCCGAATCCTGACCGCACACCCGGTGAAGAGGAGCGCGACAATGATGCGTTGCGCCCCAATGACCCGGCAGAGCGTCATGACGATGATGTGGAACGGGTCGAGGAAGACCTGGAAAACCTGCACGACAAAGCCCGCCCGTTGTAACGAGGAGATCGCCGTGAGTAATCCACCAGAAGGCCCGCGTTCAGGCGAGCATGGCAGCGTGAAGGAAGAACTGGGCTTCGACCCGGATTCACCGGATGTGGCCGACCCGCAAGTCGACCCCATCGGTGCTGCTATCGCGCCGCTGGATAAGGATAAGGATAAAGATGAGAAAGAAAAAAAGCCGCCCTACGATCCGTTGGGCGACTTAAAGAAATGATCTGAGCCCCGCCTATGTGCGGGGCTTTGTTTATTTGGGTGCAAGCCAGGTGACGTCGGTAATACCGAACTTCTCCGCCCAGGGCCGAGTGGTTTTCTTCACTTGTTCGTGACCCACGCGGCCGATACGGCTGACGTGCGCAATGTCGGCGTCAACGGCCGCCCAGTGCCAGGCTTCGGCGTTATTCATCACTTCGGCGCGCACCACAAATGTTTTTGGTTGACCGTGCAGCTGATAGTTAATGGTGTAGATTTTTGCGGTACTCATGTTGCCTCCCTGTCTTGTTATAGATGGATAGGTTGGCGCTTAAAAAGGTTCATTCAAAATGACAAATCCCCGGCAAGCGCGGCATAGTCACGTTCTCGCCACGCGCCCAAGGATCGCGTCATGTCTGGTCTGACCCATACTCAGCTGTACCTGCAACGCCTGGGCTTCGACTCGCCGCCACCGCCGACCCTGCAAACCCTGCAGGAATTGCAGTTGCGCCATGTGTGCACGTTCGCGTTTGAAAGCCTGTCGACCTTGCTGCATGCGCCGGTGCCGATCGACTTGCCCAGCCTTGAACAAAAAGTGCTGTTCGATGGGCGCGGTGGTTATTGCTTCGAACTGAATCACCTGTTTCTGGCGCTGTTGCAGGCGTTGGGTTTCGACGCCCGCGGTCTTACCGGTTGGGTGGTAATGGGTGGGCCGCCGGATGCGCGCACCGGGCGTACCCATCGGCTGAGCCTGGTGACGCTGGACGGCGTGCGGTACGTCAGCGATGTCGGCTTCGGCGGCATGGTGCCGAGCAGCCCGTTGCGACTGGACACGCATGCGCCCCAGGCCACGGCCCACGAACCGTATCGGCTGACCTTCAACGAAGGCACTTACACCTTGTGGGCTCAAGTGGGCGAGGAATGGCGTGGCTTGTATGTGTTCGACCTGCAGCCCCAGGCAGACATCGACTATGTAATCGGCAACTGGTACGTGTCCACGCACCCGGCCTCACCCTTTGTCGGCCACTTGAAGGCTGCGCTGTTGGCGCCCGGTAAACGGCATACCTTGAACGGTGCCAGCTACGCGACTCACTACCTGGACCGGCCGAGTGAAAAGCGTGTCATCGAGAGTGCCGACGAGTTGCTGGCCTTGCTGCAAGCTACGTTTGGCATTCGCCTGCGGACGCATCCGTGCCTTCGCCAGACACTCGATGCCTTGGTAGTGGCTAATGTCCAGGAACGTTGAGTCAGAGGCTTCGGCAAGTCTTTTTCCAGGGTTATGCAGAGTGGTTCGAATCTTTTGTGCACGGTAGGCCGCTGTGGCGAGCGGGCTTGCCCCGCGTTGGGCTGCGTAGCGGCCCCAAAAAGAGCGGGAGCGCTGCGCACTCCAACGCGGGGCAAGCCCGCTCGCCACAGTAAGCCCGCTGGCCAAAACAAGCCCGCTGCCAGCATAAGTCCAGCTCACCACAGAAAGCCCAGCTCACCACCGGAAAGCCCACTCACAACTCGTGCATTGTTTTTCAGCTCAAGGCTGCCAGTTGCGCAACGGTTTCCGGAAACCGCGCCACCAGCCGGATCAAGGTGACGGCCTGGGCATTGGGTTTGGCGCGGCCTTGCTCCCAGTTCTCCAGGGTGCGCGTATTGGTGCGCAGGTACATGGCGAACACCGACCGCGAGAGGTTGAGTTGCTGGCGCACCGCGACGACTTCCTCGGCGGTGAGTGGCTCCAGTTTGTTGAGATGAACCTTGTGGGTCCGCAGGGTGATTTTGCCTTGGCGTGCGTCCGCCAGGGCGTCGAAGCCTTCGACCAGCTCGGAAAAGATTTCACGTTTCATGGTGTGTTCTCGCTTTGATTTCCCTGTCCAGCATGTGTTTAAGCGCTTTTTTGTGGTGTGGCGCCATGTCGTCCTGTTCATGCTTGCCGTACAGGGTGAATAACCAGAACTGCGTGCCGCCTGACCACCAGTAGTAAATGACCCGCAGGCCACCGCGCTTGCCTTTGTTTCGTCGTTCATCGACGAAGCGAACCTTTCGCAGCCCGCCTGTTCCTTCGATCACGTCGCCAGCTTCCGGGTTTTTCATCAGCTCCTGCTGAAAACCGTGGAAAAGCTCGTCGCTCAGATAGTCCTTGCGATGCCGCTCGAAGGCCGGCAGTTCAATAAATAGAGCATCCATGTTCTGTACGTAGCCTGCGTATAGTTTGTGAGCCCACGCACCTGAGGTCAAGTGACCGTGTTGTGGGAACTTTCCTAAAACGCAAACACCATATGGCGGCCTTCATCGGGTGGATGCCAGATAAGGCGGCAGACCGAGGAGGAGATTTCCGTGAGTCGGGGAGGGTAAAAGCAGCGACCGTATAAACGCAAAACGGCGCCCGAGGGCGCCGTTCTGTTTACTACGTTTTGCTAAGCGATCAAACGCCCAACACCGCGTGCTGCACCAGGGTGAGCAACGGTTGTGGGTACACACCCAGGAAGAACGCGAGCAGGGCGATCGCCAGCAGCATTACGCCGCCAGCTTTCTGTTCCCAGTGCAACTCGGCATCCACACGGCGCAGGTTTGGCTCGATCAGGTACAGGGTCACCATCACGCGCAGGTAGTAGAACACGCCAATGGCGCTACCCAGCACCAGGGACGCAACCAACCACCATTCGTGGGCTTCAACACCGGTAGCGACGATGTAGAACTTGCCGATAAAGCCTGCCGTCAGCGGAATACCTGCCAGGGACAGCATCATCACGGTGAGTACGGCGGTCAGGTACGGACGGCGCCAGAACAGGCCGCGGTACTCGTACAGGGCATCGGCGTCGCGGCCTTTGAACGGCGAGGACATCAGCGTGATCACGCCAAACGCGCCAAGGCTGGTGATGACGTAGGTGACCAGGTACACGCCCATGGCTTCCACGGCCAGGCCTTTGCTCGCCACCAGGGCGATCAGCAGGTAGCCGAAGTGAGCGATGGAGGAATAACCCAGCAGACGCTTGAGGTTGTTCTGGGTCAGGGCCAGCAGGTTACCGAACAGGATCGACGCAATCGCGATCACCGTCAGCACGTCGCTCAGCACGCCGGTGTTGGCGGCAGGCGAGATCTGGAACAGACGCACCATTACCGCAAACACAGCCACTTTCGACGCAGTCGCCAGGAACGCGGCGACTGGCGCCGGGGCGCCTTCGTACACGTCCGGGGTCCACAGGTGGAACGGCACCAGAGACAGCTTGAACGCCAGGCCGATCAGCATCATGGCCAGGCCCAGTTGGGCGATGGGCGCAGGCATGCCGGTAGCCGCCAGGGCGTGACCGATACCGGTGAAGCTCAGGCTGCCGGCTTCTGCGTAGAGCAGGGCCATACCAAACAACAGGAACGCGGAACCGGCAGCCGACAGCACCATGTACTTGATGCCGGCTTCCAGCGAGCGCTTGTTGAAGAAGGCATAAGCCACCAGGCCGTAGGTCGGGATCGACAGCAGTTCCAGGCCGATAAACAAACCGGCCAGGTGCTGTGCGCTGACCAGCACGATACCGCCGGCCGCAGCCAGCAGGATCAGCAGGTACAGCTCTTCCTTGTTGCCGGGGTAGCCGGTACCGCCTTCGCCGAGGTAGGCGTGGGCGAGGGTGACGCAGGCCAGTGTTGCCACGAGGATCAACGCGATGTACAGCAGCGCGAAGTCATCAATCATCATCAATGGCGTAACCGCCAGTGGCGCGACCTTGAGGGCCGGAATGATCGACAGCAGGGCCAGGTTCAAACCGGCACACGACAGCAGGAACGTTTGTGAGTGATTGCGGCGCCAGGCGATTGCCAGCATCACCGCCACAACGGTGAGGCTGGTAATCAGCAGCGGCGCAAGCGCGATAAAGTGTTGGATCGTGAATTCCATAGCGCTCTTACCGGGCCGAAGCGAGTTGAGAGAAGGCGGTGCCGAACCACTGCTGCACGCCATGCATCGTCGCGGCAGAAGTGTCCAGGAACGGTTGCGGGTACACGCCGATGTAGATCAGCAGTACCGCAAGGCCGAGCACCATGATCAGTTCGCGAGCATCCATCCCTTGCAGGACGGTGTCGGACTTGGCCGGGCCGAAGTAGGCGCGGTGGATCATGATCAGCGAGTAAACCGAACCAAACACCAGGCCGGAGGTAGCAATGGCACTGATCCACGGTGTTTGCACGAAGGCACCCATCAGGATCAGGAACTCGCCGATGAAGTTACCGGTGCCCGGCAAGCCCAGGGATGCGGCGGCGAAGAACAGGCTGATGGCTGGCAGGTACGCGATGCGCGACCACACGCCACCCATTTCACGCATGTCACGGGTGTGCAGACGCTCGTACAACTGACCACTCAGGATAAACAGGGCCGCAGCCGAAACACCGTGGGCCAACATCTGGATCACGGCGCCTTGCAACGCCAACTGGCTGCCGGAGTAGATGCCGATCAGTACGAAACCCATGTGGGAAACGGACGAGAAGGCGATCAGACGCTTGATGTCGGTTTGCGCGAACGCCAGGAACGCACCGTAGAAGATCCCGATCAGACCCAGGGTCATGGCGATCGGCGCGAACTCGGCCGAGGCGTTCGGGAACAGCGGCAGGGCGAAACGCAACAAACCATACGCAGCGGTCTTCAACAGGATACCGGCTAAGTCGACCGAACCCGCTGTTGGCGCCTGGGCGTGAGCATCCGGCAGCCAGGAGTGGAACGGTACGACTGGCAGCTTCACCGCGAAGGCGATGAAGAAACCGAGCATCAGGATGTACTCAGTGGTGAGCGACATCTTGGTTTTCAGCAGGTCGGCGTAGTTGAACGTGATCACGCCGGTGCTGTTGAAGTTGACCAGTACCAGGCCGACGATCGCCACCAACATGATCAGGCCGGAAGCCTGAGTGAAGATGAAGAACTTGGTCGCCGCGTAGATCCGGGTTTTCTTGCCGTCCGAAGAACTGTGACCCCAGAGCGCGATGAGGAAGTACATCGGCACCAGCATCATTTCCCAGAAGAAGAAGAACATGAACAGGTCCAGCGCAAGGAACACGCCGACTACGCCGCCCAAAATCCACATCAGGTTCAGGTGGAAGAAGCCCACGTGACGCTGAATTTCTTTCCAGGAGCAGAGTACCGAGAGGATACCCAGCAGGCCGGTCAGCAGGATCATCAACAGCGACAGGCCGTCGAGGGCCAGGTGCACGTTGATGCCGAAGCGCTCGATCCACACGTGCTTGAATTCAAGCGCGAAAGTGGGATCGGCACCCGGTGCCGGAGCGAATGAATAGTCGCCATGGGCCCACAGCCAGAGGCCGAGTGCGAGTTCCAGGGACATGGTCAGCAACGCAATCCAGCGGGGCAGGGTGGCGCCGAAGCGTTCACCCATCCAGCAGAGCAGGCCGCCGATAAAGGGGATCAGGATTAGCCAGGGCAGAATCATGACGGGCTCGTTTCCTTTCGCAAGTTCGCAAAGTTCATATCAGACTGCTACCACTACGATGGCGCCGATCACCAGCACGGCACCCACGGCCATGGAAGCTGCATACCAGCGCAATTGGCCGGTCTCGCTGCGGCTCAAGGCGGTGTGACCGGCCTTGGCGGCACGCGGGATCAAACCGATGGTCTGGTCGAGCGGGTCTTTGCGCAGTACATGGCTGATGGCAAGGTAGGGTTTGACGAACAGTTTGTCGTAGATCCAGTCGAAGCCCCAGGCAGCGAACCACCAGGCCGAAAGGAAGCGGCCGATGCCGCTGTTGGCAACACCCGTAACGAAGCGACGTTTGCCGAGGAACAGCAGCGCTGCCAGCAGGATCCCGGCCAGGGCAATGGCACCCGAGGCGATTTCCAGGCTGTGCTTGTCTGCGCCACCGGCTTGACCGACGCTCTCCGGCAGCACGCCAGCCAGTGGTGGAGTGATCATGGCGCCAATGAAGGTCGACAGGATGATCAGCACCGACAATGGCAACCAGTGCGAGATGCCATGGCCTGCGTGCGCTTCGGTCTTGGCTTCACCGTGGAACGTGATGAAGATCAAACGGAAGGTGTACAGCGAGGTCATGAACGCGCCCACCAGCCCTGCGTAGAGCAGGTTCTGGTTACCGCTGGCAAAAGCTTCCCAGAGGATTTCGTCCTTGGAGTAGAAACCTGCGGTCACCAACGGCAAGGCTGCCAGCGCGGCACCACCGACGATGAAGCTGGCGTAGGCCAGCGGCAGTTTTTTCCACAGGCCGCCCATCTTGAAGATGTTCTGCTCGTGGTGGCAGGCAACGATCACCGCACCGGAAGCGAGGAACAGCAGGGCCTTGAAGAAGGCGTGGGTCATCAGGTGGAAGATCGCCGCGTCCCAGGCGCCAACGCCCAGGGCCAGGAACATGTAGCCGATCTGGCTCATGGTCGAGTAGGCGAGGATACGCTTGATGTCGGTCTGCACCAGCGCGGCAAAGCCGGCCAGCACCAGGGTCACGCCACCGACGATGCCTACAAGGTGCAGGATGTCCGGAGCCAGGGTGAACAGGCCGTGGGTCCGTGCGATCAGGTAGACACCGGCGGTTACCATGGTTGCCGCGTGAATCAGTGCGGAAACCGGGGTAGGGCCGGCCATCGCATCCGCCAGCCAGGTTTGCAGTGGCAGTTGCGCCGATTTACCAACAGCGCCGCCCAGCAGCATCAGCGTGGCCAGGGTGATCCAGAAGTCGCCGACCTGGAATTTCTGCGGTGCCAGCACCAGCAGTTCCTGGATGTTCAGCGTGCCCACCTGTTGGAACAGGATGAACAGGCCGATGGCCATGAACACGTCGCCGATGCGGGTGACGATAAAGGCCTTGAGTGCCGCGTTACCGTTGTTGCGGTTGCTGTAGTAGAAACCGATCAACAGGTAGGAGCACAGGCCCACGCCTTCCCAGCCGAAGTACAGGAACAACAGGTTATCGCCGAGCACCAGAAACAGCATGCTCGCGATAAACAGGTTGGTGTAGGCGAAGAAGCGCGAGTAACCGGCCTCACCGCGCATGTACCAGGACGCGAACAGGTGGATCAGGAAGCCCACACCGACGACCACGCCAAGCATGGTGATCGACAGGCCGTCGACGTAGAGGGCGAAGTTGGGCTTGAAGCCCTCCACCGACATCCACTGCCACAGCACCAGGGTGTAGTGACCGCCTTCCGGTGGCGCCACGTTGAATTGCCAGATGACGTAGGCGGCGACAATCGCCGACAGGCCAATCGAGCCGACGCCGATCAGCGCCGAGAGGTTTTCCGAGAAGCGGCCGCGAGAGAACGACAGCAGCAGGAAACCGATCAGGGGAAATACGAAAGTCAGAAAGATCATGTTCATCCGCGCATCTCACTGGCAGCGTCGATATCAAGCGTGTGAAAGCGACGATACAGTTGCAGCAGGATCGCCAGGCCAATACTGGCCTCGGCGGCTGCCAGGCTGATCACCAGGATGAACATGACTTGTCCATCCGGCTGGCCCCAACGTGCACCCGCCACAATAAATGCCAGTGCCGCGGCGTTCATCATGATTTCCAGGCTCATCAACACGAACAAAATGTTACGGCGAACCATCAGGCCGACCAGGCCAAGGCAGAACAGGATGCCGGCGACCGCCAGACCATGCTCCAAAGGGATAGCAGGCATCGTCATTGCTCCTTGGCTTCGTTGCGGCCCAAGTGGAAGGCGGTGATGGCTGCAGCGAGCAGCAGCATCGAAGCCAGTTCGACCACCAGCAGGTACGGGCCGAACAGGCTGATGCCCACGGCCTTCGCATCTACGGTGGTGTGGCCGATGGCCTGGCCGCTCTGGTGAGCGAACAGCACATACAGCAGTTCACCCAGCAGCAGAGCTGCAAGGATGACTGGACCGAGCCAGATGCCGGGCTTGAGCCAGACGCGTTCCTGGGCGACCGAAGCTGGCCCCAGGTTAAGCATCATCACCACAAACACGAACAGCACCATGATGGCGCCGGCGTAGGCGATCACTTCCAGCACACCGGCGAACGGTGCGCCGAGAGCGAAAAAGGTCATGGCCACGGCGATCAACGAAATGATCAGGTAGAGCAGGGCGTGCACGGGGTTGGTGTTGGTGATCACGCGAAGCGTGGACACCACTGCAATACCGGACGCGAAATAGAAAGCGAATTCCATCTTTCTTCCTTAAGGCAGCAAGCTCTTCACGTTGATCGGCTCGGCTTCGTTTTGTGCGGCGCCTTTG
>NZ_JAFCTN010000059.1:15677-24351 GCF_049896045.1 Pseudomonas sp. PWP3-1b2
TGCGGTGGTCGGGCAAGCTTCCTCGCAGAGGCCGCAGAAAATGCAGCGCGAGAAGTTGATGCGGAAGAAGTCCGGGTACCAGCGACCGTCTTCGGTTTCAGCTTTCTGCAGGGAGATGCAACCCACCGGGCACGCCACGGCGCACAGGTTGCAGGCTACGCAACGCTCTTCGCCATCGGGGTCGCGGGTCAGTACGATGCGGCCGCGATAGCGCGGCGGCAGGTACACCGCTTCTTCCGGGTATTGCAGGGTGTCGCGTTTGCGAAAGCCGTGACCGAACACCATCACCAGGCTTCGCAACTGGGTACCGGTACCCTTAACGATGTCGCCAATATATTTGAACATGGGTCAAATCCTCACTGAACCGCGGCCGCTGGCGTGTTCAACAACACAACGGCAGCAGTCACCAGCAAATTGATCAGGGTCAGCGGCAGGCAGAATCTCCAGCTG
Source organism: Pseudomonas sp. PWP3-1b2 (assembly GCF_049896045.1). Taxonomy (NCBI): domain Bacteria; kingdom Pseudomonadati; phylum Pseudomonadota; class Gammaproteobacteria; order Pseudomonadales; family Pseudomonadaceae; genus Pseudomonas; species Pseudomonas sp. PWP3-1b2. Next base: position 16,128 of record NZ_JAFCTN010000059.1, read on the forward strand.
AAATCCATCACCTGGTCATAGCGCGGGCGCGGAATAGAGGCGCGCAGCAGGATGAACAGCATGATGAAGAACGCCGTCTTCAAGAAGAACCAGAAGAACGCCAGTTGCGGCAGGATGTTGAACGGGCCGTGCCAGCCGCCGAAGAACAGCGTGACCAGCAGGGCCGAGATCAAGATGATGCCGATGTATTCGCCAACGAAGAACATGCCCCATTTCATGCCGGCGTATTCAATGTGGTAACCGTCAGCCAGTTCCTGTTCTGCTTCCGGCTGGTCGAACGGGTGACGGTGAGTCACGGCGACGCCAGCGATGAAGAAGGTACAGAAACCGAAGAACTGCGGAATGATGAACCACAGGTTCTGCGCCTGGTACTCGACGATGTCGCGCATGTTGAACGAGCCGACCTGCACCACGATGCCCATCAGCGCCAGGCCCATGAACACTTCGTAGGACACGGTCTGGGCCGAAGCCCGCAAGCTGCCCAGCAGGGCGAACTTGTTGTTGCTCGACCAACCGGCGAACAGCACCGCGTAGACCGACAGACCGGCCATGGCGAAGAAGAACAGCAAGCCGATGTTCAGGTCCGCCACGCCCCAGGTCGGGGTGATCGGGATGACCGCAAAGGCGATCAGCAAGGCGCTCATGGCCACGACCGGTGCCAGGGTGAAAATCACCTTGTCGGCAAACGGCGGGGTCCAGTCTTCCTTGAAGAACATTTTCAGCATGTCGGCAGCGATCTGGAACATGCCGAACGGGCCAACGCGGTTCGGACCGTAACGGTCCTGCCACCAGCCCAGCAGGCGACGTTCGACGAAGCTGAGCAGGGCGCCCGCAACGACCACGGCCAACAGGATCACGATGGCCTTGACGACCGAGATGATCACGTCGATCACTTCAGGGGTGAACCAGGTCATTGCGCTGCCTCCTGCAGACCGTCAACGGTTTTGCCAAAGATGGCCGCTGGAATACCGGCGATGCCTTTAGGCAGTGCGACCAGGCCGGCACCCAACTCATCGTTGATGCGCAGCGGCAGACGCAAGGTCTGGCCGGCTACGGTCAGGCTGAGCAGGGCACCGTCATTGACGCCCAGGCGATCGGCTTCGGACTTGGCCACGGACACATAAGCCGCCGGGATGCGTTCCTGAACCGGCGCGGCTTTGGAAGAAGTCTCTTCACTGCCGAACAGGTGGAAGAACGGCACAACCTGCCAGGTGCCCTGGGCCGGGTTGAACGGACGCGGTACGGCAGCGAACCAGTTCAGCGAATCACCGGTGCTTTCGATCAGGCGGGTGCCCGGGTCGCCAGCGCGGATATGACCACCGACTTCGTCCTGGAACTTGTTCCAGGCCTGCGGCGAGTTCCAGCCCGGCGACCAGGCAAACGGCACCTGTTGACGCGGTTCTACCGAACCCGAATAACCTTCCATGGAGAAGTTGAAGGCGGTGTCGATGTCCTGCGGCGTGCGCGGTTCATGCACGCTGATGTTGGCGCGCATGGCGGTACGACCGGAGTAACGCAGCGGTTCACGGGCCAGTTTCAAGCCCTTGATGCGGAACGCGGCGGACGGTGCAGCATCGACGATACGCGCCAGCTGCGGTGCACTGGCGGCAACGGCGGCGGTGACGTGGTCGAGCTGGGTCCAGTCGATCGGCTGGTTCAGCAGGGTCGCGCGCAGGGCATGCAGCCAGCGCCAGCCTTCGTGAACCAGGATGCTGGCGTCCATGTACTTCGGATCGAACACCTGGAAGAAGCGCTGGGCGCGGCCTTCCTGGCTGACCAGGGTACCGTCTCCTTCAGCGAAAGTGGCGGCTGGCAGCACCAGGTCGGCACGGTCGCTGGTGGCAGTCTTCTGGTGGTCGGCGACGATCAGGACCTTGGCGGCGTCCAGTGCAGCGTCAACCTTGGCAGCATCGGTGCGGGTGTACAGGTCGTTTTCCAGTACCACGATGGCGTCGGCGTTGCCGTCGATCACGGCTTGCAGCGCCGCGTCCAGGGACTCGCCACCGAGCATGGCCAGGCCGAGGCTGTTGGCTTCCGGCACGACCAGGCTGATGGAACCGTTCTTGTCGCGCAGCTTCAAGGCCTTGGCGATGTTGGCAGCGGCTTCGATCAGTGCCTTGGAACCCAGCGAGGTACCGGCAATGATCAATGGGCGCTTGGCGGCCAGCAGGGCGTCGGCGATGCGCTGGGCCAGTTCCACGGCTTCAGCGTCCAGGCCTTCGACGGCAGGCGCGCTGGCGTCGAGGGCGTGGGCCACGGCGAAACCGAGGCGAGCCAGGTCGTCCGGTGCGGCGTGCACACATTCTTCGGCGATATCGTCGAGCTTGGTTTCTGCCAGGCTTGCGATAAACAGCGGGTTCAGCGCGTGTTGGCCGATGTTCTTCACCGCGGCGTCGAGCCAAGGCTGTACGCGCATGGCGTCGGCCATGTCTTCAGCCTTGCCTTTGACCGACTGGCGCAGCGACAGCGCGATACGCGCGGCGGTCTGGGTCAGGTCTTCGCCAAGGACGAAGATCGCGTCGTGGTCTTCGATGTCGCGCATGTTCGGAACCGGCAGCGGGCTGTCGTTCAGCACTTGCAGGACCAGACGGATGCGCTCCAGCTCAGCGGCTTCGATACCGCAGTAGAAGTGCTCGGCGCCGACCAGTTCGCGCAACGCGTAGTTGCTTTCGAGGCTGGCACGCGGCGAGCCTATACCGACGATGTTGCGGCCGCGCAGCAGGTCGGCGGCTTTATCCAGTGCGTCGTCCAGGCTCAGCTTGGCGCCACCGGCCAGCAACGGCTGGCGTGGGCGGTCTTCGCGGTTGACGTAGCCATAGCCGAAACGGCCACGGTCGCACAGGAAGTACTGGTTCACCGAACCGTTGAAGCGGTTTTCGATGCGACGCAGTTCGCCGTAACGCTCGCCCGGCGAGATGTTGCAACCGCTGGAGCAGCCATGGCAGATGCTCGGCGAGAACTGCATGTCCCACTTGCGGTTGTAACGCTCGGAGTGCGTCTTGTCGGTGAACACACCGGTCGGGCAGACCTCGGTGAGGTTGCCGGAGAATTCGCTTTCGAGCACGCCGTCTTCAACGCGACCGAAGTACACGTTGTCGTGGGCGCCGAAGACGCCCAGGTCAGTGCCGCCGGCGTAGTCTTTATAGAAGCGCACGCAGCGGTAGCAAGCGATGCAGCGGTTCATTTCGTGGGAAATGAACGGGCCCAGTTGCTGGTTCTGGTGGGTGCGCTTGGTGAAGCGATAACGCCGCTCGTTGTGGCCGGTCATCACCGTCATGTCTTGCAGGTGGCAGTGACCGCCTTCCTCACAGACCGGGCAGTCGTGGGGGTGGTTGGTCATCAGCCATTCAACAACACTGGCGCGGAACGCCTTGGATTCTTCATCTTCGATGGAGATCCAGGTGTTGTCAGTGGCGGGCGTCATGCAGGACATGACGATACGACCACGGGTGTCGTTCTCGTCGGTGTATTGCTTGACCGCACACTGGCGACAGGCACCGACGCTACCAAGCGCGGGGTGCCAGCAGAAATACGGGATGTCGAGGCCTAATGAGAGACATGCCTGTAACAGGTTGTCTGCCCCATCGACTTCGAGCGCTTTGCCGTCTACGTGGATAGTGGCCATGGTTCAAAGTTCTTCGTTGGCCCGTTGTCAGCGGGCGTGGCTAATGGAATCTTGTTATTCATGTGCATCTACACAGCCATCAAGGCGTCAGCACATGAGAAAGCGAGGGGCACGGACCCTTCGCCTTTTTAAGCGTTACGCGCCGACCATGGTCGGTGATGCCACCTGATTGAGATCGCCCGCGCGGGTTGGCGCGATGCCTGCCTCGAATTCAGAGCGGAAGTATTTGATTGCGCTGCCCAATGGCTCCACGGCGCCCGGTGCGTGAGCACAGAAGGTCTTGCCAGGGCCGAGGAAACCGACCAGACCCAGCAGGGTCTCGATGTCGCCGGGCTGGCCTTCGCCTTTCTCGATCGCCATCAAGAGCTTCACGCTCCACGGCAAACCGTCACGGCATGGGGTGCAGAAGCCGCAGGACTCACGGGAGAAGAACTGCTCCATGTTGCGCAGCAGCGAGACCATGTTCACGGTGTTGTCCACCGCCATCGCCAGGCCTGTGCCCATACGGGTGCCGACCTTGCCGATGCCGCCGGCGTACATTTGTGCGTCAAGGTGCTCGGGCAGCAGGAAGCCGGTACCGGCGCCGCCTGGTTGCCAGGCTTTCAAGGTGTAGCCGTCGCGCATGCCGCCGGCGTAGTCCTCGAACAGCTCGCGTGCGGTCACGCCGAACGGCAGTTCCCACAGGCCAGGGTTCTTGACCTTGCCGGAGAAGCCCATGAGCTTGGTGCCCATGTCTTCACTGCCTTCGCGGGCCAACGATTTGTACCAGTCAACGCCGTCGCCAATGATCGCCGGCACGTTGCACAGGGTTTCAACGTTGTTCACGCAGGTCGGCTTGCCCCACACGCCCACGGCGGCAGGGAAGGGCGGCTTGGAACGCGGGTTGGCGCGGCGGCCTTCGAGGGAGTTGATCAGTGCGGTTTCTTCACCGCAGATGTAACGCCCCGCGCCGGTGTGCACGAACAGTTCGAAGTCAAACCCCGAACCAAGAATGTTCTTGCCCAACAGGCCAGCGGCCTTGGCTTCTTCCACGGCACGGGTGAGGTGCTTGGCGGCGGTGGTGTACTCGCCACGCAGGAAGATATAGCCACGGTAGGTTTTCAGCGCGCGGGCGCTGATCAGCATGCCTTCGATCAGCAGATGGGGCAGTTGCTCCATCAGCATGCGGTCTTTCCAGGTGTTCGGCTCCATTTCATCCGCGTTGCACAGCAGGTAGCGGATGTTGATGGATTCGTCTTTGGGCATCAGGCCCCACTTAACGCCCGTGGGGAAGCCTGCACCGCCGCGACCTTTAAGGCCGGCGTCTTTCACGGTCTGGACGATGTCGTCCTGGGCCATGTCGGCGAAGGCTTTGCGCGCAGCGGCGTAACCGTTTTTGGCCTGGTACTCGTCGAGCCATACCGCCTCGCCGTCGTCACGCAGACGCCAGGTCAGCGGGTGAGTCTCTGGCGAACGCTTGATCAGGTTGGCCGGGCCGAAAGATGTAAGGGTCATGGGTAGCCCTCGAGCAATTGGGTGACGCCAGCAGGCTGCACGTCACCGAATGTGTCGTCGTCGATCATCAACGCCGGCGCCTTGTCGCAGTTGCCCAGGCAGCACACCGGCAGCAGCGTAAAGCGGCCGTCCGGAGTGGTTTGGCCCAGGCCAATGCCCAGCTTGTTCTGGATCTCGCTGACCACAGATTCGTGGCCACCGATGTAGCAGACCATGCTGTCGCACACGCGAATGATGTGGCGGCCGACCGGCTGGCGGAAGATCTGGCTGTAGAACGTGGCCACCCCTTCAACGTCGCTGGCGGGAATACCGAGCATCTCGCCGATCGCGTAGAGGGCGCCGTCGGGCACCCAGCCACGTTCCTTCTGGACGATCTTCAAGGCTTCGATCGACGCCGCGCGCGGGTCTTCGTAGTGATGCAGCTCGTGCTCAATGGCCGAGCGCTCGGTTTCACTCAAGGTGAAACGGTCTGTCTGGATAAGCGTGCTATTCATGCTTAACGGTCCACGTCGGCCATAACGAAATCGATACTACCCAGGTACGCAATCAAGTCCGCGACCATCTCGCCTTTGATCACCGAAGGGATCTGCTGCAAGTGCGGGAAGCTTGGGGTGCGAATCCGGGTGCGGTAGCTCATGGTGCCGCCATCGCTCGTCAGGTAATAACTGTTGATACCCTTGGTCGCTTCAATCATCTGGAAGGATTCGTTGGCCGGCATGACCGGGCCCCACGAAACTTGCAGGAAGTGCGTGATCAGGGTTTCGATGTGCTGCAGCGTGCGCTCTTTGGGCGGCGGCGTGGTCAGCGGGTGATCCGCCTTGTACGGACCTGCCGGCATGTTGCGCATGCACTGCTCGATGATCTTCAGGCTCTGGCGCATTTCTTCGACGCGCACGATGCAACGGTCGTAGGCATCGCCATTCGCGGCCAGCGGCACTTCGAACTCGAAGTTCTCGTAGCCGGAGTACGGGCGCGCTTTACGCAGGTCGAAATCGCAACCCGTAGAGCGCAGACCGGCGCCGGTGACGCCCCATTCCAAGGCTTCCTTGGTGTTGTACTGCGCAACGCCAATGGTGCGGCCCTTGAGGATGCTGTTGTCGAGCGCGGCTTTCTGGTACTCGTCCAGACGCTTGGGCATCCAGTCGATGAATTCCTTGACCAGACGCTCCCAGCCATTCGGCAAGTCGTGTGCTACGCCGCCGATGCGGTACCAGGCCGGGTGCAGGCGGAAACCGGTGATGGCTTCGATTACCTTGTAGGCGCGCTGACGGTCGGTGAAGGTGAAGAACACCGGGGTCATGGCGCCAACGTCCTGGATGTAAGTACCCAGGAACAGCAGGTGGCTGGTGATGCGGAAGAACTCGGCCATCATGATGCGGATGGTGTCGACGCGGTCCGGTACCTTGATGCCGGCCAGTTTCTCGACCGAGAGCACGTACGGCAGGTTGTTCATCACGCCGCCGAGGTAGTCGATACGGTCGGTGTACGGGATGAAACTGTGCCAGGACTGACGCTCGGCCATCTTCTCGGCACCACGGTGGTGGTAACCGACGTCGGGCACGCAGTCGACGATTTCTTCGCCGTCCAGTTGCAGGATGATGCGGAAGGCACCGTGAGCCGAAGGGTGGTTCGGGCCCAGGTTGAGGAACATGTAGTCCTCGTTGGTGCCGGAGCGTTTCATGCCCCAGTCTTCCGGACGGAAGCGTGCCGCCTCTTCTTCAAGCTGTTGCTTGGCGAGGTTGAGGCTGAACGGGTCGAATTCGGTGGCGCGCGCAGGGAAGTCCTTGCGCAACGGGTGACCTTCCCAGGTCGGCGGCATCATGATGCGCGTCAGGTGCGGGTGGCCCGGGAAGTCGATGCCGAACATGTCCCACACTTCACGCTCGTACCAGTTGGCGTTCGGCCAGATACCGGTCACGGTCGGAATGCTCAGGTCGCTCTCGGAGAGCGCCACCTTAATCATCACGTCGCTGTTACGTTCCAGCGACATCAGGTGGTAGAACACGGTGAAATCGGCGCCGCTTGGCAGGCCCTGGCGCTTGGTGCGCAGACGCTCGTCCACGCCATGCAAGTCATAGAGCATGACGTACGGCTTGGGCAGGTTGCGCAGGAAGCTCAGGACTTCGACAAGCCTGGCACGCGCCACCCACAGCACCGGCATACCGGTGCGTGTGGCCTGGGCGGTGAAGGCGTCAGGGCCAAAACGGTTATTGAGTTCGACGACCACATCCTGGTCGTCTGCCTTGTAAGGCGGGATATACAGAGCACTGCCTGTAGTCATGGTTTTTTATCGCTTTCGGTCAACGTAAAGAATGAAGCCAGGTTTTCGTTCTATAAAAGAAGCGGGGCTGGATCAGACTTCGTCGGGGCTGCGCAGGTTGGTGACTGCGATACGCTGTTCGCGGCGCTGTTCCTTTTGCGACGGCATCTCGGCGCGATACACGCCTTGATCGCCGACAACCCAGGAAAGCGGACGACGCTCCTTGCCAATCGATTCCTGCAACAGCATCAAGCCTTGCAGGAATGCTTCAGGGCGAGGCGGGCAGCCAGGCACGTAGACGTCCACGGGCAGGAACTTGTCCACCCCTTGAACGACGGAGTAGATGTCGTACATGCCACCGGAGTTGGCGCACGAACCCATGGAGATAACCCACTTTGGTTCGAGCATTTGCTCGTAGAGACGCTGAATGATCGGCGCCATCTTGATAAAGCAGGTACCGGCGATAACCATGAAATCCGCCTGACGCGGTGATGCCCGGATAACTTCGGCGCCAAAGCGCGCGATGTCGTGGGGCGCCGTGAAGGCGGTGGTCATTTCCACGTAGCAGCACGACAGACCGAAGTTGTACGGCCACAGGGAGTTTTTACGCCCCCAGTTGACCGCGCCACTCAGCACGTCTTCGAGCTTGCCCATGTAAATGTTTTTGTGGACTTGATCTTCTAACGGATCGGAAACGGTTTCCCGTTCGCCGATAGGGTACTGATCGTTAGGAGCATCCGGGTCGATCCTGGTGAGATTGTATTGCATCGCCAAAGCCTCATTGTTTCAGCTTCGCTTGCCGCTTACGACGAGCTTCCGGAGCCCAGTCAAGGGCGCCCACTCGA
>NZ_JAFCTN010000059.1:24449-27905 GCF_049896045.1 Pseudomonas sp. PWP3-1b2
TAGGCCGACAACACCGAGGAGGAAAATGGCAAAGCCCCAGTTGTGGGCCATGAGTCCTGTCGCTTCGGTCATGCTGGAAATCCTTAACAGAGAGCAAAGGTCTCTGAGCTCGAAAAAGTAACGATGCAGTGACGATATGTCGCACTGCAATCAATCGCGGTGATTTTATGGCTAAACACCGGGCAAGTAAAATTCCTATAGCGAAATTATTCCATGGAATAACCACATAGTGCACCTTCTTGGGGCTGTGGCCCTTGCGGGGCGGGGATTAGCGGGCATTTGGCCAATTCTGTTTTGTTTGAGCGGTAACGAAGTTTTCATGGGCTAAATGATAATGAATGTTGTTTGCGTGGGGTTTAAGCGAATGTTTCTCGTGTGGCGGGGGAAGTTGTTGTTACTTGCTCGATTGCCGCTAGTTGCTGGAACAGATCTTTTAACCGATTTGATCCGCCCAAATACCGCGCTGGATCAATGTTTCGCCAAAAATCTTCAGCGCTGACTCATTTTCTGTGGGAGCCGGGCTTGCCCGCGATGGCGGTGCATCAGGTATGGATGGGTTGCCTGACCCACCGCCATCGCAGGCAAGCCAGCTCCCACCTTTGATTTTCGGTGCGCCTGAAATAAAAAACGCCCCGAACAGGTCGGGGCGTGATGGTTGTGCGGCACTGCGGTTAGGTCTTCCCTGGGGCCGCAGTGGCCGTGTACTCGCGATTACTTAGTGAAACTGTTCTTCTTCAGTCGAGCCCTTCAGCGCGGTTACCGAAGAAGACCCGCCCTGGATCACGGTAGTCATGTCGTCAAAGTAGCCAGTGCCCACTTCCTGTTGGTGCGCCACAAAGGTGTAACCCTTGGAAGCGTCAGCGAACTCCTGCTCCTGCAGCTTCACGTAAGCCGTCATGTCGTTGCGGGCGTAGTCGTGCGCCAGGTTGAACATGCTGTGCCACATGTTGTGAATGCCAGCCAGGGTGATGAACTGGTGCTTGTAACCCATGGCAGACAATTCACGCTGGAACTTGGCGATGGTCGCGTCGTCCAGGTTCTTCTTCCAGTTGAAGGAAGGCGAGCAGTTGTAGGACAGCAGCTGGTCCGGGTATTCCTTCTTGATCGCTTCAGCAAAGCGACGCGCTTCGTCCAGGTCCGGCTTGGCGGTTTCGCACCAGATCAGGTCGGCATACGGCGCATAGGCCAGGCCGCGAGCGATAGCCTGGTCGAGACCGGCGCGCACTTTGTAGAAACCTTCCTGTGTGCGCTCGCCAGTCACGAACGGCTGGTCGTACGGGTCGCAATCCGAAGTCAGCAGGTCTGCCGCGTTGGCATCGGTACGCGCCAGAATGATGGTCGGCGTACCGGCAACGTCAGCGGCGAGGCGGGCAGCAGTCAGCTTTTGTACGGCTTCCTGGGTGGGCACCAGTACCTTGCCGCCCATGTGGCCGCATTTCTTGACCGACGCCAGTTGGTCTTCGAAGTGCACGCCGGCAGCGCCTGCCTCGATCATGCTTTTCATCAGCTCGTAGGCGTTGAGTACGCCGCCGAAACCGGCCTCCGCGTCGGCCACGATCGGCGCGAAGTAGTCGATGTAGCCTTCATCGCCCGGACCTTTACCGGCTTTCCACTGGATCTGGTCGGCACGGCGGAACGAGTTGTTGATGCGCTTGACCACGGTTGGAACCGAGTCCACCGGGTACAGCGATTGGTCGGGGTACATGGATTCAGCGGAGTTGTTGTCCGCTGCCACTTGCCAGCCGGACAGGTAGATCGCCTGGATACCGGCTTTCACCTGTTGCACTGCCTGGCCGCCAGTGAGGGCGCCCATGCAGTTGACGAAATCTTTGTCGGGACGGAAGGAAGGCTTGGCACCTTGGGTCACCAGGTTCCACAGCTTCTCGGCGCCGAGTTTTGCAAAGGTGTGCTCAGGTTGAACCGAGCCACGCAGGCGGACGACGTCAGCAGCGGAATAAGCGCGGGTTACGCCTTTCCAGCGTGGGTTTTCAGCCCAGTCTTTTTCAAGGGCTGCAATTTGCTGTTCGCGTGTCAGTGCCATGGAGATAAACCTCGTCGCGTTTAGAAGATCCGTTTTCCAGCCGTGCATTCAATGCGTGGGCAGGGCTGCTCGCTGACCAGAAGCTTAGGCGGTCATGTCGGGTTTGGCGGGGAATGCGACGGGATGAACGTGTTGCGAGAGGGGAGCAGGTAGCAGGCAGACCGAGAACAGTCTTCGGGCATCGTGGGCCCTCGGGTATTCGTCAGTGTGTAGCCGGGTTACCTGGATAGCTTCCGTCCCTCGGGACAACTTCGTTCCAGTCGCAACCTCGTCAAACACACCTTGTGGGCGGTACAGACACGAATCGGCTCAGGTGGGTAGCTTAGAGCGACGATCCGAAGGCCCTTGCCAGGGCCCCTGATTAGCGGGAGCGAGGCCATCATGCCCATGCTTTTTTCGATCGTCAAACGTTTTGTAGTGCTTTTTTTGAAGCACTACATCTTTAGTCTAATACGACCCGCCAGTCAGTTTTTGGTGCTTCAGTTCAGGGTGTCGATCTTGACCCGCAACGTCAGGTCATCACGGCCCTGAGTAGAGTAGCTGCGGGTTGTAGAGGATTTATCGGCCTGGGTCTCGCGATTGATGCCGGCCAGAGTAATCCATTCACCCAAGCGCCCGCTGACCGTTGTGTCGGTACTCTGAACGTTCACTACATCGGGACGTTCCTGGCTCATGCGGTCACGGTTGGTACTGATAGCCAGGTGAACGGTCTCGCCGGTGACGCTGGCGGTGACGTAGAAGCCTTGGGTTACGTTGCGATACTGAGTCTGATTTTGCGGGCGACCGTAGGCGTCAGGCTGCGTGGTGGTGAGCGGCACGCTCTGGCCGACCTGGATCAGTGCCGGCACACCTTCGCTGGCCTGGATCTGCTGCACGCCGCCGTCACGGCTGGTGGTGCCGTAGCTGATGATGCGGGTTTGGCTGTCGCCGCTGTTTTGCTGATTGTTGTCGTTGGTGTCGACGGTGATCAGCAGGCGCTTGGCGGGAGTGTCGAGTTGAGAAAGCAGTGCGCGCAGGTCCTGGATTTTGCCGGGGTCGGCATTCACGATCAGCTGATTGCCATAGGCGCTGACGGTGCCGTCCTTGCCGATGAAATTCTGCGCCACCGGCAGCAAGTCGGCGCTGGTGCGGTTGCTCAGGTTGACGACTTCGGTGTCGGCCATGGCTGAGGCGCTGGCGGTCAGGAGGAGGGCGGTGAGCAGGGTGCGTAGGGACATGTCCGTTATCTCTGCGAGTCATTTAGCGTGATAGTGCCAGTTTGTCGGCCTGGCATGTCGCAAGTTTAGTGGGGAGCGGGTTTGTTGTGGCGAGCGGGCTTGCCCCGCGTTGGGCTGCGCAGCAGCCCCATAAAAAAAACGCCGCGTTCTTTCAGAAAGAACGCGGCGTCTCAGTTTGGGGCTGCTGCGCAACCCAAC
>NZ_JAFCTN010000060.1:0-25826 GCF_049896045.1 Pseudomonas sp. PWP3-1b2
CGGGGATTTCAATGGTGCGCTACAGGGTACGTATTTAAAGGTCTGTGGAGTTAGTGGCTCCAATCCATCATGGGTGCGACGGAAAAGCGGCGGGAGAGTGGAGCGGTGTTTAGGGGCATGGGGGAATCTGGGTTGGCGAGGCGGATGGGGCGCAGTTTATCAGGGATGGGCTTAGGCGTATTTCCCGTTTCTCACCACTTCGTGCGCGGACGTTGCCGCGTGTGGAATACGCCGAGGATCTGAAGGCGATCACCGCGTATTCGATATGGGATCAGATAAGACCAGTTAGGTACTGCCCATTCCCGAGTTTGTTTAACCCGTCCTTCACGGCCCATGGCGGGAAACTGAGCCAATTTGTCGACGCTGGCGAAAATGGCATCCGAAAAATCGTCGGCCGCCTTAGGGTTTTCGAGAGCAATGTAGTTTGCTTCGTCTTCCAGATTTCTGAGTGCCTTTTCAAGCCACTCAACCCGCATTCCGGCTCCAACGCCTAGCACGCATCGCTGCCACTTGGTCATCGGTGGCGAATTTGCCTTGGTCGGCTTCTTTTACTGCCAACTCGATCTGAGCAGTCACCGTTTTTTCGTGTTCGATGTAGTCGCGAAGAACGTCCATCGCCAGATAGCTCGCGGTTTGGCCGTTGGTTTTGGCTAGGTCGGCGAGCGAATTGGACAGGTCTTCCGGCAGGTTTAGGAGTATCCCAGTCATGGCCGCCTCGATGGTGGATGGTTGTGGAGCATGTTACACCTTGGAACGCTCGCTGAAATCAGCAGGTCGTCGAGAGGCTGTATCAATAAGTGACTAATTCCCGAATCTCGTGGTCTGGCAGTCTATTTTAAGATTTAGTAAATTTCATTTGAAATAACCTAAATATTTGGATATATTCACTTTGCCAGATTTTTTATTCACTAAAGATATAGGTTTAATATGTACAGTGAAGCTCTCGTTCAATTGTCCTTAGAGGCGCTGGGGTGTACTCAGAAAGACCTTGCTCTTCGACTTAGCGTCTCAGCTACACAGATTAGTAAGTGGAAAAAAGGGGAGCACCTTTCTTTTGAAATGGAAGAGAAGTTAAGGAAGATTTCTGGGGTGGGTGACCGGAACCCTGAGTTTATTATCTGGAGTGGTTCCCGTGAAAATGCTAACAAGTGGGAGAGGCTCATCCATTCATTAGCTGAAATGGCTCGTTTAAGCGATGAGACAGGGTACAGCGCAGAGCCTTTAATGGATGATAATGGTCTATTGTGCTGGAATATTTTTGATACTCTCCGTGAGATGGGAGTTAAGATTCCTAATGAGTTTCCTATTGAGCTAGATGTTCATTGGGACAGCGAAGACGAAGCAGACGACTTTTGGGAGGTGGTTCATAGCAATCAATATTCGTCCGCTATATATAATATTTTTAAGGCTTTTACAGATGTTTATGGGTTCTACGTTGCGTATGTAGCCGACCTAATTAATGATGATATGGAACTGTTTGACTCTCCTGCAGAAAATATTGAACCATGTCTCATGTCGCTTGCTGCCACTAAAGTGGAGATTGCTTCAGAGCTTGCGCCAAACTTTAAAGCCTTTAAGTATAAAATCGAGAGAGATTATGAGGAGTGGCTTGGCTTGGTGAAGGCGAGGGCGTTTCGAGTTGGGGCGCCGTTAAGGGCTGAGCTTCTTGATTTGGTTCGCGGGGGGCATGACGGTCTTGGGCACATAGCTGAGGCAGAAAGCTTAGGGCTAAATTCATCACGTATTCACCCAGATATTTATATAAATGAGCTTTTGGTGGGCATGCGAATTATTCATCAAGTATTGCCAGCTATTATGAGGAAGCTCGGTATGGAAGATGAGTTTAAGTTGGATGACAATGAATTTAACATTCATTGAGAAATGTCGGCGGAGTTAATGCTAAGGACCGTCAGAATCACGTCTCGATAGTTTGTGTGTGGGTGTCGGGAATACATCCAAATACGTTGCCAACTCCAATGCCGGTATATCGTGTTCTGACCCCAATATTGGTTAGGCTGTCCGTTTGTAAAATTGTTGATTTGCCTAGCTAACCAGTTCGTCGGGCTTGTGATCTATTTGGTTGATAGGTGTTGGCTTTGGAATGTTGTCACAGCTGAATATGTTTTGACGGACAAAAAGGCTTGGAGATATGAAGGAGGTCTTTCTTTACTCGGTGCAGTATGATGCTCAGAGTTCTGTGTGGGTTCTGTGAGAAATTTCTGGGGCTGGTCCAAGTGCTTAATTTTTATTTAAAATATAACTAAGTTGGAAAGGGCTAGTGGCCACAAGAGATGATATGAAACCGTGGGTGGTTGCAGCGCTGAAGTCTATGGGAGGTACTGGCTGGCCAAGAGATGTCGCTAAGTATATTTGGGATAATTATGAAGCTGATATTAAACGGTCAGGCTCTTTACTTTATACCTGGCAATATGATGTCCGGTGGACAGCCATGTCCATGAGGAAAGATGGTGTCCTAAAGCCTGTAGGCGGACGGACTGATAAGCCATGGCAGCTTATTTGAGTATTCGACTGATTTCGGTAAGAGCTTTATCCGTATTTAAGCTGACTAACTTGGAGTGGGTATCGCGGTCACATAACAATGATTCATGCGAATTTTCCCACGCCTTTCCCGGCTTGCTCGTCAGACCTCGCACCGCTAACCTCCTCAAGCCGCTGCAAACCCAGCGGCCGGAGGTGGAAGTCCGTATTGCTAAGGCGTTTTAACTCCCGAAATTATTTGGAGCTCCGCCCATGCACAACAAAACACGCAACCCCAATGCTGATCATTGCACCGCGCCCGTCGACGCCAAGCTTCGAGCTGCGGCTCAGCGAGCCATTCATCCTTATCTGCCTCCCTCTGACGAAGATGTCGACGAACCTATCGAATACCCAACCACCAACCTCTTCTCAGTCAACCCCAACACCGACACCGAAACCCTCCTAGCCAACGCCTCCGAAAACCTCGCGTCCGCCAACCACATGGCCGCCACCCTGGCTTTCGACCTCGACGACTCTCAACGCGCCATCGTCCTCGGCATCCAGCAGCTAATCGATCTAAGCGCTCTACTCGTCGACCGAGCCCAGGAGCAAGTCGCGCCTGCAATCTGCGCGACAACAGACTGACACCGCACCCCGCCGCCTTACCCCAAGGCGGCAACCTGAACTCATCCTGTCCCCCCGCAAAGTTTCATCATCCCCCGCGCATTTGAAGCCTACGATCACGCTCAGAGGGGACCCCCGCACCCCCAGTCCACAGGGAACTGAAAACATGAATTCGAACCTCGTCAAAGTGGTCATGGTCGCCAGCGCGCTGCTGTTAAGTGCCTGTTCGTCTTCGTCAGCCGTGAGCAGCGACCCTTGTTTTGCTCAGGGGTGTCAGGCGTTTGGGGATCACAGCCCAAGCAAGGCGGCCAAGATGAGTTTTGGTGGTGGGAGTGGGTTGGGGAGCAGTTTTGGGGAGTATGGGTCGGGGTTGATGCATGATGATTGATAAGGCTTAGGGCTGCTGCGCAGCCCAACGCGGGGCAAGCCCGCTCGCCACGATGATTGGGCCTGCGGCTGAGCCCAGGATCAGCCGCAGGCCCAGCGCGCCCATTACGATGAGAACGCCAGCGCCACAATCGTGTACCAACCGGCCGTAATCGCAATCGCGCCGCCGGATGTCTACTCCGTTTAGTGGCCGCCCTTCATGCGCCGTGCGATCAGGTAAATGCCCAGGCCCGCCAGCGCGGTGGCCGCGCCGATGTAGCCGGTGCTGGTCCAGCCCAAGCCGGCGGTGATCGCCATGCCACCTAACCACGGGCCGAGCGCATTGGCGAGGTTAAACGCGGCGTGGTTGGACGCCGCCGCCAGGCTCGGGGCTTCGTGGGCGATGTCCATCAGGCGGATTTGCAGCGGCGCGGCCATGGAGATCATGGTGCCGACCAGGGCGATGCCGAGCATCACGCCCCACAGCGAGCCGGCGGCGAAGGTGAAGAACAGCAGCACGGCCATCGACCACACCAGAATCACGCCCACCGCGCGGAACTGCATGCGGTCGAACAGCTTGCCGCCAGCGATGTTGCCGATGATGCCGCCTACGCCGAATGCGGCCAGACCAAACGGAATCCACTGCGGCGAGACTTTGGTCACTTCGAGCATGGTCGGGGCGAGGTAGCTGAACACGCAGAACATGCCGGCAAAGCCTATCGCGCCGATGGACAGGGCCATCCATACCTGAGGTTTGGTGAAGGCGCGCAGTTCTTTGCGCGGGTCGCTGCGTTGTTCGTCCTGGCGGTGGGGCACGAATTGCCAGACGAGGGCGATGGTGCACAGGGCGATCACGCTGACCAGTGCAAACGCCGAGCGCCAGCCGAAGTGTTGGCCGAGGAAGGTGGCGATGGGGTTGCCGAGCAGCATGGCCAGGGTCAGGCCCATCATCACGCGGGCCACGGCGCCGGCGCGTTTGTCGCTGGGCACCATGCTGGAGGCGACGACGGCGGCGATGCCGAAGTAGGCGCCGTGGGGCAGGCCGCTGATAAAGCGGAAGGCCACCAGCGAGCCGAAGGTCGGGGTGAAGGCGGTGGCGAAGTTGCCGAGGGCATACAGGCCCATCAGCAACAGCAGCATGTGCTTGCGCAGCAGTTTGGCGCCGAGGATGGCCAACAGGGGCGCGCCGACCATCACGCCGAGGGCGTAGGCGCTGATGGCGTGGCCGACTTGCGGCTCACTCAAGTTCAAATTCTGCGCGATCTCGGGCATCAGGCCCATGATGGCGAATTCGCCGGTACCGATCGCGAAGGCGCCCACGGCCATGGCAGCTTCCATTTTGGCGGCGCTGCGCGCGGGCAATACGTGCCCGGGTGTTTGCTGGATAGTCATGGGTAACTCTGTGTGAAGGGTTGCACGAAGGACAGCCGCCGATGCTACGCAAGCGGCGGCGAAGGTGTCTAGAACAGCCTCCCGCGTGAGAGTTCCATGCCTGTGACCTCAGGTCGCGGCGACCGGGCTTGACACTCATCCCTAAAAACCCGCGATTTAGAGCTGTCAATTGGCCAAACAGCGCATAACCGCCGTTTGGCGTGATATTCTGCGCGCCGTCTTGGTCTAGTCTTTCTCCGGTGCGTACACCGTATACGTCCCGGCGGATGGCTGTTGCCCAGGTAGCTGAAGCCAATAATGATAAAAAGTCAGCGCAGAAGGGACATAAAAGTGAGGTCGATACGTCGGCCTTGTGTGCCCACCCTGCGGCCCTGAGAAATCGGGCGGTGGGGCGGAAGGCGTTTTATCATAGGTGCTACTGATGTTTAAAAAAGTAAACACTGCCCTGCTGGGGCTGGCTTTGTCGATGGGGATCACGTCCGTTCACGCGGAAGAGGCAAAGAAAGTCGATGTGCTGCTGATCGGCGGCGGCATCATGAGTGCGACCCTGGGTGTTTGGCTCAACGAGCTGCAGCCGGACTGGTCGATGGAGATGGTCGAGCGCCTTGATGGCGTGGCCGAAGAAAGCTCCAACGGCTGGAACAACGCCGGTACCGGTCACTCGGCCCTGGCTGAGCTGAACTACACCCCGGAAGACAAGAACGGCAACGTTGAGATCCCGAAAGCGGTCGAGATCAACGAAGCGTTCCAGATCTCCCGTCAGTTCTGGTCCTGGCAGGTCCAGCAGGGCGTGCTGAAGAACCCGCGTTCGTTCATCAACTCCACACCGCACATGAGTTTTGTGTGGGGCGATGACAACATCAAGTTCCTGAAAAAACGCTACGAAGCCCTGCAAGCGAGCCCGCTGTTCGCCGGCATGCAGTACTCCGAAGACCCGGCGCAAATCGCCAAGTGGGTTCCGCTGATGATGGAAGGGCGTGACCCGAACCAGAAAATCGCGGCCACCTGGACCCCGATCGGCACCGACGTAAACTTCGGCGAGATCACCCGCCAGTTCGTCGCTCACCTGCAAACCACGCCGAAGTTTGACTTGAAACTGTCGAGCGAGGTGCAGGACATCACCCGTAACGCCGACGGTTCGTGGCGTGTGAGCTACAAAAACCTGAAAGACGGCACCAAGACTGAAACCGACGCCAAGTTCGTGTTCATCGGCGCCGGCGGCGGTGCCCTGCACTTGCTGCAAAAGTCGGGTATTCCTGAAGCCAAGGACTACGCGGCCTTCCCGGTCGGTGGTTCGTTCCTGGTGACCGATAACCCAGCCATCGCCGAGCAGCACATGGCCAAGGCCTACGGTAAAGCCTCGGTTGGCGCGCCACCGATGTCGGTTCCGCACCTGGACACCCGCGTGCTGGATGGCAAGCGCGTGATTCTGTTTGGCCCATTCGCGACCTTCTCGACCAAGTTCCTGAAAGAAGGCTCGTACCTGGACCTGCTGACCAGCACCACCACCCACAACATCTGGCCAATGACCCGCGTCGGTGTGCGTGAGTACCCACTGGTTGAGTACCTTGCTGGCCAACTGATGCTGTCGGATGACGACCGCTACAACGCCCTGAAAGAGTACTTCCCGAACGCCAAGAAAGAAGACTGGCGCCTGTGGCAAGCCGGTCAGCGCGTGCAGATCATCAAGCGTGACGAAGAATTGGGCGGCGTCCTGAAACTCGGCACCGAAGTGGTCAGCTCCGCCGACAACTCCATTGCAGGCCTGTTGGGTGCATCGCCAGGCGCGTCCACCGCGGCTCCGATCATGCTGACCGTGCTGCAAAAAGTGTTCAAGGACAAGGTAGCGACCCCTGAGTGGCAGGCCAAACTGCACCAGATCGTACCGAGCTACGGCACCAAGCTGAACGACAGCCCGGAAGCTGTTGCCAAGGAGTGGGCCTACACCGCCGGCGTCCTGCAACTGACGCCACCGCCTGCGATTCCGCAACTGGCTGCTCCAAAGCCTGCCGAGGCTGCCAAGCCTGCGGCCGAGCCGAGCAAGCCGGCGTCTGACCTGGCGCTGTAAGCCAAGCCCGACGTAAAAAAGCCCGCTGAACCGGTAACGGTCAGCGGGCTTTTTTGTGGGCGTGGGTTTACGCAGGCGCGCGGGTGCGCACCACTGGCGGCAGTTCAACCGTGCGTTGCGCAGCCGCCAGCGCCGCCTTCAAGCCGGCTTGGTCCAACGGTACACAATACGCCGGTTTGGCGCGCTCAAACCGCCAGCTCTCATCCAGACCACCGGCATCCACGGCATCGAAACCGAGTTCATCGAGCAGTGTGATCACCTGTGCTTTCGCCGCAGAATCATCTGCGGCCACCGGCAGCGCACGCCGGTCCGCTGCACCGTGCGGGCGTGCATCCTGCGTCAGGTCGGGCGCAAAGATTGCGTTGAATACTTTCACTACGTGAGCCTGGGGCAAGTGGTCGGCGAGTAAACGGCTGGTGGTGGTCTCGAATCGGTCGAGCACAGGAATGTGCCCGTCACGGTTGGGATAGTAGTTATTGGCGTCCATCACCGTTTTACCCTCCAGCCATTGCGCGGGCACGCTGCGGTAATGTTCAAGGGGAATTGCCACAAGCACCACGTCGCCAAACCTGGCCGCCTCCTCGGCGCTGCCGACCTGCACACCCGGCAGGCCGCTGAGCACGCTGGTCATGGACTGTGGGCCGCGGGAGTTGCTCAACATCACGTCGTGCCCGGCCGCCAGCCCTAGTTCAGCCACGGCGCGTCCGATAAAGCCTGCTCCAATCACACCAATTTTCATGTCTGTTCTCCAGCGAAGTGGGGGAGTCGCTATGATGATTGGCAACTGACTGGCGATAAATAATCGTTTTGGCATCGCTGTTGTTACTGGGAGTGGGGAATGATGGACCGTCTTTTAAGCATGAATGCCTTTGTGACGGCCGCAGAGCTGGGTTCTTACGCGCGAGCTGCCGAGCGTTTGAACCTGTCGCCGCAAATGGTCGCCAAACATGTCACCGCGCTTGAACAGCGTCTGGGTGCCCGTTTGCTCAACCGCACCACGCGCAGGCAAAGCCTGACGGAGTTGGGGAGCGCGTACTACGAGCGTTGCAAACATATCCTGACGGAGGCCGACGCCGCCGATTCGCTCGCGCAGATCATGAATGACACGCCACGCGGCAAGTTGAGGATCACCGCGCCCGTCACTTTCGGTTCCTACAGCCTGATGCCGCTGATCACGGCATTTCTGCGCGAACACCCAGATGTAGAGATCGACCTGCACCTGACAGACCGCTTCGTCGACTTGGTGGAGGAGGGTTATGAGGTTGCATTTCGCATCGGCCCCCTGGCAACGTCCAGTCTCACTGCCAGACCCTTGGCGCCTTATAACCTGGTGGTGTGCGCCGCACCGGCTTACCTGGCGGCACGAGGCGCGCCTCGGGTACCCGCAGACCTTGAGCACCACGAATGCCTCGGTTATGCCTTCTGGTCACGCCCGGCGGACCGCGAATGGGTGTTCTACCACGGAACCGTCGCGCACAAAGTGCCGGTTGCCAGCCGTCTGCAGATCAACGAAAGCAGGGCCTTGATGTCGGCCGCGCTGGACGGTTTTGGCATTGTTCTGGGCCCCGAAGACTTTCTGCGCGTGGCGCTGGCCCGAGGCGAACTAGTGCGCGTACTGCCGGACTACGCTGCGCCGAGTCGTACGATGCATTTGGTCTACACCGCCGACCGCCAGCGAACGGCAAAGCTTCGGCGGTTTGTCGAGGCTGTGTTGGAGCGCTTCGGCCCGGCATGAAGGATCAAATGTGAAACCCGTTTTTAACCTGCTCATACAGGTGCAAGGCCAGCGCATTGCTGCTGTCGCACAGCAAGTAAACATGGTGCACCGGCAACGGCGGTAGCTCGAACCCGGCAATCACTTGCGTCAGCCCTTCACCCAGGCGGCTTTCCTCGATCAATCCCACAGCCACGCCACTGCGGATGCAGGCTTCAACGGCAGACGAATTGGGGCTTTCCATCAGCACGCGATGGTAGATGCCGTGATCCTTCAGCACCTGCAACGCCGCCGCGCGATACGGGCAGCCCGCCACCGGCACGGTGATTGGAAGCGGGGCGTTGGGCGCGCAACTGAAACCCTCGGTCGCCACCCACAGTGGCTGAACAGGCCCAAGCCGTTCGCCCTGTTCCAGCGGCTGGGCGCTCACTGTCAGGGCCATATCCAGTTTGTTTGCCATAAACAAATTCAACAATTCGCCGCTGGTGCGCGCCTCGATTTCCAGCTCAAGCAATGGATTGTCGGCGATCAGTTGCGGCAGGAATTCTTGAATAAAGCCGGGCGCATAGGTATCGGGAATGCCCAGGCGGATTTTGCCCTGCATGCGCTGCGGCATCAGCGAGATCAGCAGGCGGTCGTGGCTCTTGAGGAACTCGGTGGTTTCACCCAGCAATTTCTTGCCGTAGACGGTCAGCTCCACGCCCTGGTTGCTGCGGCTGAAGAGTTTTTGGCCGATCTGGTCTTCGAGTTTCTGAATTTGCGTGGTCACCGTCGATGCACTGCGGTGCACGTGTTCGGCCGCTTCATTGAAACGGCGAAAACGTGCCACGGCGTGGAAGGTGCGCAACAAATCGATATTCAGTTGTTTAGTCATGGTTCCGCTTTTACGGATCAGTGGTGCGGGTTATTCAAATATACACAAGCATGCGCGGCCCTTAACCTTTGAGTCAATGCACACGGGCTGGAGGTTTTATGACGCGATCAACACTTGGGCTGTTGCTGCTGCAAGCGGCATTTGTGCTGTCGTGGAGCTCGGGTTACATCGGCGCCAAGCTGGGGACGCAAGGCGGCGACGCGTTTAACCTGCTGTTTTGGCGTTTCTTGCTGGTGTCGCTGTGCCTGGGGCTGTTTTTGAATGTGCGGCTGTTGAAGGTCTCCTGGGTGCAGATTCGGCATTACGCCGTCGTCGGCTTTCTGTCGCAGTTCCTCTATCTGAGCTGCCTATATGTGGCTATCCAGAATGGTTTGCCGCCCGGCATCGCCGCGATCATTGCAGCCTTGCAGCCGTTGATGACGGCCGCCTTATCGACGCGCAGTTCGGCTGAACGCAGCGGTGGCTGGCAGTGGGCTGGGCTGGTGATCAGTTTTGCCGGCGTGTCTATCGTGATCGCCGGGCAATACGCCAGCGGTGGGGGCGGCGTCAGTTTATTCATGTACCTGCTGCCGGTGGCTGCTGCGCTGGGCCTGACGCTGGCGACGTTGTACGAGCGCCGCTCGGTGCAATCCCCGGACGCTGGATTGGTGTTGCCGTTGTTCATTCAATCCATTTTGACCCTGATCGGTTTTACCGCAGCGGTGCTGTACACCGGCACGCTGAGCATTCCCCACGAGCCGGACGTGCTGATTTCGATTGTCTGGCTCACGGTGTTGTCCACCTTCGTGGCCTACTTGAGCCTGTGGATGCTGTTACGGGTCATGACCGCCACCCACGTGGCGGCGCTGGTGTACCTGGAGCCGCCGGTCACGCTGGTGTGGGCAGCGTGGATGTTTGGCGATGGGATTCATCCCTCGACCTACGCCGGTATTGCGGTGGTCGTTGCGGGCCTGATTCTGGTGCGCCTGAAACGACCGACTGTCGTGTGCGCCTCCTGAGGCCAGCGGGTTCAGCAAGCCGACAGACATCACCTGTTAAAAAGTACCCAGAGCCGAGCAGGAGCGAGGCTGAGACAAGGGGGCATTTTTTTACTGGTGTATTCGTTGGGCGCTGACGCCCGAGGGTTTTGTATGTTGCTACGTTATGCGGCATTGGCGGCGGTAGTCGTCGCGGCGTCCGGGTGTGTGCAAGAGCGTGTCGTGCACGACCGCAGGCCGGTTCAGCGTGAGTATGTCGAAGTCGTCGCCCCGCAACCGCCGCCGGTGCAGGTGATCGAAGTCGAACCTGCTGCGCGCTATGGCTACGTGTGGTCGCGCGGTTACTGGCGCTGGGAAGGCGGGCGCTACGTGGCGGTGCATGGCCATTGGGAAGCGGTGCGTGAAGGCTACCGTTATGTGCATCCGCACTGGGTGCAACGCAATGACGGTTACCACTGGCAGGGTGGTGGCTGGGTTCGCTGAGCCTCGGCTAAATCGGCTTCTGGGTACCCAGGAGCCGAACCTCGCGTAACAGCGCGGCACCGAGTTGATCGGTGCCCAGCTCCTTGTAGCCAACCGCTTTGATTTCGCCGTTCTCTTCCGCCTGAATGATGATGACCGGCGTCTCTTTGCCGCTTGCTTCGTCTACATGCAAGGCGTACTGCGGAATATCCAGTTTGATCGGCGTACCCGCCGCCTTGCCTTTCACGTTTATCAGGAACGCCGCACAACCGGTGTCCACATCCGCGCTGGTGGCCGAGCGACCGCTGACGAAGCAGGTTTTCGGCAGGTCGGGCCAGGTGATGGCGTCGGCGTTGGCTACGGCGGAGGCCATGCTCAAGGTAGCGAGTAGAAACATGCGCACGTGAGTGTGTCTCTTGATCAAGGTTGAACGCGGTTTTTACCAAAGCATTAACGTCGTCGCAATGCCGTGTCTCAGTTCAGCTGTTTCATACCTGCTGCCTTGGCAGCGCTGAGATCGAAAGTGGCCGTGTATCTACAGCCCGCCGAATGGGCACAGCGCTCTATCAGGCAGTCGGTAAAATCAGCTTTATTCGCCGAAAAACGGCGCAGGGCCTGCCAGATGATTTCTGCACGCTCGATGGTCAGCTCGCGGGTGTGCAGCAGGATTTCCAGCACGGCCACTACATCACTCTTGGCCGCCTGGTAGCAGCTTTGTAAAACCCATACCAACTCAACCACGGTCACCAGGCTGACAAAACCTGGCGACAGTGTGGTGAGTGATTCAATCAGCTCGGAGGCTTTGGGCGATTGAACGGGATCATCCTGGGTGACATAACGCACCAGTACGTTGGTATCCAGTCCGATCATCCCGCTTTTGCTCCTTGCGCTGCGATGGCGCGGTTCATGTCTTCAAGGGATACGGCCTGGGCAGGCTTTCGAATCAGGCCCTTCAGGTCGTGTACGGTTTTGCTCGCTGCGATGATTGAAAACTTGCCGTCCTCCATTTCGACAAACTCAACGCGGTCGCCTGTTTCCAGGCCCAGCGCAGTCCTGACTTGGACGGGAATAGTGATTTGCCCTTTAGAGGTGAGCGTCGCGGTCGCCATATTGAATATCTCCGTCTTGATATTCCTTACCCTAGGGTAAGGAATGCTGGAGGACAAGATCCGTTGGTCCATAGGTTTCTCTTCTGGTGTGATTGAGCGGGAACACGTAAAACCATAGCCCGACTTATCCCATCGACACGCCTCAACACGGCGGCAAAGAGATACCGCATATGACCGACCGCCAGCTCATCATCCCGCCCGCCATGCAAGCCATCGTCGAACGCGCCGGCTACGTGCCCGCCGTCAAAGTCGGCAAGACGCTCTACTGCGCCGGGCAGGTCGGCCGTACGCAACAATTGGTAGTCATTGAAGACCCTGAGGCGCAGTTCATCGCCGCCTGGGAGAACCTGCGGGACGTGCTGGAGGAGGGCGGTTGCAGCTTCGACGACGTGGTGGACATGACCACGTATCACGTGAACATGAGCCAACACATGGCGGTTTTTCGGGAGGTGAAAAACCGCCTGTTCCCACGCGGGCATTGCGCCTGGACGACACTGGGCGTGTCAGAACTGGCGCATCCCGGTTTACTCGTGGAAATCAAATGTGTGGCGGTGCAACGTTAGTTACTGGACCACGCGATAGCACGGCACATACGCCGCGCCGCCCGGCAGTTTCATGCGGTGCTGGGCAACAAATGCCTGCAGCAGTTCGTCCAGCGGTTTCATGATGGCCGGGTCGCCGTGGATCTCGTACGGGCCGTGCTGTTCGATCAGGCGAATGCCCTTGTCCTTGACGTTGCCCGCCACAATCCCCGAGAACGCGCGGCGCAGGTTGGCCGCCAGTTCGTGGGGCGGCAGCGCGAGGCTCAGTTGCAGGCCGGCCATGTTTTCGTGGGTAGGGTCGAACGGGCGCTGGAAGCCTTCGTCGATCTTCAGCAGCCAGTTGAAGTGAAACGCATCGTTGCGCTCGCGGCGGAACTGCTTCACAGCCTTGAGCCCTACCGTCATCTGGCGTGCCACTTCAGCCGGGTCGTCGATGATGATCTGGTAGTGCGCCTGGGCCGCTTCGCCCAGGGTGGCGCCGACGAATGCGTGCAGTTGTTGCAGGTACGGCGCGGCGTGTTTCGGCCCGGTGAGGATGACCGGAAACGGCACGTCGCGGTTGTCCGGGTGCATCAGAATGCCGAGCAGGTAGAGGAACTCTTCAGCCGTGCCGGCACCGCCCGGGAAGATGATGATGCCATGGCCGACGCGCACGAAGGCTTCCAGGCGTTTTTCGATGTCCGGCAAAATCACCAGCTCGTTGACGATCGGGTTCGGCGCTTCGGCGGCGATGATGCCGGGCTCGGTCAGGCCCAGGTAGCGGCCGCCGGTAATGCGTTGCTTGGCGTGGGAAATGGTCGCGCCCTTCATCGGGCCTTTCATCACACCCGGGCCGCAGCCGGTGCACACGTCGAGGCTGCGCAGGCCCAGTTCGTGGCCGACTTTCTTGGTGTACTTGTATTCTTCGGTATTGATCGAGTGCCCGCCCCAGCACACCACGATTTTCGGTTCTACACCGGGGCGCAGCGTACGGGCGTTGCGCAGCAGGTGGAACACGTAGTCGGTGATGCCCTGGGAATTGCTCAGGTCGATGCGCTGGCTGTCCAGCTCGTTCTCGGTGTAGACGATGTCGCGCAGGGCGCTGAACAGCATTTCGCGGGTACTGGCGATCATTTCGCCATCGACGAAGGCGTCGGCGGGGGCATTCAGCAGTTCGAGGCGCACGCCGCGATCCTGCTGGTGAATGCGCACTTCGAAGTCCTGGTAGGCGTCGAGGATGGTCTTGGCGTTGTCGATGTGCGCGCCGGTGTTGAGGATGGCCAGGGCGCACTGGCGAAACAAGGCGTAGATGCTGCCGCTGCCGGCTTCACTGAGTTGCTGCACTTCACGCTGGGACAGGGTTTCGAGGCTGCCCTTGGGGCTGACGGAGGCATTGATGACATGACGTTGGGGCATTCTGATTCCTTGAAAGCATGGCCATCGCACCCGCCGGGGCGGCGATGGCTTGAAAATGGTGAGCGCCGAATTCGGTCGCTTGAGACGGTTAGTCTGGCCGCCAAGCGGGCAGGGCGCAAACACCGTCAGGCACCATCATGCCGCAGAACTTACTGAATCAGCTTCCAGTTTTTGTAGAAAACCCGACGCAGGGTAAACACCAGCCCGGCAAAACCCGAGATCACGGCGTTGAGCACCGACGGCAGCGGGGTGGGCCGCACGATGTCGATAAACAGGCAGTAACGTTTTGCGTCGTTTTTGTTGAAGGACGCGTGCATCAGCGTGTCATCGAAGATGAACAGCGGGTCGTCGTGCCAGTAGTGCTTGTGCTTGCCCACCTGGATGTAAACGCCCTCGTGATGGGGCGCCGGCGCCATGTTGTAGAGCACGCGGAACATCATGCGCAGCGGGCCGAAGTGGAAGGACGTGGAACGGTTTTCGTTGAACACGGACACGCCGATGGTCTTCACAAACGGCAGTTTCTTGCGCAGTTGCGGGATATCCAGCGTGGTTTCGATCGGGCGACCGTACCACTGGAAAAACAGCATGCCGCGCTTCTTCTCGGCCATGCGCTCGTCCAGGTAGCTGATGATTTCGTCCTTTCGGGCCATGGCGTCGTCGATCACTTGCTGCAGGTCTTCACGCCAGGCGGGAGGCAGGTCGCGCATCGTGTAAACATGGCGGTTGCGGCTGCTCAGCAGGTCGAACAGGGTGTTGAACGGCGCCAGGATCCAGGTGTTGCGACCGTTGCCGATGAAGTATTTTTTGATCGTGTCGCTGTCATACAGGCCGTTACGCAGGAAGTCGTAAGCGCCACACACCAGCACCAGCAGCAGGAACACCAGGGTCGTGCGCGGGAAACAGTAAATTAACAGCAGCACCCCGATCACCCAGGCGGCCGAGATCAGCTTTTTGCGTACAGCACCATTACTCATGAAGCGAGGCTCCGAACCTGAAACATAGTGAAACATGTTGCCATGATAGTAGGTTGTCGAGGCGCCAGGGCGTTTTAAATAGTGCGAAATTGTGAAGGCGCGGCCGGGTTTTCAACCCGTGCTGGTAGCCACTTGAGCGTTTTGAGGATTGGATTTTGTAAACAGAAGATTTGCGACTATCGTGACGCTTCGGTTTTTCATGCGTCATAGACCGGTACGAATGAAGTTGAATGGCCACCACTGGCCGTCGACCCCTTGGAAGAGGCACAAATTTTATGATCATCAAACCGCGGGTTCGTGGCTTTATCTGTGTGACCGCTCACCCTGTTGGCTGTGAAGCGAACGTCAAGCAACAGATCGACTACGTGACTCAACACGGCGCCATCGCAGGCGGCCCAAAGAAGGTGCTGGTCCTCGGCGCTTCCACCGGTTACGGCCTGGCCGCGCGCATCAGTGCAGCGTTTGGCTGCGGCGCCGACACCCTGGGCGTGTTTTTTGAGAAAGAAGGCGAAGAAGGCAAGCTGAGCTCCGCCGGCTGGTACAACAGCGCTGCGTTCGAGAAGTTTGCCGTCGAAAAAGGCCTGTACGCCAAGAGCATCAATGGCGACGCGTTTTCCGACGAGATCAAGCGCCTGACCATCGAAACCATCAAGAAAGACCTGGGCAAGATCGACCTGGTTGTCTACAGCCTGGCCGCGCCACGCCGTACCGACCCGCAAGGCGTGGTGCACACCTCCACCCTCAAGCCGATCGGCAAGGCCGTAACCCTGCGCGGTATCAACACCGACAAAGGCGTTGTGGTCGACACCACCCTTGAACCAGCTACCCAGGAAGAAATCGACGGCACCGTGAAGGTTATGGGCGGCGAAGACTGGCAGCTGTGGATCGACGCCCTGCGTGACGCCGACGTTTTGGCCGAAGGCGCCAAGACCACCGCCTTCACCTACCTCGGCGAGAAGCTGACCCAGGACATCTACTGGAACGGTTCCATCGGCGAAGCCAAAAAGGATTTGGACAAAAAAGTCCTGACCCTGCGCGACAACCTCGCCGCACTCAAAGGCGACGCCCGTGTGTCGGTGCTCAAGGCCGTGGTAACCCAGGCCAGCTCGGCAATCCCGATCATGCCGCTGTACCTGTCGCTGCTGTTCAAAGTGATGAAAGAGCAGGGCACGCATGAAGGCTGCATCGAGCAGGTCTACGGCCTGTTCAAGGACAGCCTGTATGGCCAAACGCCGAAGCTCGACGCCGACGGCCGCCTGCGTGCCGACCTGGCCGAACTGGAACCGAAAGTCCAGGACGCCGTGGCAGCATTGTGGAACCAGGTGACCGACGATAACGTCAACGAGATCAGCGATTTTGCCGGTTACAAGGCGGAGTTCCTGCGCTTGTTCGGCTTTGAAATCGACGGCGTGGACTACGAAGCTGATGTGAACCCGACCGTGAAAATCAATGGCTTGGTTCAAGCCTAAACACGGTTAAAAAATGTGGGAGCGGGCTTCTGTGGGAGCTGGCTTGCCTGCGATACAGGCACCTCGGTATGTCAGTCACACCGAGGTGATGCTATCGCGGGCAAGCCCGGCTCCCACATAAACCAGCTGCCACATACGCCCGCGTTCTCAATTGTTTCCGGTTTTTTTCAGAACCGTCCTACGCTCCAGCGAGCGCCTCATCCCCTGCAAAATCTGCCAGACTCCCAGCGCTATCACTCACGCTTACGGAGGATCTGATGACGATTCGTGCAGTAGTTTTTGATTTCGGCGGTGTCCTGTTCGACTGGAACCCGCAACACCTCTACCGCAAGCTGATTGCCGACGACCACGAGCGGCAATGGTTTCTCGACAACATCTGCACCCAGGCCTGGAACACCGAGCAGGATGCCGGCCGCACCTTGGCCGACGGCACCCTCAGCCTGATCAAACAATTCCCCCATCACGAGCGCCTTATTCAGGCCTACTACGACCGCTGGCACGAAATGCTGCGTGGCCCGCTGCCGGATGGCGTGGCGATTCTCAAGGCATTGCACGCAGCCAACATGCCGCTGTTCGGGCTCACCAACTGGTCAGCCGAAACCTTCCCCTACGCCCGCGCCCACTATCCCTTCCTGCAGCATTTTCGCGACATCGTGGTGTCCGGCGAGGTCAAGCTGATCAAGCCCGACCCTGCTATCTATCACGCCAGCCTCGCCCAAGTGCGGGCGCATCTGCCGGATATCCAACCGGGGGAAGTGGTGTTTATCGACGATGTCGCCGGCAATATCGACGCGGCCGTGGCCCTGGGTTGGCAGGGCATTCACCATGTGTCGGCTGAGCGTACCGCCGCGCGTCTGCGTGAGTTGGGGGTGGGCTTCTAGCGCGCCCATTTCTCCATTGCGAAGTCCACAAAGGCGCGCAGCTTGGGCAGGCGGTAACGGTCCTTGCGATACATCAGGTGCATGGGGCGGCTGGGCAGTCGATACTGGGTCAACAAGGCCACCAGCTTGCCGCTCTCCAGGTCGGGTTGCACCAGCGCATCGGCGAGCATGATGATGCCCATGCCGTTGACGGCCGCCTGGCGCAAACCTTGCGAGCTGTTGATGGTCAATGAGCCGGACACTGGCACCTCTACCTCGCCTTCTTCGCCGGTCATGCGCCAGAGTTTGTCGGTGTCGCGCCAGTTGTCATTGGCCGGGTAGGCGAAGGCCAGGCAGTCGTGCTGGCGCAGGTCATCCGGTGTTTGCGGCGTTCCTCGGCGAGCCAGGTACGCAGGCGACGCGCAGAGGGTGAGGATGTAGTCCTGCATTGGCCTGGCGATCAGGCTGGAGGTTTCCAGTTCACCGAGACGGATCGCCACGTCGAAGCCGCTGTCGACCAAGTCCATCCGCTCATTGCTTATCACCACGTACAGGTCGATCAACGGGTAGCGCAGGGAAAATTCGCTCAAGGCCGGCACCAGGCGTTCGGTGCTGAACACCGGTGGCGCGGTGATACGCAGGCTGCCTCTTGGCGTTTCACTGTGCGCCTGCTCCGCCAGTAGCTCGGAGTCGGCCACCAGCCCCAGTACTTCCAGGCAGCGCTGATAGTACTGCGCGCCGAACTCGGTGAGGTTTTGCTTGCGGGTGGTGCGCTTGAGCAAGCTCACCCCCAGCCGTTGTTCCAGCGCACGCAGATGGTTGCCGACCATGGTGGTGGACATCCCGCACTCGTGCGCGGCGGCGGTCATGCTGCCGGCCTCGACTACTTTCACGTACACCGACATCGCCTGGAACAGATCCATTATCAAGCCCTGATTTAAAGTCATTGCAGGAAAGCACAGTTTATCCAGCTGAGGTGGCTAACGATACTGCTCCCATCACAACGATGCACTGGAGCCCGCCACCATGACCGCCGCCTGCCTGATGACCACTTATCAACCCTCGGCCCTGAGTTTTACGCGCGGCCTGGGCACGCGCCTGTGGGACCAACAGGGCCGCGAATACCTTGACGCGGTAGCCGGTGTGGCGGTGACCAATGTCGGCCATTCCCACCCCAAACTGGTGGCCGCCATCAGCGAGCAGGCGGGGTTGCTGCTGCACACGTCCAACCTCTACAACATCGACTGGCAATTGCGGCTGGCTCAA
Source organism: Pseudomonas sp. PWP3-1b2 (assembly GCF_049896045.1). Lineage (NCBI taxonomy): Bacteria > Pseudomonadati > Pseudomonadota > Gammaproteobacteria > Pseudomonadales > Pseudomonadaceae > Pseudomonas > Pseudomonas sp. PWP3-1b2. Next base: position 18,571 of record NZ_JAFCTN010000060.1, read on the forward strand.
CGCCTGACCCAGCTGTCGGGCCTGGACCGCGCGTTTTTCAACAACTCCGGTGCGGAAGCCAACGAAACCGCGCTGAAACTCGCCCGGCTGCACGGCTGGAAAAAGGGCATTGAAGCGCCTTTGGTGGTGGTGATGGAAAACGCCTTTCACGGCCGCACCCTCGGCACCATGGCGGCCAGTGACGGGCCATCGGTGCGCTTGGGTTTCCAGCGTTTGCCGGGGGATTTCGTCAAGGTGCGCTTCGGCGACCTGGCGGCGCTGGAGGCCATCACTCAAGCGTACGGCGCGCGCATTGCTGCGGTGTTGCTGGAACCGATCCAGGGCGAAAGTGGCGTATTACCCGCACCGCCCGGCTACTTGAAAGCCCTGCGCGACCATTGCACGCGCCACGGCTGGTTGATGATGCTCGACGAAATCCAGACCGGCATCGGCCGCACCGGCGCCTGGTTTGCCTTTCAGCATGAAGGCATCGTGCCCGACGTGATGACCCTGGCCAAAGGCCTCGGCAACGGCGTGCCCATTGGCGCGTGCCTGGCGCGTGACGGCGTGGCGCAATTGTTCACGCCGGGCAGCCACGGCAGCACCTTTGGTGGCAACCCGCTGGCCTGCCGCGTGGGCTGCACGGTGCTGGAAATTATTGAAGAGCAAGGTTTGCTGCAAAACGCTGCGCAACAGGGTGCGCAGTTGCTGGCACGGCTGCGCATGGAGCTGGATGAGCACCCGCAGGTGCGGGCGATTCGCGGGCAGGGCTTGATGATCGGCATCGAACTGGCCAGCCCGTATCGAGACCTGGCTCAGAGGGCGGCGCAGGAGCATGGGCTGTTGATAAACGTGACCCGGGGCAAGATTATCCGCTTGCTACCGCCGCTGACGCTGGATGCCAGGGAGGTCGAAATGATTGCGCGCGCCATCACCCGCCTGCTGGATTGAATCCGATCCAACCATGTGGGAGCTGGCTTGCCTGCGATAGCGGACTGTCTGTGCCAAATGCTGTGGCTGGTACACCGCTATCGCAGGCAAGCCAGCTCCCACAGTTGAACGGCGTGATTTTCAGAGGTTTGGGCCATTCAGCCATTCCTGGTTCATGGTTTGCGTATCCCCCAGATACTCCAGCAACCACGTCATGGCCGGAGACAGCCTATCCTGCGCCCATGCCACGCACGACGGGCTCGCCGGAAACGGCCGGCTCAACTGCAACGCCACCAACTCCCCGCGCTCAATCCAGGGCAACACCTGATGCGCTGGCGCCATGCCCACGCACAGACCATCGAGCAAACAATCAATCGCCGACGCCCAGTGCGGTACGACGAGCCGGCGCTGGTTATCCAGCGTCCACGTGTCACGCTTGGGCAGGTTGCGCGAAGTGTCGGTCATGCACAGCGAGGCGAACGGCCGCAGTTGATCGTCATTGAGCAAACCCTCCACCGTCGCCAGCGGATGCTTCGCGCTGACCACACACAGCCAGTTCAACAAGCCCATGTCACGAAAGGTGAAATGGCTCGCCACCGGCACCGCGCTGGTCGCGCCGATCACGATGTCGGTGCGCTCGTCAGCCAGCGCATCCCATACGCCGTTGTACACCTCGTATTCCAGCAACAATTCCACCTCGGGAAACTGCCGATAGAAATCCAGCACCAACTGCCGGCAGCGCTGGGGTTTGACGATGGAGTCCACCGCCACCTTGAGCTGACCGCTCCAGCCATTCGCCACTTGCTGGCACAGGCGCCGGGTGCCGAGCATCTTTTTCATAACGCCCCGAGCTTCGTCTATAAACAGACGGCCAGCGGGCGTGAGCTCGACATCGCGATGCCGGCGTACGAATAAAGGGACGGCCAGCCATTCCTCAATCTGACGCACCGTGTAGCTGATGGCCGACGGCACACGGTGCAATTCCTGCGCAGCGGCGCTGAAGCTGCCATGACGGGCCACCGCATCGACCACGTCCAGGGAGTATTCGGACCACATGGAAGTTGCCTTCAAAATATTTGATAAGAGTGTCCAATTATTATCGCTTCACACCTGTTCTGTCGCCTTCATAATGGGCGGCAGTCAGCAAATAGTTTGATGGCAGTTTCTACAAGGCTTCAATGAAAAATTCTTTTGGTTTCACTTGGTATCTGGCGGGGCTGAGCATGCTCGGTTATCTGGCCATGGACATGTACTTGCCGGCGTTCGGCGCCATGGGCGAGCAGTTGCAGATTGGCGCGGGCGCGGTGGGTGCAAGCTTGAGTATTTTCCTCGCCGGTTTTGCGGTGGGGCAGTTGCTGTGGGGGCCGTTGTCCGACCGTTTGGGGCGCAAACCGATCCTGCTCACGGGCTTGAGCCTGTTTGTGTTGGGTTGCCTGGGTATGTTTTGGGTCGAGACCGCGCCGCAACTGCTGGCGTTGCGCTTTATGCAGGCGATTGGCGTGTGTTCCGCTGCCGTGAGTTGGCAAGCGTTGGTGATTGATCGTTACCCGGCCGACAAGGCGCACCGCGTGTTTGCCAGCATCATGCCGCTGATGTCTTTGTCGCCCGCGCTGGCGCCGCTGTTGGGCGCGATGGTGTTGAATCACTTTGGCTGGCAGGCGATCTTCGGGGTGTTGCTGGGCGTGTCGTTGCTGTTGTTACTGCCGACGTTGTTCCTGCGGCCCGTGCCGAAACGCCTGACAACAGAAGGCGAACCGGCGCGCCTCGGTTACGGCCAGTTGCTGACCTCCCGCGTGTTCACCGGCAACGTGATGATCTTTGCGGCGTGTTCCGCGAGTTTCTTCGCCTGGCTGACCGCTTCGCCGTTCATCCTGGGTGCCATGGGTTACAGCCCGAATGACATCGGCCTGAGCTACGTGCTGCCGACGCTGGCCTTTTTGGTCGGCGGTTACAGCTGCCGCAGCGCGTTGCAGCACTGTCAGGGCAAAACGCTGCTGCCGTGGTTGCTGGTGGCTTACTGCGTCAGCATGGTGGCGTTGTACCTGGTCGCCACGTTGACGGTGCCGACCCTGACCACCTTGCTGATTCCGTTCTGCCTGATGGCGCTGGTCAACGGTGCGAGTTACCCCATTGTGGTGGCGAATGCGCTGATGCCTTTTGCGGAAAATTCCGGCAAGGCGGCGGCGTTGCAGAACACCCTGCAATTGGGGCTGTGCTTTCTTGCCAGCTTGCTGGTGTCGTCGATGATTGAGCAGCCGCTGTTGATCACCGTGATCGTGATGCTGGCGACGGCGCCGCTGGCGGTGTTGGGTTACTGGCTGGCGCGGCCGAAAGCCGATCCTTCCGAACTGGCACGCGCCTGACCTGACAATCCATTCAAACTGTGGGAGCAGGCAAGCCAGCTCCCACAGTTTGAATGGGGTCCAGTGGTGGTTAGAAAGTGATTTCCATATTCACCGTCGGCGTGGAGGTCCGGGTGCCCCTGCCTCCGTCCACACCGAACTTGTTATGCCAGTACTCGTAACCGACTCCCAGATACAGGTTCGGCTTCACGCTTTTCCCAGGCCGCACCGCCACCATCAGCGCAGCCCGCATCAAGGCTTCCGGCGCGGTATCGCGCCCATGGTAATCCTCGCCTTTCTCCCCGACGTAATTGATGAATCCCTGGAATTTCGCCCCATGGTTGGCGATTTCGAACGGGCGCATCCAGGTCAGGTTGAGCATGTAGGTGTCGTCAAACCTGTGGTTTGATTCCTCTGCGCCCGGGATGCCGGTGTGGTTCTTTTCCTTGTAGTACATCAGGCTCAGGTCCAGCACGCCGACGGTGTTGAACTTCAGTGTCGGGCCGATCACCAGGGCGCGTTTTTTGGCGGAGGCGACGTTGTTATTGCGGTTGGCATCAAAGCCCAGGGTCAGGGCGTAATCCTTGATCAGGCCGGTGCCGAGTGGCACATCGAACACTCGTGAGGCGTACAACTGGTGCCGGTACACGGCATACACTTCGCTGCCACCGTGGTCGGTGCCCTTGCGCGGGTCGCTGCTGTCGGACAGGAACACGTCCAGGTTGAGGTAATTGCTGCCATATCGGTAACCGCTGGCGTGGGTAAAGCTGTAGATGCGCTTGCTGAAATCGTCGGGGTTATTCGGATTGGTGAAGTGCTGACCGTAGCGAAATCCTACGCTGTTGTTCATCCATTCCACCGCGACGGCCTCCCCGCCGCCGAGCAATGAAAGAAATACCGTTGCGCCGTGCAGTGCCTTTTTCATTGTTTTAATTCCTTTGGCGTGTGGCTCATGGCGACCTTGCAGGGGGCACCACGCGCAGTATCAGCACACGCCGGGTGCGCGCCAAAGAACAGAATATCGAGCGGGCCGATGCCGAATCGGCAGCACTTGCGTTGCCTCCTGAGTCAGGAAATACGTGGCGTTGCGGGCATTTCTTCGCGTTCGCGCAGGGCGATTTCTTCGGCCAGCAGGTGGGTGAGAGCCTGCACCGCCACGGGCAGGTCGCGGTCTTTGCGCGCATACACGCCGAGGTCGCTGAAGATCCCGCCCTGGTCACTCAGCGGGATGTGCAGCAATTCGCCCCGCGCCAGGTCGGCCTCGATACCGATGCGTGTCTGAAAGGCGATGCCCAATTGCTGGCGCGCCAACTGCCGGGCCAACTCCATGGAATTACTCTGCAACAGCGGTTTGTTGCCCGCCGCGCGCGCGTGCAGCGGCGCAATCAGGTGGTGCACCGACAGTTCGCTTTTTGCCTGAATCACCCCATGTTCACAGCACTGGCCATAACTGACGCTGGCCTCACCGGCGAGTGGATGCTCGGGCGTCATCAGCGCGCCCAAGCGGAAATGGCCGACGCACACCTGCGTGATTTCACTGCTGCGCGGCAGGGCAAAGGCCAACCCCACATCCGCCTGACCGTTGATCACCGCAGCGGGAATCGACTGCGAACCCTGCACCGTGACGCCGATCGTCACCTTCGGATAGCGCTGGCGCATGCGTTTCAGGGCGGCGGGCAGCAATTCGACGGCGGCGCCTTCCACCGTGGCGATTTCCACATGGCCGGTCTGCACGCCGTGCAAGCCATCCAGTTCGCCGCGCACCCGTTCCACATCCTGTAGCAACAACGTGATGTGGCGCGTGAGGATCTCGCCGGCCGCCGTCACCCGTAAGCCGCCGGGCAGCCGGTCGAACAGCGGCGTGCCCACCTCGTCTTCCAGCTTGAGAATTTGCCGGTTCACTGCGGACGACGCCACGTTCAGGCGCCGCGCTGCTTCGCGGATCGAGTGGCAACGCCGCACCGTGTCGAAGTAATAGATGGCTGGGGCGTGAATTCGCAGCTTGCGGTTGAGCATTTTTTTTCAGGTCCTTTTGCACACGGCTTCAAGCCACAGGGCAGGGCGGCTGAATGGTTTTTTGTAACGCCGCCACAGTGGTTATTGTAAAACTGATTGTATACAATTCTATGGACATCCCCGCTTTCCTTTGCATACAGTGAGTGCACAACAAAAACAGAGAACCCCCTCATCATGACAATCCCGAAGGCGTCACCGCAGCGCCCAGAAGATGAAAATCTCGGCGTCGCAGCCAACATGGCTTACGGCCTGCAGCATGTACTCACCATGTACGGCGGCATCGTCGCGGTGCCCCTGATCGTCGGCCAGGCGGCCGGTTTGTCGCCGGCGGATATCGGCCTGCTGATCGCCGCGTCGCTGTTTGCCGGCGGCCTGGCGACCCTGTTGCAAACCCTTGGCCTGCCATTTTTTGGCTGCCAGTTGCCGCTGGTGCAGGGCGTATCGTTTGCCGGTGTGGCAACCATGGTGGCGATTGTCGGCAGTGACGGCGCCGGTGGCGTGCCGGCGATACTCGGCGCGGTGATGGCCGCGTCGTTTATCGGGCTGTTGATCACGCCGGTGTTTTCGCGGATCACAAAATTTTTCCCGCCGTTGGTGACGGGCATTGTTATCACCACCATCGGCTTGACGTTGATGCCGGTGGCAGCGCGCTGGGCCATGGGCGGCAACAGCCGCGCGGCGGATTTCGGCAGCATGTCGAACGTCGGGCTGGCGGCGCTGACGCTGGTGCTGGTGTTGCTGCTGAGCAAGATCGGCAGCGCGACGATTTCGCGGTTGTCGATCCTGCTGGCGATGGTGATTGGCACGGTGATCGCGGTGTTTTTGGGGATGGCTGATTTCTCGAACGTCACTCAGGGGCCGATGTTTGGGTTTCCCACGCCATTCCATTTCGGCATGCCGACCTTTCACCTGGCCGCGATCATTTCCATGTGCATTGTGGTGATGGTGACGCTGGTGGAAACCTCGGCGGACATTCTGGCGGTGGGTGAGATTATCGACACCAAGGTCGACTCCAAACGTCTGGGTAACGGGTTGCGTGCCGATATGCTGTCGAGCATGTTTGCGCCGATTTTTGGCTCGTTTACTCAAAGTGCATTTGCCCAGAACGTTGGTCTGGTGGCGGTGACGGGAGTGAAGAGTCGGTTTGTGGTGGCGACCGGCGGGGTGTTCCTGGTGGTGCTTGGGCTGCTGCCGTTTATGGGCCGGGTGATTGCGGCGGTGCCTACTTCTGTATTGGGCGGGGCGGGGATTGTGTTGTTCGGGACGGTTGCGGCGAGTGGGATTCGTACGTTGTCGAAGGTGGATTACCGCAACAACATGAACTTGATCATCGTGGCGACTTCGATCGGTTTTGGCATGATTCCTATCGCGGCGCCGAATTTTTATGATCATTTTCCGAGTTGGTTTGCGACTATTTTTCACTCGGGGATTAGTTCGTCGGCGATCATGGCGATTGCGCTGAACCTGGCGTTTAACCACTTTACAGCGGGTAATTCGGACCAGCAGTCGGTGTTTGTGGCGGGGACGGAGCGCAGTTTGTGCTTTCAGGATGTGGCGGCGTTGCGTGATGGGGATTATTTCCGGGGCGGGAAGTTGTTTGATGCGCAGGATAAGGAAATTCCGCTGGTGGCGCGGGGGGCGGTGCGGGTTGTGGAGCCTGAGGCTGGCTAGGGTTGACCCTGGGGTTTTGGGTACATATCCGTTGTTTGTGTGATGGCGGGTATTGGTTCCGCTCTTACAGCGGGTCACTTTTGGAAGGACCGGAAGCCCGCGTGCGGCCATCGTGGTTAACGGGGCGCCTCAGATCAAAATCTAAAGCGCGGCGGCCTGGTAGCCGACCTGAGTGGTTGAATCAAAGGCGCTGTTTTTTTAAGAGCAGATCGCGATTCTCCAGACAAAATGGAGATCCACCTGTGGGAGCGGGCTTGCTCGCGAATGCGGTATCAGCCACCAAATTCATCACTGACCCACCGCATTCGCGAGCAAGCC
>NZ_JAFCTN010000061.1:0-25576 GCF_049896045.1 Pseudomonas sp. PWP3-1b2
CCAGCGAGGCTGCGAAGGCGGCGGCATTGCCGATAGAGATGTCGCCTGACACACCGCTTTCGCAGCCTCGCTAAGGCTCGACAGCTCCCACAGTTAATCTTTGCCGTTTTCGGCAGTATGGCCGTCAACGGATTACTCTTCCTTGCGGTGCGCCCACTGATACAACGCCGGCAACACCAGCAAGGTCAGCAGTGTGGAAGAAATAATCCCGCCGATCACCACTGTCGCCAACGGGCGCTGCACTTCGGCGCCGGTGCCGGTTGCAAGGGCCATGGGGATGAAACCGAGGGATGCCACCAGCGCGGTCATCAACACCGGGCGCAGGCGGGTGAGCGCGCCTTCGTTGATGGCGACCGACAGCGAGCGCCCTTCCTCGCGCAGATTGCGGATGAAGGCAATCATCACCAGGCCGTTCAGCACTGCCACGCCGGACAGCGCAATAAAGCCCACGCCCGCCGAGATCGACAGCGGAATATCCCGCAGCCACAGCGCCATGATCCCGCCGGTCAGCGCGAACGGAATCCCGGTAAACACCAGCAAGCCGTCCTTGAGGTTGTTGAACATCATAAACAGCAACCCGAACACCAGCAGCAACGCCACCGGCACCACGATGCGCAGGCGCTCGGAGGCTTCCTTCAGCTGTTCGAACTGCCCGCCCCAGGTGGTCCAGTAGCCCGCAGGCACTTTCACCTGAGCCGTGATGGCCGCTTCGGCCTCTTCGACAAACGAACCAATATCGCGCCCGCGCACGTTGGCGCTGACGATCACCAGACGCTTGCCATTTTCACGGCTGATCTGGTTCGGGCCAAGAACCAAATCCAGGCTGGCAACCTGGGACAAGGCGATAAAACCCAACTGCCCGGACGCGTTGCCCGCCAGCGCCGGCACCGGAATCAACAGCCGCGACAGCCCGTCGATATCCGTGCGCAACGCGTCGGACAAACGCACGACCATGTCGAAACGCCGGTCGCCTTCGTACAACGTACCGGCCTGACGCCCACCCACCGCGACGGCTATGGTGTCCTGCACATCGCCCACATTCAGGCCAAAGCGCGCCGCCTTGTCGCGGTCGATATTGATGGTCAGCACCGGCAGGCCGGAGGTCTGTTCCACCTTCACTTCCGAAGCGCCATCAAGCGCTTGCAAGGTCTCGGCAATTTCCCCGGCAGTCTTGTTCAACACCGCCATGTCATCGCCGAACACCTTCACCGCCACATCACTGCGCACCCCGGAAATCAGTTCATTGAAACGCAACTGGATCGGTTGCGACAGTTCATACGCACTGCCCGGCACAATCGCACTGGCGCGCTGGATATCGGCGATCAGTGCCTCGCGGGATTTTTTCGGGTCCGGCCATTGGTCCTTCGGCTTGAGCATCACGTAGCTGTCGGAAATGTTCGGCGGCATCGGGTCAGAAGCAATTTCCGCGGTACCCGTACGCGCGAACACTCGCTCGATTTCCGGTACCTGGGCCATTAAGGTTTTTTCCAACTGTTGCTGCATCTGCACCGACTGCGTGAGGCTGGTACCCGGCACGCGCAGGGCCTGCAGGGCAAAATCGCCCTCACTCAGGCTGGGGATAAATTCGCTGCCCATGCGGCTGGCGACCAACCCCGAAGCAACAATGGTCAGCACGGCCAAACCAAACACCAGCGGGCGACGCGTCATCACCCAATCCAAAACCGGCGCATAGGCGCGACGGGCGGTGCGCATCACCAGGTTTTCTTTTTCCTTGACCTTGCCGGTCACAAACAGCGCAATCGCCGCCGGCACAAAGGTCACCGACAGAATCATCGCGCCGAGCAAGGCGATCACCACCGTGAAGGCCATCGGGTGGAACATCTTCCCGGCGACGCCCGTGAGGGCGAAGATCGGCAGGTACACGACCATGATGATCAACTGCCCGAAGATCAGCGCGCGCCGTGCTTCCTTGGCGGCAGCGAACACCTCATGCAGGCGCTCGCTGCGGGTCAACAGCCGCCCGTGACGTTGCTGCGCATGGGCCAGCCGGCGGATGGCGTTCTCGACGATCACCACCGCGCCGTCAACGATAATGCCGAAGTCCAGCGCCCCCAGGCTCATCAGGTTGGCGCTGACCTTGTTGGTAAACATGCCGGTAAAGGTGAACAACATTGCCAACGGAATCACCATCGCGGTGATCAGCGCGGCGCGGATATTGCCGAGAAAAAGAAACAGCACCGCGACCACCAGCAGTGCACCTTCGAAGAGGTTTTTCTTCACGGTGGCGATGGCTTTTTCGACAAGGTTGGTGCGGTCGTACACCGTGACGGCGACCACGCCGTCAGGCAGCGAACGGTTGATCTCTTCAAGCTTTTTTGCCACCGCCAGGGACACGGTGCGGCTGTTTTCGCCGATCAACATGAACACCGTGCCCAGCACCACTTCACGGCCATTTTCGGTGGCGGCGCCCGTGCGCAACTCGCGGCCGATTTCGACTTGCGCGACGTTGCGCACCCGAATCGGCGTACCGTCCGAGCTGGTGATAACAATGTTGGCGATGTCATCAATGGACGCCACTTGCCCCGGCGCACGGATCAACAGTTGCTCGCCGCTGCGCTCGATGTAACCGGCGCCGACGTTGGCGTTGTTGCGCTCCAACGCCGTGACCAAATCACCCAGCGTCAGTTTGTAAGCCGCCAGCCGTTTGGGGTCTGGCGCAATCTGGTATTCCTTGGCGAAACCACCAATGGTGTTGATCTCGGCCACGCCCGGCACGTTGCGCAATTGCGGCTTGATGATCCAGTCCTGGATCACACGCAAATCCGTCGGCGTATAAGGCGTACCGTCTTCCTTTAGCGCGCCGTCCTCGGCCTCCACGGTCCACAAGAAAATCTCCCCAAGCCCGGTGGAGATCGGCCCCATCGCCGTCTCGATGCCCACGGGCAATTGCTCGCGAGCGTTTTGCAGACGCTCGTTGACCAATTGGCGGGCGAAAAACAGGTCGGTGCCGTCCTTGAAAATTACCGTGACCTGGGACAAACCGGAGCGCGACAACGAACGCGTCTGCTGCAAACCCGGCAGCCCGGCCATGGCGGTTTCAATCGCAAAGGTAATGCGCTGCTCGGTCTCAAGCGGCGAAAACCCAGGCGCCGCGGAGTTGATTTGGACCTGCACATTGGTAATGTCGGGCACCGCGTCGATAGGCAGTTTCTGGTAACTGGCGATGCCGACACCGGCCATCAACAGCACCGCCAGCAGCACGATAATGCGCTGCTCGATGGCAAATTGGATAAGGCGCTCAAACATGGGAAGTCACTCGCAGGATCAATGGGCGTGTTCGGCCGAGCCTTTGCCCAGTTCGGACTTGAGGATGAAGCTGCCGACGGTGGCCACCTGTGCGCCGGCGTCGAGCCCTTTGCGCACTTCGACGTAGCCGTTTTCACTCACACCCAGTTCAAGGTGGCGGGTGATAAACCCGTCCGGCGTGCGCACGAATACCGAAGGTTTGTCCTCGACCGTCTGGATCGCGGTTTGCGGGACGGTGACCTTGGCCTGGTAGGTATCGGTGGCCACTTGTACCGTCACAAACAGCCCCGGGCGCCAGGCGTCGTCGGGGTTGGGCACGGTCACGCGCACGGTGGCGGTACGGGTTTGCTCGCCAAGCAAATTGCCGACGTAAGCCACTGTGCCGAGGACTTCGGTGCCCATTTCCGTGGAGCTGACTTTCACCGGTTTGCCGACGCGAACCGTGTTCAGGTCCTTGGGAAATACGCCGAAGGTGACCCACACCTGGGACAGGTCCGAGAGGGTAAAAGCGTTGCTGGTTTCGCTGACCACTTCGCCGACGCCGAGGTGCTTTTCCACCACGATGCCGGCGAACGGCGCGCGCAACTCATAGCGATTGCCACCCGCCGCTACCGCGCTGCCACTGAGGGCCGTCATCTTTTGGCGAGCGTTGTTCAGGGCGATTTCAGCTTCCTGCAAGGTCTGGCGCGCCAGCAGGTAATCCTGTTCGGCGGAGATCTCGTCTTTCCATAATTGGCGCTCGCGCTGGAACGTGGTGCGCGCCAGTTCCACCCGGCGTGCGCTGGCGGCGAGTTCGCTGCGCTGGTCGGAGATTTGCTGGCTGGAGATGATCGCCAGCAGGTCACCCTTTTTCACCGCCTGGCCGAGGTTGACCTTCACCGACTCCACCACGCCTGCCGCACGCGGGACGATGTGCGAGGTGCGGTCTTCGTCGAAGCGCACTTCACCGGGCAGCGTCAGCAGCGTACTGATCGCGCGCGGTTGGGCCTGGGCGAGTTCAATGCCGGCCGCCTGGATTTGCTGTTCGGTGAGCTCGAGTGCGCCCTCTTCCTCGTCAGCCTTTACAACGCCTGACAGCATCAGGCCCAGGGCGATGGCAAGCGCCACGCCATGTTTATGGTTCATAGAAGACTCCTGGAAAAATCAAAAGCGGGCGAGGTCGCCGTAAATCCGTTCGATGCGCACCCAGGCGTCGGTGGCCTGGGCGGTCGAGGCGAGGTATTGGGTGCGTGCCGCGATCAAGGTGCGCTGGGCGTCGAGTACGTCGATGAAGTTGAACTTGCCCAGTTCGAAGCCTCGGGTGGCGCTGTCTACCGCACGCTGGGCGGCGGGCAGGATGTGCTGATTGAAGGCGAGCACTTCGGTATTCGCGGTTTGCCACAGGTCCATGGCCTGGCGAATCTCGGTGCGCAGGCGCAATTCGGTGGCGTTGCGCAGGTCGCGGGACTGGTCAGCGCGGCGGCTGGCGGCGAGCACATTGCCCTGATTGCGGTTGAACAACGGGATTGGCATCGACACACCCACCAGGTTCACCCGCTCACGCACGCCTGCGTCGTATTGGCTGCCGACGGACACGTCGAGATCGGGAATGCGTTGGGCTTTTTCCAGGCCGACGCCTGCTTCACTCTGCAGTATTTTCAGCTCAGCCAGGCGCAGCTCGGGGGTTTGCTCAAGGCGCGCCAGCAACTGCGCCGTCGGCGGCAAGGGAGGCGTCGTTGTGCTTTGCGTGGCCACGGTTTGAAAGTCCAGGGTCGCGCGGCCTGTGCTGGCCGCCAGCTGGCGATAAGCGTCAGTGAGGTCGATCTGCGCGCGGTTCAGTTCCAGGCGGATCTGCGACAGCTGCACCTGCGCGCGGGTCGCTTCCACCGGCGAGGATTTACCGGCGGTGACGCGCCCCTTCGCGACCACCAGCCCGCGCTCGGCCAAGGCCAGGGAGCGTTGCGCCAGTTCAAGCCGTTCCTGGGCACGAAGGGCGCCGTAGTAGCCGTCGATCACGTCTGCACGCAGGCCGTTTCGGCGCTGCTCCAACGTCAGTGCGGCGGCATCCTGGGCACGCTCGGCCACATCAATTCGCGCGCCACGTTTGCCGCCCAGTTCGAGGGTCTGGCTGAGTTTGATGGACGTGGTGCGCGAGTTGCGGCGCGTGTCTTCGGCATCCCAGGATGCCACAGGGTTGGGGATCAACCCTGCCTGCTGACGAGCGCCTCCAGCAATCTCGATTTCCCACTGCGCGGCCGCCAGGTCCGGGTTGTTGGCGAAGGCGGTTTGCAGGGCTGAGTCGAGGGTGAGGGTTTGCGCCTGGGCGACGCTTGCGATCGCCCACACGGCCATCGCCCCCAACAGTGTTCTAACGGAAAGTGCCATAACGAGAGTTCCACGCCCTTGAAGTCGCTGAGGTTTCCCAGCGGGGGCAATGTAGCTTTCAGTACTTATCGGGGCGGTGGAGGGAAGATTACAAATCCGTCAGGCATGCACCTCATCAAGGTCATCGTGCTGAAAAAACCTTGCCTTCAACCTGAGGGATGGCGTGGCTTTGTCCTGCGCTCATGAAATGTCCTCGTGGTGAGTAGTCCGCTGATCATGGAGCTGTAGGCCAAATAACCGGGCACCGCTTGCAAACGTCTATCTGCCCGCCAACGCGGGGATAATTTGATCGCACCAAAATCGCACATGAGCACGCTGGGGCGGTTCTATCAGGTATGCTTTTCGAGCAGGAAACAAAAAGAAACATATTAGCCAACCTGTTCGATAAGGAGTCCCGTTTTGGAGTTATCGACTGCCGCGTGGATGGTTCACGACACCCGCCTCATGTTTTGTGTATTGCTGGCCATCGTCAGCATCATCGTGCTGATCAGCGCCACCAGGTTACCGCCGTTCCTGTCGATTCTGATCGGTACGTTTATCGCCGGCGTGGGCGCAGGCCTGCCACCGGAAGAGGTCGCCAAGGCCTTCAGCAAAGGCGCCGGGGCGATCCTCGGCGAAGCCGGGATTATCATTGCGCTGGGCGCGATGCTTGGCGCACTGATGGCTGAATCCGGCGCGGCTGACCGCATTGCCACCACCCTGCTCGGGTTAGGCAAGGGCAAGTCATTGCCGTGGGTGATGGCGCTGGTGGCAATGGTGATTGGTTTACCGCTGTTCTTCGAAGTCGGCCTGGTGATGATGGTGCCGATCATCTTCGTCATGGCCAAACGTTCGAACCAGCCACTGCTGAAAATCGCCATCCCGGCGCTGGCGGGCATGACCACCCTGCACGCCCTGATGCCGCCGCATCCAGGGCCGCTGATTGCAGTCAGCGCATTGCACGCCGACCTCGGCCTGACCATGTTGCTGGGTTTCTGCCTGGCGGTGCCGGCGGTGATTCTGGCCGGCCCGATCTACGGCAACTGGCTGTCCAAGCGCTTGCACGTGGATGAACCGGCCGACATCGGCGCACTGTTCAGTGCACCGCCCAAGGCGCCGCGCCAGCCGAGCTTCGGCGTGTCGTTGCTGATTATTTTGTTGCCGGTAATTCTGATGCTGGGCAGCACCCTGGCCAAGGTCGCCATGTCGCCGGAAAACCCGTTGGCACTGACGTTGAAGTTCCTTGGTGAACCGCTGATCGCCCTCGGCCTGGCCGTGATCGCCGCCGTGATCTGCCTGGGCTGGGCCGCCGGCATGCCGCGTGCGGAAGTCGGCAACACCCTGCGTAAAGCCCTCGCGCCGATCGCCGTGCTGCTGCTGACCATCGGCGCCGGCGGCGGCCTCAAGCAAACCTTGCTGGACGCCGGCGTGAGCCAGACCATCAGCAAGGTGGCCGAAGGCGCGCACATGCCGTACCTGCTGCTGGCCTGGCTGATCGCCGTGGCCCTGCGCCAGGCCACTGGCTCGGCAACCGTCGCCACGACCACCACGGCGGGCATTCTCGCGCCGATGATGGCGGGGCTGGCGGCGACGCAAAGTTCACTGATCGCGCTGGCGATTGGCGCAGGCTCGGTGTTCTTCTGCCACGTCAACGACGCCGGCTTCTGGATGGTGCGTGAGTACTTTGGCTTGCAACTGAAACAGACGATTTGGGTGTGGTCGGTGTTGCAGACCATCGTCTCCGTGGTCGGGCTGGTCGGCACGCTGTTGCTCTGGCACTTTTTGACTTAAGACTCAGGCGGCCAAGGTGTGGCGCTTGCTGAACAGCGCCACACTCGCCACCCCCACCGCACCCATCACCACGCAATAGCCCACGCAAATCCACGGGCTGGTCGGCATCAATGCAATCAACAGCAACGGCGTGGTACTCGCCCACAGCGCGTAGGCAATGTTGTAGGTGAAGGAAATGCCCGACACCCGCACCTGCGCCGGGAACAGGCCGACCATCACCGATGGCACCGCACCGACCACCCCGCAACTCAAGCCCGCCACGGCATATGCCGCGCCCAGCCAGACGCCGCCGTTGATCAGGCTCGCATACAACACCGCAATGCCCACCGGCAGCAGCAAACTGTAGACCAGCACCGCGCGCCAGGCGCCGATGCGGTCCACCAGCAGGCCAGCGAGGACGCAGCCGATATTCAGGAAGACGATGCCCAAGGCGCTCAAGGCGAATGTGTGGCTGGGGCTCATGCCGAAGGTTTTTTGCATCATGGTCGGGGTGATGACGACGAGCACGACGACGGCGGAGGTGAGCACGCAGGTGAGGATCATCGCTGGCAGCAGCACGGCGCGGTGGTCGCGCAGCACGGTGCGCAGTGGCATTTCTGCGGCGGCTTGGCGGCGGGCCTGCATTTCGAGGAATACCGGGGTTTCGCTGAGCCAGCGCCGCAGCCATACGCCGATCACGCCGAATACGCCGCCGAGCAGGAAGGGCAAGCGCCAGGCGTAGTCGAGGATTTCGGCGGGGCTGAAGACTTGCGCCAGCAAGGTCGCGGTCAGCGCGCCGAGCAGGTAGCCGAATGTGAGGCCGGCTTGCAGGAAGCCCAGGGCGTAACCGCGATGATTTCTCGGCGCGTGCTCGGCGACGAAGGTCCAGGCGCTCGGCACTTCACCGCCGACCGCCGCGCCTTGCAGCACGCGCAGCGCCAGCAGGATCAGCGGGGCGAAGTAACCGATGTGCGCGTAAGTCGGCATGATCCCGATCAGCAGGCAGGGCAAGGCCATCATCAGGATGCTCAGGCTGAACACGCGCTTGCGCCCCAGGTGATCGGCGAAATGTGCCATCAGGATGCCGCCCAACGGGCGCGCCAGGTAGCCGGTGACGAAGATGCCGAAGCTTTGCAGCAGGCGCAGCCACTCGGGCATTTCCGGCGGGAAAAACAACTGGCTGAGCGTCAGCGCGAAAAACACAAAGATGATGAAGTCGTAGATTTCCAGAGCACCACCGAGGGCGGCCAGGCCCAGGGTTTTGTAGTCGGAGCGGGAAAAACGCTGCGCCTGTGGGGAAGAGGTGGCAGTCATGTGAAGGCTCGGCAGACAAACAAAATGGCGTGCAGGTTATGAGGTGAGCCAGATGATGGCAATCAAAGCCGATATATTTGTTTTCCTCATTGATCGATGAAGATAACTGCATTCCCATATCAATGGCCGTAGCGGAACATGCCGAAAAACTGCCAACACCCTAATAAATACAAGAGGTAGAACCTGTGGCCGATGCTATCGAAGAAAGCCGCTATGCCCGATTTGCCCTGCGTTGTTCCAACTTTGCCGAACGTTGGTTTCCTGACTCCTGGGTATTCGCCGCCCTCGCGGTGATCATCGTCGCTGTGGCGACCCTGGGCATGGGCGCCGCGCCCACCGAAGCGGCCAAAGCCTTTGGCGACGGGTTCTGGAGCCTGATTCCGTTCACCATGCAGATGGCTTTTGTGGTGATCGGCGGCTACGTGGTCGCCAGCTCGCCGCCTGCGGTAAAACTGATCGACCGCTTGGCGCGAATCCCGAAAAACGGCCGCTCGGCGGTGGCGTGGGTCGCATTGATTTCCATGGTCGCATCGTTGCTGAACTGGGGCTTGTCCCTGGTGTTCGGCGGTTTGCTGGTGCGTGCGCTGGCCCGTCGCACGGATTTGCGCATGGATTACCGCGCCGCCGGTGCTGCGGCCTATCTGGGGCTTGGCGCGGTGTGGGCGCTGGGGCTGTCGTCGTCGGCTGCGCAGTTGCAGGCCAACCCGGCGAGCTTGCCGCCGTCGATCCTGTCGATCACCGGGATGATCCCGTTCACCCAGACCATCTTCCTGTGGCAATCCGGCGTGCTGTTGCTGGCGCTGATTGTGGTGTCGCTGATCATCGCTTACGCCACCGCGCCTGGCCCGAACAGCGCACGTGATGCCAAGGCTTGCGGCGTCGACCCGGCGTTCAACCTGCCCAAAATACAAGCGCCGACCCGCCCAGGCGAATGGCTGGAACACAGCCCGTTGTTGACCATTTTGCTGGCATTGCTGGCGGCCGGCTGGCTGTTTCATGAGTTCTCGACCAAGCCCGCGATCAGCGCCATCTCGGGGCTCAACACCTACAACTTCCTGTTCATCATGGTCGGCGCCCTGCTGCACTGGCGCCCGCGCAGCTTCCTGGATGCGGTGGCCCGCGCGGTGCCGACCACCACCGGCGTGCTGATCCAGTTCCCGCTGTATGGCTCGATCGCCGCGCTGATGACCGTGGTCAAAGGCGGTGACGGCCAGACCCTGGCGCACCATATCTCGCTATTCTTCACCTCCATCGCCTCCCACGACACCTATGCCTTGTTGATGGGCGTGTATTCGGCGGTACTCGGCTTCTTTATCCCCTCGGGCGGCGGCAAGTGGATCATCGAAGCGCCTTACGTGATGCAAGTCGCCAATGACCTGCAATATCACCTGGGCTGGGCGGTGCAGATCTATAACGCGGCCGAGGCGCTGCCGAACCTGATCAACCCGTTCTACATGCTGCCATTGCTGGGGGTGTTGGGGTTGAAGGCGCGGGACTTGATTGGCTTTTCGTTTGTGCAACTGCTGGTGCACACGCCGCTGGTGCTGTTTCTGCTGTGGGCGCTGGGGACGACGTTGAAGTATTTGCCGCCGGTGATGCCGTAACACGATCGGTGCGGGAGCTGGTTTGCCTGCGATCGCGGAGCCTCATCGACAAAAGAAGTTGATTGATCCACCGCCATCGCGGGCAAGCCCGGCTCCCACTTTGATCTTCGGTGCCAGCTGCACTGTCTTCGTTCCGTCACATTCCATTGCTACCGTCCTGCGGAAATATCTTGAAACAACCACCTCGCAGGAACTCCCAGCCATGAGCGACGAGCACGAAGACCGCCCTTCCGCCGATTCCGTCAGCCCACCACCGGTAGACACCAGCCGCCGTCGGTTTCTGGGGGGCGCGGCGGTGTTGGGGGTCGGCGCGACCTTGAGTGCCTGCGGCAATACCAGCGAAGCGCCGGGCAAACCGGTGGTGCGGCCGCTCACACCACAAGAGCTCGATAAGGCACTGCGCGAGCAGGTGAAAACCGTGGTGGTGATCTACGCCGAGAATCGCAGCTTCAACAACCTGTTTGCGGACTTCCCCGGCGTGGAAAAACCCCTGTCAGCGCTGTCGGCGACCGACACTCAGCAACGCGACCGCGATGGCAGCCTGCTGACCACGTTGCCGCCGGTCTGGGGCGGCGTGCTGCAAGTCGGCCCGCAAAGTGTGGACGGGGTGACTTACCCCAGCGAAGTGCAATTTCAGGAAAACCTGCCCAACGCACCGTTCGCCCTCAAGGGCCCGAACGCCGAAGACCTGCCGTTGAGCCTGGTCACCCGCGATTTGTGGCACGTGTTCTATCAAAACCAGATGCAGATCAATGGCGGCAAGAACGACAACTTTGTGGCCTGGGCCGATTCCGGCGGTTTGGTGATGGGCCATTACGCCCAAAGCCGTTATGCCCTGCGCTTGTGGGATGTGGCCAAGGAGTTTGTGCTGTGCGACAACTTTTTCCAGGGTGCCTTTGGTGGCTCCTTCCTTAATCACCAGTACTTGATCAGCGCCACCGCGCCGTTTTACCCGAATGCCGCGCAGTCCGTCGCCAAGGCCCAGATCGCCACACTGCAAAGTGATGACCCGACCGACCCGCGTCTCAAGCCGCTGGATAAATCCCCGGCGAGCGCGATGACCGGCCCGCCGCAATTCGGCCCGAGCGCCCTGACTCCGGACGGCTACGGCGTAAATACCCTGGCCCCGCCCTATTGGCCGACCTGGATTCGTGACCCGGAAAACCCGGATTACTCCAAACCTGATCTGCCCAACGTGCTGGTGCCACAAACCCACGAACACATTGGCGACAAACTGTCGAAAAAGAATATCGACTGGGCCTGGTACGCCGGGGCATGGCAAGCGACGCTGGACCAATTCAAGGATTCGGGTGGCATTCCCAAGATCCCGAACTTCCAGTACCACCATCAGCCGTTCAACTACTTCAAGAAACAGGGGCCGGAAAACCGCGCCGAACGTGACAAGCGCTTGCGCGATGGCGGTTTGGGCGATGAGTCGAGCACCAACAAATTCTTCGCCGACGCCCAGGCCGGCAAGCTGCCCGCGGTGAGTTTCTACAAGCCCCAAGGCAACCTGAATATGCACGCCGGTTACGCCGACATCGCCTCGGGCGATCGCCATATCGCTCGCGCGTTGAAAGTGCTGCAGGAAAGCCCGCAGTGGAAAAACATGGTGGTGGTGGTGACGGTGGATGAAAACGGCGGCTGGTGGGACCACGTCGCACCGCCTAAAGGTGACCGTTGGGGCCCGGGCACGCGGGTTCCGGCGCTCGTCGTGTCGCCGTTTGCGCGCAAAGGCACGGTGGACCACACGGTTTACGACACCGCGTCGATCCTGCGGTTAATTACCCGGGTGTTCCAGCTGGAGACACTGGACGGCCTCAAGCAGCGCGATGACGCGATGCGCGCTCGAGGCCAGCAGCCGATGGGTGATCTGAGCAACGCTTTGCAGTTCAATCTGTAGGGTTTCTTATCCAATAACGACACGCTCAGCGATTTAGCACGCGGTTTCCCTGGTCAACCGCTACTGTGTGCAAGTGGGCTTTCATCCCGCGCAGACGGGCTTTCGCTGACAAGGAACCAAGTATGTTCAAACCGACCAGGTTATTTTTTACAGTGGCCGCACTGCTGGCCAGTGCGGTCGTACAGGCCGACATCGAAGTGCCACTGGGCAGCACGCAACGCGTCACGCAGTTGTTCGCGTTTCCCAATAATTGCAATGTGATCTGCTTTCGGCCGTGGACGCTGGAGCAAACCGCCGAGCATTACTTGACCCAAAGCCTGCAGCGTGACGGTTACAGCCGCGCCAAAGTCAGCGTGAAAACCCATGACGGGCAGGTGTCGGCAACGTTTACCGGAGTGCCCGACAGCTACGGCCAGCCCTTGACTGCGCTGCTCAATACCGCAGACCTGGCGTATCAAGGTGCCAGCAAGCTCAACAGCGACGGCAAATGGGCCTACAACTGGTACCTGTTCCTGCCGCTGGGCATGGCCCTGGAAAACCGTAAAAGCATCGAGCTGCTGCACTTTCCGCCGGATTATTCGTTGACCCAGGCCCAGGACTATCTGGAATCGGCCACCACCGATCGCTGGGCAACCTTGCTCACCGACAATGGCATCCCGGCCACCGAAACACCGGCTTACCAGACCATCATCGATATCGCGCCGATTGCTGCGCCGTCCAATGCGGGCAAGGATCTGGAAACCGTCTACAGCTACTTCACCGACTACCAGACGCGCATGGTCAAGGAGCTTAGCCTGCAGGCCAACGCTTCATTGCCGATGGTGGCGTTCGGCGCACCGGTGCGCAATTGGATCAAACAGCAGTACGGCCAGACGGTAAACGTACTGAGCCTGGCGCAAATCAGCCCGGCGGCGGGCAGAAGCGTGTCGGTGCTGGGCGCCAATCACCCGAGTTACATCTGGTACGCGGCGGACCCGGCGAACTATGACGGTAACGAGCAGAAGGCCGACGAAGCAGGCTTGAAAGTGATGGGCCAGGATTTGAGTGCGGCCTGCTGGCAAGGCGGAATGGGGCAAAAACCGGCCAGCGACCCGAATGTGCTGCTCAAGGCCTGCATGAACACCTGGCAAGTCACACGCAAGGAACAGACCTGTGAGTTGTTCTATACCTCGGTGCGCCACCTGACGCCGGAACAAGCCAATGCCAAATGCGCCACGCCGGTTATAAAAACTCAATTGAAACAGCTGAAGGATGCCGCGCCAGCGCCCGCAATCACCGCGCCAGCACTTTGAGTCGCACAAAAAAAAGCCGATAGCTACTGTCAATGTTGACAGTAGATATCGGCGGTCTCTTCAGCGAGTCTTGAATCGGGCCCACCCGCTGCAAGACTCGCAGTCACTCCCCATACGCAGGTCGATGCAGCCCAACCAGGGAGAGTTATGAAAACTCAAGCCATGGATACGGCTACCAGCGCTGACAGTGAAAACGACAGTCTGTACCCCTTCGCAACCACGCTCGTCGAGTCAGGCTACCCCTCGATGCGCCAGTTTAAGGTCGTGCGCGACCAAAACGGTGAAACCGTCGGTATCAAATCCCGCGTCGATTTCGAAAACCGCAGCCTCATCGCCAGGGTATTCGGCTATGCCTTGAACGACTGCCGCCCTCATACCTTCCAGATATCCACACGAATTCGGCTTTATGACCCTTGGTTCTGCGGCCAATTGCACCATTCCTGTGAGCCGAACCTGTATTTCGACACCGCTTACCTGCAGCTCTGGTCAGTCATGCCGATCGCGGCCAACACCTGGTTGACCATTGATTTCGCCAAGACTGGCAACGTCCTGCCCCGACAGTTCGCTTGCCAATGCGGCTGTGAGATCTGTCGGGGCTGGATCAAGGGCCCAGAGGAAGAACTGAGCCAGGAAGGCTACTTGTTCTTTCAGCAACTGGGCTGCCTCAGCGGGCCTTAAGCCTCACCCAACGGGCGCAGGCGATACTGCGGCGGCAACTGCTCAAAGCCACTGATGGTTGTGTTCAAGCTCTTCCAGCGGCCATCCTTGATGCCGTAGATGCAGCCATGAATCGACAGGTTCTGCCCACGGTGCCAGGCGTTTTGCACAATGCTGGTGTGGCCGACGTTGGCCACTTGCTGAATCACGTTCAGCTCGCAGAGGCGGTCTACTTGCTCTTCTTCGGTCGGCAACTGGGCCAACACCTCGCGGTTTTCGTAGTACAGGTCGCGGATGGTGCGCAACCAGCCGTCGATCAGGCCGAACTGGCGGTCCTGCATCGAAGCGCGCACGCCGCCACAGCCATAGTGGCCGGTGACCAGGATATGTTTGACCTTGAGCACGTCCACCGCGTACTGGATCACCGACAGGCAATTAAGGTCGGTGTGCAGCACCACGTTGGCTACGTTGCGGTGCACAAACAGATCACCCGGCAGCATACCGACGATCTCGTTGGCCGGTACACGGGCGTCGGAGCAGCCGATCCACAGGTATTCCGGGGTTTGCTGGCGGGCGAGCTTGGCGAAGAATTCGGGATCTTCCTGTTTGATCGCGTCCGCCCAGCGTTCGTTGTTATCAAGCAGGTCTTGTAGTTCGTTCATCAGGGAAAGCCTCAGGAATGATGCGCAGTTTTGTGACTGACAACCTCGCTTGCAGGTCACGCCCAGCGCAAATTAGCTTGAATTTTTGGGGCGCACAGCCTGTCCACACACTATAAGCCCCACAGTATGAGGATTGGCCATGACTGAATCACGACGCCCTTTTGGCGCTACACAGCCCGAACCGATTGATGATAACGAAGACCGCATGGGTTCGATGCGCGAGCTGGATTTTGACGAGCCTGATCAAACGGCTGAGATTGGCGTTGAAATCCCGTCTGGCGAGCGCGAGCACCTGATGCCTGACCAACGGGTACGCGAAGCCGGGCTGACCGGTGCGTCGACGGATGATCACCATCCCACCGACGATGATTTGAGCCCGGAAACGCTGATCCTTGAAGATGGCGCGCGGGATGCTCGGGAGGCAGGTGAAGACGGTCCTGCGGATTATGACTTGAGCATTGTCGATGAAGACGAGATTGGCGGCGGCAATGGGCTGGATGAAGCCGAACTGGCGGATCTTGATCCTGTAGACGGTAACCGCTGAGACTCCCAGTAAAACCGGGCCCCTGTGGGAGCTGGCTTGCCTGCGATAGCGCTGGTGAATTACCCATCGCCATCGCGGGCAAGCCCGGCTCCCACAGGTTTCGGTTTTCACATAAGGGAGTGTGTTAATCCACCAAGGTGCAGGCCATGACGACCGCATCTTCGCGGCCACCGACGGCGGGGTAATAATCGCGACGCCGGCCGATTTCGTTGAAACCATATCGCTCGTACAAGCGAAACGCGCCAGTATTGCTGTCACGCAGCTCCAGGAAACATTCCCGCGCATTGGCGGCATACGCCCGCGACATCAAGTGCTCCAGCAGCGCCAGCCCAAGGCCACGGCCCTGGTTCTCCGGCTTGACGGTGATGTTCAGCAAATGCGCTTCATCAAGGATGATCTGCACCACGCCGTGCCCCACTTGCTGCTCGCCTTCAAACATCAGCCAGATCTGGTACTTGCCCAGCCCGTCGAGAAATATCCCACGGGTCCAGGGATGGCTGAACGCTGCGTATTCGATTTTCAGCACGGCGTCGAGGTCAGCCTCGGTCATCGGGCGGAAAGTTAAAGCTTCACTCATCGGTTGTTTTCCAGCGCGCCATCAGCCGGCGCATGGCTTGCCAGACATCAGCCTTACGCTGTGGCTCTTCCATTAATAATTCCAGGCCCGGCAGGGCCCAGACCGAGCCCAGGCCTTCTACCTGCAGTTCGCGGTACCAGGCTTCGGCATTCGCTTCGCCGGCGAAACGCACGGCGGGCAGGCCGATCAGCCACAGGCATACACAGGGTTCGTCTTCCAGGCGTGCCGACACAAAACCTTGCACAAAATCCCGCGCGGCGTCCGGGCCCTGGTCCATGGTGCCGCGCGTCAGCAACGGCCAGCGAACCGGATCACCGATGATTTGCGGGCTGTCGGGCAGGCCGGCGGCGCGCAGCATGTCTTTGAGCAGCATGTAGGCCGGGTCGCGGGTCTGGAAACGTTCGCCGGTGGGCAGTTCCACCAGCAGCAGGCAACGCCCGGCCCGTAACAGTTGCAGGGCGAAGCGCGGCGGCGGCACCACGACGGCCTTGGCCACCGGAGCAGCCTTTTCAACCTCTGCCGCTTTGACGACAGGCGACGGGCGCGGCACTTCGATCTTCGCCCGCTCTACCACAGGGCGCACTTCGGGCGCGGGCTTGACCACCGCCACCGGCGCAGCCGCCTCCTCCCCCGACACCATGATGGCCTCATAGGGCTCGAGCGCTTCCAGCAGCTCGGGCCGCGACGGGGCGGCAAACGGCAGTTCGGTGCGGGGCAGCCAGTTGACCACCTGCATGGCGGTCAAGTAAGCGCGACGTCGGGACTCGATAAGCACAGCTCGGCCACTTGTGGATAAGTTAAGAGCGGGGATTCTACCGCTGTTCGGTCACAATCGCCCACTGCACACTGACCGGCTGTGGATAAATCCCAGTCCCGATGCAGTACAATCGCGACTTTTAATCGCCAACCAGCCGGCCATTCCGATGATCGAACCCAAGCGCGTCTTGCGCGCCCTCGCCGAACACTGGGCCCTGCTTGAGCCACTGTGCGAACACTTCGACCAAGGCACGTTGAGCCTGAGCGAATTGCGCGCACAACTGGCGGCCCAACAACTGGACAGCACGCCACAGGACATCACCAGCCTGCTGGACGTGTGGATTCGCCTGGATATCCTGGTGCCTGTCGCCAAGAGCCCGAACCGTTTCGAGCTCAACGCGCAGATCCACGACTTCCTCGCCTATCTTCGCAAGGAGCACCGGCTTGGCCTGTGCCTGGAAATCGAAGCCTACCTGCGCCACCTTGAGCGCCTCGCGGGTTATATCCAGGACGCTTTTGACATCCGTGATGGCCACGACCTCGCCCGCCAACTGCGCTTGCTGGATATGCGCGTACGGGACGTGCTGAAAAAACTCGCCAATGATGAACAAGCCCTCGCGGCCGTGGCCGATCGCGCCAAGACCAGCGACCGGCAGATCCCGTTGCGCCAGCGATACGCCGAAGTACTGGCGACCTGGGACGAATACGTCGAACCGATGATCCAGTTGGTAAACGCCGATGGCGCCTTCGAACAAGGCGTGCGCAAGGTCGAAAACGTGCTGCTGCGCATGCTCACCGAGCAACAGCGCCTCGGCCATTTGGTTGACGACGACATGCTGCTGCGCACCCACGCGCGCATCCTTGAAATGCAGACCAGCGCCCAGTTGACCTTGCGCCATGCCCGCGAACTGCTGTTGCCGCTGCGTGAAGAAGCACGCCGGCATAACGCCGTAACCCGTGGCGCGGCGTTGGCCTTGTCGGCTATTCGTCGTAAGGGTTTGGACGCGGTGCCGCAAGCGGCCATGCCGATGTTCACCCGTCCGCAAAGCACCTTCCTCGGCAGCGCGAGCCAGGTGGAAGCCTATGTGTACGCCCTGGCGAATTTCGAGCCGAAACCGGCGCGATTCCCCAAGGCGCACAAATCCCACAAGGGCGAAGCCCAGCGTGCACCGCGCACGGTCAAGGAAATGCTCGAGCGCTGCGAAGACGCGCTGCCGATGCCGGACCTGATGAGCTGGCTGCTGGAGCAGGAGCCGGACGGCGCCACCGACGAATTGCTGTACTGGTTCTCGCGGCTCTCGCGTGAAAAACGCTTCAAGCGCGAACGCCTGGAACGCCGCGATTACCACACACACGAGCATCAGGTCAGCCTGCGCTCATTCGCCCTGCTCCCGGCCAGCAGCGACGCCGCCGAGAATTCCGCGAGTATCCCTCATGCATCTTGATCTATCCGAACTGTCCCAGCTGGCGCCGATCTTTCGCGAGCTGTTCAAGGGCTACCACGTCAGCCGCCGCGACCCGGAGCTGTACGCGCAACTGTCGAACTTCCAGGACCAATACCGCACGCTGTTCAAGGCCCTGGGCTTTGAGCTGGTGTGCGATACCCGTGGCTTCTATTACTTCGTGCCGGATTCCGCGATTGCCAGCGCGCAGGTGAACAAAACCGCGCAGCGCCTGGCATTGTTCACCTTCATCCTCGTTGAGCATTTGGCCGACCAGGGCCGCGACCCAATCGCCGTGCTCGATGGTGGCAGCCTTGGCCGCGATGAGTTGCCATCGTTGCTGGAGAAATACCGCGACCTGTTTATCCAGGCCGAAGTACAGACCCAGGAAGAGCTCGAAGAAAAAATCATGCGCCGCATGACCCAATTGGGCTTTGCCAGCGAAGACAACGGCATTTATCGCTTCCTGCCGCCGATGCACCGCTTCCTCGACGTGTGCCTGTCGGTGCAGCAAGACCGCGACCTCGCGGCCAGCGTGCACAGCGTGTTGCCACTGCCGGCACCGGTGATCATCGACGAAGACAGCGATGAAAAACTGCTGAAAACCGATGACCCGCTGGATCTGAGTGACTTCGAAGAAGAAAGCGAAGAAGACGCCATGGCCCGCGCCATCGCCGAAGAACAGGAGACCGATGCATGAGCAAGGAACGCTACGGCATCCGCCGCTTCGCCCTATTGAACACCGCCGGTTACAGCCTGGGTTTGTTCCCGCTGGAAGAACCGCTGTCGGTGTATGGCGCGAATAACCTGGGTAAATCCGCATCGATCAACGCCTTGCAGTTTCCGATTCTGGCGCGCATGTCGGACATGAGTTTCGGCAAGTACACCCTGGAGCAATCGCGGCGCTTCTACTTCGCCACCGACACCAGCTACATCCTCGTGGAAGTGTCACTGCCCCACGGCCCGCACGTGATCGGCGTGGTCGGTCGCGGCCCGGGCGGCGGTTTTGGTCACCAGTTCTTTGCCTATGCCGGCAAGCTGGACCTGGCGCATTACCAAAAGAACGACACCTGCCTGCGTCAGAAAGAGCTGTTCACCAACCTTGAGCGCGAAGGCCTGAAAGCCTACGAACTCAAGCCGGATGAACTGCGTCGTTTGCTGGTGGGCGGCCATACCTCGATCCCGCTGGACCTGACCCTGATTCCGCTGCGCTCCACCAGCGAGCAGAGCCTGAAGACTTTCCGCGCGCTGTTCATCAACCTGCTGCACATGCGCGAAATCACCGCCGCCAAGCTCAAGCAATTGTTCCTCGATGCCTTCGAACACAGCCTGCGTTCCGGCAGTGTCGATTACATCGCCGCGTGCGAAGAAGCCTTCCGCGATGTGCGACGCATGGAGCAGGACTACAACGCGCTGGTCGCCGCCGGGCCGTTGGTTGAAGCCTTGGCCAACGGTGTTCGCCAGCGTGACAGCCTGCGCGGCAAGCTGCATCGCCTGTCGCCGCTGCTGGATTCGTTGCTGGGCACGTGGTCGGACTACGCCGGTGCGCGCAAGGAAGAGCTGACCATTCAGGCCGAGCATTACCGTAACGAGCAGGACGCGCTGCAGAACGATCAGCGCGGTGGCACCCAGGAGCTGATGCGCCTGGAGCGGGAAATCAGCGGCATCCAGCGTTGGCTGGGCGAGTTGTCGGTGCTCAAGCATCGCTTTGCGTTGGTGGATAACGTCAAAGTGCTGGAGCAGCAACTGCTGGCGGCCAAGGATGCTCACGATGAATTGGCCGGCGCCCTGGCGCAGTCGCGACAGTTCAGCGCCGAGGATTTGGACGAGCGTCTGCGCGACCTGGAAAAACGCCTGAAGTCGGTCAAGCAGCAGCTCGATCACGCGGACAACAACAGCTACGCCAAACTGCGCGAGGAATTCTCGCAACCGGATGTCGAGCGTCTGATGCGCCTGTTCAACAGTTCGTTGTTCAGCCTGCCGCTCGGCGCACATGGCATCACGCTGGATGAGGAAGGCCTGTGGGTTAAATCCCTGGAGCAAATCCTCGACGGCTTCAAGGGCGAGCGTTTTGAAGTGCCGGGGCTGTCTATTGATATCTCGCACATCGAGCCGCCTGCACTGCAAGCCCTGGCCGATCGCGCGGCATTGCGCGATCAAAAAGAGCGTCTGGAAAAAGAACTCAAGCAGCTCAAGACTCAACAGGCTGTAGCCTCGGACCGCGCTGCGAGCAAGACCCAGACCGAAGCGCTGTACCAGCAAGTGCTGGACGCGCAGAAGGCGCTGGAAGATTTCCGCCGCGCGCAAACCCTGAGCGCCGAAGAAGGCGAGAAGCTGGAAAACCTGGCGCAGATGGAAGCGGCGCAGGACGAGTTGAAGCGGTCCAGCGATGCGTTTACCGAACGTGTCCAGCAACTGTCGGCCAAGCTGCAACTGGTCGGCCGTCAAATTGCCGATATGGAAGCCAAGCAACGTACGCTGGATGACGCGCTGCGTCGTCGTCAGCTACTGCCGGCAGACTTGCCGTTCGGCACGCCGTTCATGGACCCGGTCGACGACTCCATGGACAACCTGCTGCCGCTGCTCAATGACTATCAGGACAGCTGGCAGGGCTTGCTGCGTGCCGATGGCCAGATCGAAGCGCTGTACGCTCAGGTGCGCCTCAAGGGCGTGGCCAAGTTCGACAGCGAGGACGACGTGGAGCGTCGCCTGCAACTGCTGATCAACGCGTATGCGCACCGTACCGATGAGGCGCTGACCCTCGGCAAGGCGCGCCGTGCGGCGGTCACCGATATCGCACGGACCCTGCGCAATATCCGCAGCGACTACGACAGCCTTGAGCATCAACTGGCGTTGTTCAACCGCGAGATCAACAAACGTCAGGTGTCCAACCTGCAAAGCTTCCGCATTGTGCTGGCGCCGAACAAGGAAGCCCTCAAGCATATCGACCAGATTATCCACAGTGCCGGTCAGTATGAAGAAGGCGAAACCCTCTCGGTGTTCGACCTCAGCCAGAGCGCCGAGCAAGACAACAAGAACGAAGAGGCCAAGGAATACCTGGCCCGCCTCGTGGCGGCCAACCATAACCAGCTGGGCCTCAAGGATTTGTTCGAACTGGCGTTCGAGATCACCAAGGTCAACGGCCAGCCGATTATTCATACCGACATCGACGGGGCTGCGTCCAACGGCACCACCATGACCATCAAGGCGCTGACCAACATGTATTTGTTGCTGCACTTGATGGACCGCGATCAGGCCGGGCGTGTGCGTTTGCCGTACTACCTCGATGAGGCGGCGGACATCGACGAGAAGAATCAGGCGGCGTTGCTGGAAACCAGTTTGCAATTGGGCTTTGTGCCGATTCTGGCGAGTGTGAAACCGCAGGTGTCGGCGCAGGTGGCGATCGACCTTGAAGGTGGTAGCGGGCCTAATGGGATCTACATTGATGAGGCGGACTGGAAGTACATTCGTCGTCACGATGCGGTGAAGGCGACAGTCAATGTGCAGGCAGATGAACCGGAGCTGGATGAGGTCTGACGTGTTTCGCTGAGATGCAAAAAGGCCCCTGGGTGAGAA
Source organism: Pseudomonas sp. PWP3-1b2 (assembly GCF_049896045.1). Classification (NCBI taxonomy): domain Bacteria; kingdom Pseudomonadati; phylum Pseudomonadota; class Gammaproteobacteria; order Pseudomonadales; family Pseudomonadaceae; genus Pseudomonas; species Pseudomonas sp. PWP3-1b2. Next base: position 21,708 of record NZ_JAFCTN010000061.1, read on the forward strand.
TCCAGGGGCCTTTTTTGTTGTCTGTGCCGGCCTCTTCGCGAGCAAGCCCGCTCCCACATTAGACCGCGTTTTTACATGATAAACGCGATCAAATGTGGGAGCGGGCTTGCTCGCGAAGGACGCACCTCGGTTTATTTGCCGAGTGGGATCTTAGGCGCCCAAGTGAGCCATTCATCTTCGAACTTGTCGAACAGCGGGAAAGTTTGCTGTGGCCGAGCGACGCTGCCCATTCGTTCACCGTCAGGCGTGGCGAAAGCGATGCCGCCGGCGACTAATGTCTCCAAAGACTCGGTGCGAACCGTCGCGCCTTTGAACAGGCCGAAGTCGAGGCCAAAGCCGCTGGTATTCCAGAAGCGGCTGCCACTGCGCACCAACGGTGCGTACTTGGGCTCGATCAGGATGTGGATCAACACGCGATCGGCAGTCTGGCCCAGCTCGTAGCCGGTGACTTTACCCACGGTGACTTCGCGGTAGGTGACTGGAACGCCTTCCTTCAACGAACCACGGCGGGCAGCGCTGAGCACTAACCTCAGGCCTTGTTCTTGATGGTCGGCCTTCGGCGGCTGGTCCAGCGCAACGAAGCTCTTTTGTGGACCGGCATTTTTTGTCGCTGGCTGCACTTCGATGTACTGCCCAGTGACCAGGGTTTCCAGGTTGGAAGTTTTCATCAAGCCCAACTCGGGCTTGACCACCCAGAACTGGCTGCCAGCGCGCGCGATACGGTCCGCGACTTGGGTGATGCGCGCCTTGAGCATCACCGATTGCATGTCCGCACTGAGGTCGACGCTCTCGATCTTGCCCACGTCCAGACCTTTGAATCGAACCGGAGAACCGGCGCGCAAACCATCGGCACGATCAACCTTGATGGTCACCAGCGTGCCATGTTGATTAGCGGCATCGCGATCGGCAAACAGACGGAAACGCGGAATGCGCTTTTTCAGCGGCACGTTCGGTTCAGGAGTTTCGAAGGCAATACCGCCGGCCATCAAGCTGGCCAGGGATTCACTCTTCACCTGGATGCCGCCGGTGAGTCCGCCGGTCAGGGTGACGCCGCTGGCATTCCAGAACCGCGTCGAGCCATTGACCAGGTTTTCGTACTCCTTCTCGATGTGAACGCCAATCACCAGTTGCTTGTTTTTGCGCGAGAACTGGTAGCTCTGCACCGAGCCGACTTTGACCTGCTTGTAGAGGATCGGGCTGCCGACATCGAGGGAGCCGAGGTTATCGGTGAGCAGCACCATGTGCAGGCCCGGCGAGCGTAGGTCCAACGGCGGAGCCTTGGCACGGGCCACGTATTCACGCTGCGGCGCGGTGCCTTTGTCGCCGGGACGAATAGCGATGTAGTTGCCTTTGACCAACGCCTCAAGACCGGTGATGCCTGCCAGGGAAATCGACGGCTTGACCACCCAGAATTGGGTGTCTTGCACCAGGTAGTCTTCGGCCAATGGGTCGAGCGTCAGTTCGGCGTTTGCGCTCGACAGATCCGGGTTGATCTTCAGCGTCTTCAGGCTCCCCACCTGGATACCTTTGAACATCACCGGGGTGCGCCCGGCCTGCAGGCCTTCGAAGTCGGTGAGTTTGACCTTGACCTTGAGACCTGCCGCGGCGGCATCGAAGTCTTCGTACAAGCGGAACGGCAGGCTCGGGTCAGTCGGCGGGCTGTCTTTGCGATTCTCCGGCGTGGCAAAGGCGATACCGCCGGCGACGATACTGGACAGCGATTCGCTGCGCACCTTTACGCCGGACAGGTTGGCGTCGATGCTGATGCCGCTGGCGTTCCAGAAACGCGTATGTTTGCGCACCAGCTTCGCGTAAGTCGGTTCGATGTAGACCTTGATCTCGACGGTGCTCTGGTCTTCGGAAAGCAGATAGCTTTTGACCTGGCCAACCTGGATCTGTTTGTAAAACACCGGGCTGCCACGGTTTAACGAACCAAGCCGGTCAGCCTTGAGGGTCAGGTGCAGGCCGGGTTTGGCGTCGGATAACGGTGGTTCTTCGGAGAGTGCCTTGAATTTGCGCGTGGGCTCACCGTCACCCGGGCTGGCGGCGATGTAGTTACCCGAAACGAGGGTTTCAAGGCCGGTGATGCCGGCGAGGGTCACGCTGGGTTTTACCAGCCAGAACCGCGTGTTGGTCTTGAGGTATTGCTCCACGTCCTTGTTCATTTCGATGGTGGCGATCACCCCGCGATTATTGCCCTCGTCGTCCAGGGCCAAGGTTTTAACCTTGCCCACAGGCATGCCTTTGTAGACCACTTCAGTCTTGTTGGCCTGTATGCCTTCGCCGCTTTCAAAGCGGACCTGAATCTCGAGACCTTGCTGGGAATAGGCGCGCCATCCCAACCAGCCACCGATGACCAGGGCGATCAGGGGCAACACCCAAATGGCCGACCAGTTGGAAGCCGGGCGGGTTTTAGCTTTAGGCAAATCACTCATGGTCGTCGTCCGACTCCGTGTTATCCCAAATCAGTCGGGGATCGAAAGTTACTGCGGCAAGCATCGTCAAGATCACCACACTGGCGAATGCTGCCGCGCCGAGATTGGCCTCGACGCTGGCAAGTCGCCCAAAGTTTACGACCGCCACCAGGATGGCGATCACGAAGATATCCAGCATGGACCAGCGGCCAATGAATTCGATAAAGCGGTACATCACAATGCGTTGTTGTGCAGACAGCGGTTGGTGACGCTGCACCGAGAACAGCAGCAAGCCAATGCCGACCAGCTTGAACGTTGGCACCAGGATACTGGCGATGAACACCACTGCAGCGATGGGGTACATGCCGTGCTGCGCCAACTGGATCACGCCGGCCATGATCGTACTGGGATCGCCCTGACCCAGGGAATTGACGGTCATGATTGGCAACAAATTGGCAGGGATATACAGAATCGCGGCGGTGACCAGCAGCGCCCAGGTGCGCACGAGACTGTCGGGGCGACGGGCATGAATCAGTGCACCGCAACGGGTGCAGAGTTGTTCGTCGGTATCCGGCTCCTGCTTGTTGAGCTCATGGCACTCGGTACACACCAGAATGCCTGCATCAATCGCCCGCATGATCATTCTCCCCAGACAGCGCCTGCCAGATTTGATGGGGCGACATGACCACCTCCAGCAATACCTGGACCATTAGCAAACTGATAAAACAGAACAGGCCCAGGCCAATCGTGATGGACGCCATGTCCGCGAGCTTAACGATCGCGACGAGCACGCCCATCAGGTAAACCTCCAACATCCCCCAGTCTTTGAGGTGATGGTAAATGCGGTAGAGCAACAACCCATAGCTGCGACCGACCTTCCAGCGAATGCTGAGCAGCACTGCCAATTGAAAGAGCAACTTGAGCAGGGGAATGCCCATGCTGCACAGGAATACGACGATCGCGACGCCTTGCATGCCGGTGTCGAACAGACCGACCACGCCACTCCATACGGTGTCCTCCGAGGACTGCCCGAGTAGATTGAGCTGCATGATGGGTAAAAAGTTCGCGGGGATGTACATCAACAATGCGGCAATAACCAAGGCGAGACTGCGCTCCACGACATTATGGCGGTGAGCATAGAGTTCATAACCGCAGCGTGGGCATTGGGCTTTTTCACCTCGGGCAAGCGCGGGTTTGCGCATCAGCAAATCGCACTCATGGCATGCCACCAGGTCATCCAGGGGTAAATCCGACACCTCAAGGGTATCAACCGGATCGGGCATAGATAGGGCTCTGACTCTAAAAAAGGTTAGGTGCCTATTCTAGTGTTCTGGTTCAGAAATAACTGTGCAATTTTGTCAGGGCGCGTTGAGGATATTTTCCGACCGCCCAAAACAAAACCCCTGTTTGCGTTAGCAAACAGGGGTTCTGGAATTTAATCTTGACGATGACCTA
>NZ_JAFCTN010000062.1:0-24769 GCF_049896045.1 Pseudomonas sp. PWP3-1b2
CAGTCATTTGAGCTTCGACTGACACACCGCCATCGCAGGCAAGCCAGCTCCCACCGTTTTTAAACGGCGTTGAAGCCGTAAGACCGCTCGACCTTGCACACGCGCGTATGAAACGCCGAATACCAAGTGGTACGCCCTTGTTCACGCACCGCTCGATGCTCAGCTTGCTGTTTCCAGACCAGAATTGCCGCTTCGCTGTCCCAATAGGACACGGTAATCCCCAGCCCATCCTCCCGCGCTGACTCCACCCCGAGAAATCCCGGCTGTTCGCGCGCCAGTTCGAGCATGCGCGTGGCGGCCTGGCCGTAGCCTTGGTCGCCCTCGGTGCGCAGTGAACTGAAAATTACCGCGTAGTACGGCGGCGCGGGCGTGGTGGCGATCATGCCAACATCGCCTGGCACGCCTTGAGCAGCGCAATTGCCAATGGCGGCGTGACGCCCTTGAGCGCTGCGCGTTCCGGCTGAAAGAGGGTGGCGACAAAGAACGGGTGGTCCAGCAACTCGACGGCGCGCAGGTCACCCGCCGAGTCATGGCCAGCGGCAATCAGGTTGCCGTCGAGCAGGGCGCTGGCGAAGTCGGGGTTGATCCCATAACGGCAGTGGTAGCCTTCCTCGATATCGGCGCTGCCGTAGGCGTCGGCGATGCGGGTGTAGGGCGCCAGGTGCACGGTGTCGGTGGCCTCCACCAGTGAACACGTCAGCGGCGTGATGACCGCGCGTTTTGCCTGCGGGGCCAGTTCGCCGTGTTCGGCATCAGCCCAGCCTAATACGTTGCGGGCATATTCCAGCACCGCGTGTTGAAAACCGCCGCAGGTGCCGAGGAAAGGGCGCCGCTGTTCGCGGGCAAACCGGATCGCCCGCAGTGCGCCGTCGGTGTCGCGGTAGGGGCTGGCGGGTACGCACCAAAAGCCGTCGAAGGCCTGCAGCGCGGTGGTGGCGGTGAGTGAATCCGTGTCCAGCCATTGCACGTGAACGTGGACGCCCAGGCTGTCGGCCGCCCGTTGCAGGGCGACGGGAATGGCTTGGTGAGCAACCACGTCAGGGTTGTAATCGCCGATCAGGGCGAGGTGCAAGGTGGTGGTTTTCATCGTGTACGTCCCATGGCTTGTGGTGTCCTGGTGGGCACTATAGATTGGCGTTCACGCAATCAATATTGGCGTTTGCCCATATGCTCAATGCAGCCACGCACTATCAAATTGACTACGCCGACCTGTCGCTGGTGCTCGCGCTGGTGCGCGGTGGCACGCTGGGGCGGGCGGCGGCGTTGTTGCGAGTGGACGTGTCGACGGTGTTTCGTGCGGTGCGGCGGTTGGAGGCTGCGCTGGGCCAGACGCTGTTTGAAAAAAGCCGCGCGGGGTATCTGCCCACGGGCCTGGCCAGCAACCTTGCGCAGCAGGCCGAATGCGCTGAACAAGCGCTGGAGGCTGCGCGGGTGGGGGTGGAGCAGGGCGGGGAGGTGATCAGCGGCACGGTGCGCCTGACCTGTACCGACTCGGTGCTGCAAGGGTTGCTGTTGCCGGCGCTGGCGCAGTTTATGCCGGCTTATCCGGCGTTGACGCTGGAGTTGAGTACGTCCAATGATTTCGCCAACTTGAGCCGTCGTGATGCGGACATTGCTTTGCGTTTGACCAAGACGCCGCCCGAGCACCTTGTGGGGCGTTGTTTGGGGACGGTGAGGTATCAGGTGTGCGCCAGCGCGGGGTTTGCGCGGCAGCATGCAGGCCGTGAGCTGGCTGACTTGGCGTGGATTGCGCCGGATGATTTTTTGCCGGATCACCCGACGGTTGTTTGGCGGCGTGAGCAGTTGCCGGGGGTGCGGCCGAGTTATCGCTGCAACAGTATGTTGTCGGTCACTGAGCTGGTGCGTGCGGGGTTGGGGGTGGCGGCGTTGCCGGATTTTCTGTTGGGTGAGGGGTTGGAGCCGTTGGGGGCTGCTTTGCCGGGGCGGGATACTGCGTTGTGGTTGCTGACGCGGCCTGATTGCAGGGCGCTGCGGTCGGTGGTGACGTTGTTTGATGAGTTGGGGCGGTGTGTGAGGCTTTGAGAGGAGTACATATCCGTTGCTGCGGCCATCGTGGTTAACGGGGCGCCTCAGATCAAAATCTAAAGCACGGCGGCTTGGTAGCCGACCTGAGTGGTTGAATCAAAAGCGCTGTTTTTTCTAGAGCAGATTGCGATCCCCCAGGCAACATGGAGATCCACCTGTGGGAGCGGGCTTGCTCGCGAATGCGGTGTATCAGCCACCAAATTCATCAACTGACCCACCGCCTTCGCGAGCAAGCCCGCTCCCACAGTTCCGACCGAGCATGGGTTCACCAGCTTCACTGGTCTGCTTTTCTGTGGGAGCTGGCTTGCCTGCGATGCAGGCACCTCGGTCCATCAGGCAAAACCAGTTGAGGCCATCGCAGGCAAGCCCGCTCCCACACTGGATCGGAGTGTTCTTGATTCACCGCACTCAGGCCTTGCGCACAAATTGCTCATGCATCTCACACGTCAGGGTCTCAATGCGCTCGGTCAGTTGCTTGGTCATTTCCGTCAGCCGTGTGTTCTGCTCGAGCAGTTCCAGCAACTGTTGGGTGGTCTGTTCGGCCTGTGCCTGGCGTTCGGTATTGGCAATGGCCAGGGCCTCGCGGTGTTGCGCGTCTGCATCTGACTGCGCTTTATCGCGGGCCGCTTGTCGCGTCTGGGCCAGCAGGATCAGGGGCGCGGCGTAGGCCGATTGCAGACTGAACGCCAGGTTGAGCAGGATGAACGGGTAGACGTCAAAGTGCGTGACGCCGGTGATGTTCAGTACCACCCACAACACCACGATGGCGGTTTGCGCGCCAAGGAAGGTCGGCGTGCCGAAAAAGCGCGCGAAGGCTTCGGCCTTGAGGGCGAAGGTGTCGTTGCCAAACGTCGGCGCCAGGTGGGCGTGGCCTCGGTGGAAACGCAGGTGGTCAGCAGGGGCGGCGTCTGGCTTGTCTGGGGTCATGGCGGGCTCGGATCCTTAGCGTGAAAACAGTCAGCACTATAGACCGAGCCCCAGGGCCGGACACATGAAGATCAGGTCAGCTGGTGCCTCGCTCATTGGCAAATGCACTGACCGCGTGCACTGCCTGGCCGGTGCCTTCGCGAATCTGCAAAATCACCGTACCGGCCTGGTTCGCCAAATCCACGCCAAGGGCTGCACGGTCGCGGGTGCCTTCCATGCTGTCGATGGCCTGGCGGGTTTCTTCCTGGATCATCGCGATCATGCTGGAAATTTCCGCCGTGGAGCCGCTGGTGCGCGCCGCCAATTGGCGTACTTCATCAGCCACCACGGCAAAACCACGGCCTTGCTCGCCAGCGCGGGCGGCTTCGATGGCGGCGTTGAGGGCCAGCAAGTTGGTCTGGTCGGCAATGCCACGGATGGTGTTGACGATGGCGGTGATCTGCTGCGAACGCTCGCCCAGCTTGGCGATCAGCTGTGACGAACCGTCAATGTTGGCTGCAATTTCGCGCATGCCGCTGGCGGTTTGCTGGATCACCTCGGCGCCTTTTTCGGCGATGTCTCGGGTATTGAGCGAGATGTGATACGCCTGGGCGGCGCTTTGGGCGTCGGCGGCATGTTGTTGCACTCGGGCAGTGATGTCGGAGGCGAACTTGACCACTTTGCACAGGCGCCCGCTGGCGTCGTACACAGGGTTGTAGTTGGCTTCGAGCCACACCGTCTGGCCATTTTTATCCACGCGCTCGAACTGGCCGTTGAACAGTTCGCCCTGGTTCAAGCGTTTCCAGAAGTCGGTATAGGCCGAGCTGTCGGCTAGCTCCGGCTTGCAGAACAGGCGGTGATGCTTGCCCTGGATTTGCGCCAGGCTGTAGCCCATGCGCTGCAGGAAGTTCGGGTTGGCCGTAATGATCGTGCCGTCGAGGTTGAACTCGATCACCGCCATGGCGCGGTCGATGGCGCCCAGTTTGGCGTTGGCCTCGCTTTCGGCCTGCAGGCGCGGGGTGACGTCCATGGCGTACTTCACCACTTTAATCACCTGGCCTGCTTCATTGCGCACCGGGTTGTAGCTGGCCTCCAGCCACACCGAGTGGCCGTTGCCTGCCACCCGTTCAAAGGTGCCGGACTGGAACTGGCCATTGCGCAATTGCGTCCACAACTGGTTGTACTCGGCACTGCGGGCGAACGCGGGTGTGCAGAACATTCGGTGGGGCTGGCCGACAATCTGTTCGGCGCGGTAGCCCATCGTCTTGAGGAAGTTGTCATTGGCTCGCAACACCGTGCCTTGCAGGTCGAATTCGATGACCGCCATGGAGCGCTCAATGGCGTCCAACAGGCTGGTTTGCTGGGCATTGGTGTGTTGCAGGGTACTGATGGTTTTTTTATGGGCGTTAAATAGCATATTCGTGAGCTCGGGCAAGCACGCGTCTGGGGGTATCCATGGGATTGCGCCGGCCCCCGTAAGGCACCTGGCCGTACGGTTGACTTGCTCATTGTCAGCTTCCTGATGCTGACAGAGGTAGTGGAACAGTGGGTTCAGAGTCGCGTGTCAGGCGAGAAGTTCGGGCCACCAAAGGGCATTTGTGAAAAAGGTGACCAATGGAGGCATTATGCTATCTCTGTGTGTTCCAGTCGGATAATTCAGACGAGATGTCGTAGGACGACTCAAGGGAAATAGACGACGACAGAGTCGCCGATATAAACCCGGTTGCGGTCAGTCTCCCTGGCACAGATGCGACAGCGTGCGAATAAGCGAAAACGGCCCAGGAAGTCGTGCATGCAACAGGATTTTAGTGCCAGCCCTTTCAAGGTCTTCAGAAGCCGGCTATAGCTGGCTGACACCTGCGAACACTGTCCCTGTGGCGAGCGGGCTTGCCCCGCGTTGCGTTGCGAAGCGACCCTAAAAAGGAAAAATGCGGTGAGTCAGATACTCCTCGGCCGTTGGGTTTGGGGCCGCTTCGCAACCCAACGCGGGGCAAGCCCGCTCGCCACAGGGAGGGTGTTCGCCCTATCAGACAAATTTCCAAAGACCTTGAAAGGGCTAGGTTTTAGTGCGGGCGGGCCGTGCTGATTTCGTAACCGGCGAGAAACAGGTCGATGGCAGATTCAACAACATCGGCCTGGGCGGCGGCGTCGAGGGTGGGTTGGCCGAGGGTGATCTGTGGCCAGAACGCGAAGGCTTTGAGCAGGCTTTGTATTTGATGCGCCGCGAAGGCCGGGTTGGCGCAAGACAATCGGCCATCTTCCTGGGCGGCGCGTACCCACAGGGTGAAACCTTCTTCGCGCTTGCTCAGTCGGTTGACCATGTCTTGAGCGCGTTCCGGCGAATGGATAGTGGCGGCGATCGCTACACGGGCGAGGTCGAGGAAGTTGACGTCCGACATCATTTGCATCTTGGCCTGCAGCAACCCGCGTAATTGATCGCGCAGGGGGCGGTCGCTTGCGTAGCTCACGTCGAGTTGAGCGACGCTGCTGGCCCACAACTGGTTAAGAATTTCTGCAAACAACTCTTCCTTGCTGGGGAAGTGGTTGTACACCGTACGCTTGGACACACCGGCGGTGGCGGCAATTTTGTCCATGCTGGTGACCTCGAACCCGTTAGCCCGAAACTCGGCAATGGCCGCGGCCACAATGGCTTCGCGTTTACGGTCGGTGAGGCGCAGAGGTGCAGTCATGGTTGGCTCTAGAAGGAAATTACACTCGGTAGTTTACTTGTTCCGGGTTTTGTTGCAATGTAGAAACTACACTGTGCAGTGTAATTGATGCGCGGACCCCAGGAGTCACTCTGCAATGGCCACCCTTTCAACTCGCCGCGACCCCGCGCCCGCAGCGCTCAAGCCTGCCGAGCAGGAGCAAGGGCATTTCAGCAACGGCGCCCCGGTGCAACACGGCGGCTTTGGTAAAACGTTGCGGATTTTCTGGAACATGCTCTTCAACAAGCCGCGCACCACGCGGCCTGTGGGGCAGATTCCGGTGCAGCCCCTGACGCGCGAACAACTGGTGGCCGCTCCCGACCACAGCGTGTTCCGCCTGGGGCATTCCACCGTATTGCTGAAAATGCGCGGTAAGTTCTGGGTCACCGACCCGGTGTTCGCCGAGCGTGCGTCGCCGTTCAGTTGGGCTGGGCCCAAGCGTTTTCACCAGCCGCCGATCAGCCTGGAAGAGCTGCCGCCACTGGAAGCGGTGATTCTTTCCCACAACCATTACGACCATCTTGACCGTCATGCGGTCATCCAGTTGGCCGACAAAACCCGTTATTTCCTCGCGCCCCTGGGCGTGGGTGACACCTTGGTCAAATGGGGCGTAGATGCCAGCAAAGTCCGCCAACTGGATTGGTGGCAAGGCACCGAGGTGGACGGCATTCGCTTTATCGCCACCCCGGCCCAACACTTTTCCGGGCGCGGCCTGTTTGATGGCAACCAGACGTTGTGGTGTTCCTGGGTGATGATCGACGCGGGGCGGCGGATCTTTTTCAGCGGCGACACCGGTTATTTCGACGGTTTCAAACGTATTGGCGAACAGTACGGCCCGTTTGACCTGACGCTGATGGAAACAGGTGCTTACAACGTCGACTGGCCCCACGTGCACATGCAGCCGGAGCAAACCCTGCAAGCGCACCTCGACCTCAAGGGCCGTTGGTTGCTGCCGATTCACAACGGCACCTTCGACCTCGCGTTTCACGCCTGGCACGAACCGTTTGACCGGATCATGGCCCTGGCCTGGGAGCGCAACGTGTCAATTACCACGCCAGCGATGGGGCAGGCGTTCAGCTTGAACCAACCTGAACGCGGACATGCGTGGTGGTTGGAAGTGGAAACCCAAGGCACAAAAGAACAGGTTGCAGGCTGAGAAAAGGGCACTTTGAAAAAAGGAGTTTTCAGGGTGTTTCAGCCCTGCGACAAACGTCAGACGAGAGTGCGATGATCCCGCGAATTACGTTTTCGGGGTGCAGGTTCTGATGGACAGCGAGTGTAGGAAACTTTGGCATATAGGCATGTCCTGTCCCCCAGGGCATTCGGTGCCATTGGCAGGGGAAACGACGGGTCTGGAAATCCCTTCTACCGAGTCTGCAAGCCCGCGCAGTATCGTCTTCGCAACTGAGCGGCGTGAGAGCGCCACACCCATCCCCGGATACAACGCCCTGGCTCCGCAGATCAGAACCAGCCGCGACCCGGCGTTATCGCTGATCGCCTTGAGCGGTATCGACCCAACCGATCCGGTGATGGTGGAAGTCCCGCTGGTGTTGAATAACACCACCTTCACCGACGCCCAATTACTCTGCGGGTGGCGAATTGGCTTCGCCGCGCGGTATGTGCGCGGTCATCATGTTGAGCCTGTTGAACTCACTGCGGCTTTTTGCCGGGCCTTGGACATCCTGCGCCAAGCGGGCGCGCAATTGGTGCCGGTGGACGCACAACGCACAGATGAAACCCTTCAGTTTGACCTTCATACCCGCAATGAAATCGATGAACTGGTGACTGAGCATCGTCTTGATGCCTTGGTGTCTGACAGCCAGAGCGCTGCATTTCATGGCGCGTGCAGAAGCGGTTACCCCTCGCTGTGTGAGCCGTTGGACGATGGCACGAAGCTGTGGGTTTATGGCGCGCGTTGGTCGCGTGATGCGTTGCCTGCCTTGTTGCGTGCCTATCGACACATCAGCGCTTAGCAACGACAAACCGTGCTGAACCGCACTGCGGTTTACACTCAATGCAACGGAGGGGCGCCATGGCTTACAAAATTCATATCCTCGGCGCGGCCGGTGCCGGCACCACGACCCTGGGCAAAGCCTTGGCCGAACGCCTGAACGTTGCCTATTTCGACTCCGACTTCTTTTTCTGGCAGCAAACGCCAGACCCTTTCTCCGTTGCCCGACCGAAGGATGAGCGCATTCGGCTGTTGCAGGAACAAAGCGCCGGCCTTGAAGGCTGGGTGCTGTCTGGCTCAGTGTGCGGCTGGGGCGACCCGATGATCGCGCAATTCAGCCACGTGGTGTTTCTGCGGCTGGACCCGGAAGTACGCCTGCACCGCCTGCGCCTGCGGGAAGTGCAACGTTATGGCGACCGCGTTCTGGAAGGCGGTAGCCGCCATGAAAACAGCGTGGCCTTCCTCGCCTGGGCAGCGCGATACGATGGCGGTAACCACAGCCTGCGTAGTTTGCGTCGGCATGAAAGCTGGTTGAAACCGCTGGCCTGCCCGGTGATCCGGCTGGACTCTACGCACCATTCGGCTGAGGCGTTGGTGAGTCAATTGCTGCCGTTGTTGAGCCCATCAGCCGCGAAATAATGCCTCGTGCAGCGGGTTCCGGTGGGGTGGCGTCAAACCTGCGTGCGCTCATGCCCCAGCCCGGCGCAAACCCCGGGAAGAACACCAGCCCTTCAGCCTCCAGCCGGAACGCCAGGGTCAGACGGATTTCGTCGTCTACGTCGGCGTGGCTTTCAAAGCGTTCAACCGCTTCCAGCGCCACGCCCGCCTGGCGGGCGAGGTCTTCGCGACTCCAACCCAGCATCGCGCGGGCCTGCACGCTGTGCTTGGCGGTGAATTGATGCAGGACGATTTGCTGTTCTACGAAAGAGCTCATTGCCAGAGAGGACATGGGGTTTCTCCAGGATTCGACGGGGGAGGACAAACTATACTGTGTTTTTGTACAGTTGTTTGTACCGCTCATCAACTGGATTTTTTCGTTGGCCTTTCAGCCACCGATTATTCCACTCCGGGTGCCTCGCGAATAATCAGGTGATCGAGGTTTTCGATATTCGCGCTGAACACCCCAAATGTCTGCTCCGGATTCTTCTTGCTCGGCACCTGTTTCAGCTCCGGCGTGACCCCATAAAAGAAGCAGTACAACACCTTTTCGCTGTCGACCGCCGCCTTGATCTGTTCTAGGAACGCCGTGCGCTTGCGGTAATTCTCGATGAGCTTTTTGCTCAGGTAGACGTTGACCGAGTAGGGCTTCTTGTCGAGCCACACCTTCTTTTCAAAGTCGATGCGAAAGCTGGCGGTGTAGTCCTTGATCTCCTTGATCTTGCCCCAGTAGATCAGCCCCTTGTTGTCTTGCAGGTATTCGATCTTTTTGAAAAACGTCAGGTAGGTGGCTGTGTGGTCGCCGATCTTCAACGGCATGCTTTTGAGCTTGGCCTTGTCGTCGATGTTGGACACATAGCATTCCACCGGGTGGGCAAACACGCTGGTTTTATCCGGCGTGGCGTCGCTGGTGCTGTGGGACGTATAGATGCGGTTTGACGGCGCTTTCGTTGGCTCTTGAGGGTCAGCGCCCTCAGCGCCAGGCGCCGGCGTTTTACGCGGGTACTGACGGCGGGTCAGTACAAATTCCGACGGGAAATTTTCCTCGCGCTCGTCATCACTTTCACCGGTTGCACTCTTATGAGTGCTGGCATAACGGCAGCCGTCGATGTGCCGCGTGCCTGCCTTGTTTTTGAAGTGTGGGGTGCGCAGGTAATTGACGTTTTTCGCGTTAAAGGTGCTTAGCGTATTGCCCGTGTCGAACGCCGCGCGGCATTCATCGTTGGGGCACAGAAAGCTGTCCTGGTCGGAATCAAAGGAAGCCGTTTCGTCGAAATTCAGGTCTCGTACGTCGTAGATCGACAGCTTGTCGTCGAGACTCAGGCTGTAGGCCGTGTCGAATTTCATGGGGCTCGGGTCCGTGAGATGAATACCGGATATTACGCAAATATCTGCCGTTACGGAGATCAAAAAATGTGGGAGCGGGCTTGCCTGCGATAACGGTGTATCAAACGACAAATATGTCGCCTGTTACAGCGCTATCGCAGGCAAGCCAGCTCCCACATTAGATGTGTGAATGTGCAGGCGCTGGGTTCGCAGCCACCCGCCGGCCACTCAAGAAACACAAGCTTCCGCCCACCGCCGTCAGTGCGCCAAGCGCATAGAACATACTGGCCGGTGCTGCATTGATCAGCAGGTAACCACAGATCACCGGGCTCAGCGCCCCGCCGAACGCCGCCAGATTTTGCGCGCCGTAATAGCTGCCACGTAGCGCGTCCGGGGCGATGGTGTCGATAAACAGGAACTCAGACGGGTAAATGATCATCTCGCCCAACGTGAACACGAACATGGCGACGCACCAGCTCACCAAACTGTCGGCCAGGCTGAAACCCACCAACCCGGCAATAAACAGCAACGTTCCCAGCACGATCCAGTAGCGCAGCTGTTCACGCTTGAGGAACCGGCCAATCTGGTACTGCATCAAAATCACGGTGATGGCATTGCACGCCAGCACCGCAGACAAAATTTTCAACGCCTGCGCAGGCGTGTAGGCCACCAGCAGAAACTGCGACAGATACAGGGTGTAGCGCCCGTGGACAATGGTGCTCAACAGGCTGCCGCTGGTGAACAGGATGAGTGTGCGATCGCTGCGCAAGGTGCGCAGGGTGCTGAGGAAACTCAGGGGTTTGTGGCTGTCATCCCGTTGAGTCGGCGGGATGCCGATCATCAGGAACAGGCTGCCAAAGGCAATGGCGCTGGCGATCAGGAACGGCGCCAGCGGGAAGTGGCCAGCGATGACCACGCCGATCATCGGGCCGGTGGCGTAGCCGACGTTGGTCAGGGTGTAGCGCAGGGAAAACACCTTGGCGCGCTCGCCCACCGGCAGGTTCTCGCTGATGATGGCTTTTGAGCCAATCAGGAACAGCGCCGACGCGGCTTCGGTGATGACCAGGGTCAGGGTGGTGAGGTAAAGGTTACTGGCAAAGGTCAGCAACAGAAAACCGATGGAGCTGGACAGCATGGCCAGGATCAGCAGCTTGCGCTTTTCCAGGCGGTCGATGATGTAGCCGCCATAGAGGCCGAGCAGCGTGGCGATGAACACGGCGATGCCCATCAGCAGGCCGATGTCCTGTTGGTTCAGGCCCAGGCGAGTGCTCAGCAACAGGGCGAGCAGGGGGCTGGTCATGGCGCGGCTGACCACGATGGTCACCGAGCAGATCATCAGGCGGCGGATTACCAGGGAGTAGGTGGCCACGGTGGGGCGAGCGTCCTTGTTATATTCTCGACACAACACACATCAACGGGTGAACACAGATCAAATGTGGGAGCTGGCTTGCCTGCGATAGCGGTAAGTCAGGCAGTATTGGGTGGCTGACACACCGCTATCGCAGGCAAGCCAGCTCCCACATTTAGAACGTGTTACTGGCCGGCGTTGATGGAGATTTTGGCTACAGCACCTTGCTCCAGATCCCACTTCTTGAGGATCTTGCCGTACGTCCCATCATCAATCATGCCCTGCAACGCCTCGCTGATCGCAGTGACCAACTCGGTATTGCTCTTCTCAATCCCAAGCCCGGTGAACTGCCTGGAAATTGCCAGGCCGACCGGCTTGTACTTGCCCTTATCCAGCGACATCAAATACGGAATGGTCTCGCTGCCCTGCATCGCCGCATCCAGACGGTTCTGCTGCAACTGCGCGCGCGCATCCGCCGAGCCTTCGGTGCCAATCACCACGATCGCCGGCTTGCCTGCGGCTTCGCAGTTTTCCTTGCTCCATGCGGCAATTTCCGACGGCCAGGTGGTACGGCGGCTGGTGCCGACTTTTTTACCGCACAGGTCAGTCAATTCCTTGATCTCTTCACGCTTGGCCAGGGTGTACAGCTGCGGGCCGCTGGTGAAGTAGTCGATAAAGGTCACCGATTTCTGGCGCTCGGCGGTGTCGGTCATGCCCGACAGCACAATATCCACGCGCTTGGTGGTCAAGCCGCTGAGCATCTGCTCGAAGCCGGTTTCCTGCCATTTGATCTTCACACCCAAACGCTCGGCCAGGGCGTTACCCAAGTCGAAGTCGAAACCGGTGAGCTGGTTGGTAGCGGTGTCCTTGAAATCCATCGGCGGGTAGTTCGGCACGATGGCCGCGCTGATCTCACCCTTTTCCTTGATTGCCGCCGGCAATGCCGCGAATACACACGAGGAGGCCATCAGGCCTGCAAGCAACGTTGGGATAAACAATTTTTTCATGGGGGCGTTCTCGTTTGTTTTTTAGTTAAGTGCGAACGGCAGAAATAAAGCTTTGGGTACGCGGGTTTTGTGGGCTTATTAGAATTTCTTCAGGGCTGCCGGCTTCCACAATCTGGCCGGCATCCATAAACACCATGCGGTTGGACACTTCGCGGGCGAAGCCCAATTCGTGGGTGACCACGATCATGGTCATGCCGGTGGTGGCCAAATCGCGCATCACCGACAGCACTTCTCCTACCAGCTCTGGGTCGAGGGCTGACGTGGGTTCGTCGAATAACATCAGCTTGGGGCGCATCGCCAACGCACGGGCAATCGCCACACGCTGTTGCTGGCCGCCGGATAATTCCACCGGGTAGGCGTTGCGCTTGTCGGCCAAACCCACCCGCGCGAGCAATTCCAGCGCGTCTTCAGTGGCTTCCTTGGGCGAACGCTTGAGCACCTGACACGGGCCTTCGATGATGTTCTGCAGCACGGTCATGTGCGGGAACAAATTGAAGCGCTGGAACACCATGCCGGTGGCCAGACGCTGGCGGGCAATCTGCGATTCATTCATCTCGTGCAGCTTGTTGCCGACCACCCGGTAACCCACCAGCTCGCCGTCGACCCACAGGCCGCCCTTATCGATTTTTTCCAGTTGGTTAACGCAGCGCAGCAGCGTGCTTTTACCCGAACCCGACGGGCCGATGATGCACATCACTTCACCTTGCTCGACCTCGATATTGATGTCGCGCAGCGCGTGATACTGGTCGTAGTACTTGTTCAGGTTGACGGCCTTGACGATGCTTCTCATGGGGCAAATCTCCTCAACCCAACCTTACGAACGCTTGCCGGCGCCGCGGGCAAAACGACGCTCAAGGCGGCTTTGACCAAATGAAAGAACGGTCACCACCGCCAGGTACCAGATGCCGGCCACAATCAGCAGCTCCATAACCCGGGCGTTGGCGTAGTAGATGTTTTGCGCGTTGTGCAGCAGCTCCGAATACTGGATCACGCTGGCCAGGCTGGTCATTTTCACCATGCTGATGAACTCGTTGCCTACAGGCGGAATGATCACTCGCATCGCCTGCGGCAGAATGATCCTGCGCAGCGCTTGCAGGCTCGGCATGCCGATGGACTTGGCCGCTTCGTACTGGCCGGTATCGACCGACAGCAAACCTGCGCGCACCACCTCGGCGGTGTATGCGCCCTGGTTGATGCTCAAGCCGAGGAGGGCGGCCACGAACGGCGTCATCAGGTCGACCGTGTCGATGCTGAACACGCCCGGAATCGCGATTACCGGGAAAATCAGCGCCAGGTTGAACCACAGCAGCAGCTGCAAAATCAGCGGCGTGCCGCGAAACAGCCAGGTGTAAGTGATGGCCACATAGCGCAGGATCGGGTTGGCCGACATGCGCATGATCGCCGTGATCACCCCGATTACCACGCCCAGCGCCATCGCCAGCACCGACATGACGATGGTATTCACCAGGCCCCACAAGATGGCCTCAGACGTGAGGAACTGGCCAATGTAGGACCATTCGATCTGGCCGTTGGCAAATGCACGCAACAACGCCGCCAGGGCTATGACGATCAACGTGGCAAAAAACATCCGCCCGTAATACCGACGCGGCACGTGCTCGTACTGCGTGATATCGAACTGGTTCTCGGACAACTTGCGCTCGGCTTCCAGGCGCTCCGCCGGGGTTTGGTTCATGGTGACTCTCCAAAAACTGATAACGCTACTGCGGATGTACTTGATCTAATGTGGGAGCTGGCTTGCCTGCGATGGCGCCAACTCCCACACCACAAATCCTAAATTCTGAACCCCTGATAACTCTCAGCCCATTGTTGCTGAGCTGCCAACGCCACCTTCAACCGCCCAATCTGCTCTTTAACCCGCTCCGGCGCCGTCCCGCCCCAACCACTGCGCGCCGCAATCGCCGCCTCCAGGGTCAAGCAGTCCCGAACCTCAGGCAACAACCGCGCATCCACCTCTGCCAACATCGCCGGCGAGGCTTCCCACAACTCAATCTCATGCTGCTCACAGGCCTGCACCAACGCGCCGGTAATCTCATGCGCCTCTTTAAACGGCACACCCCGCGTGGCCAACCAGTCCGCCACCTCGGTGGCCAAGGTGAAACCCATCGGCGCCTGACGACGCAGCTCTTCAACCTGCACCTTCATGGTTGCAACCATCCCGGCCATGGCTGGCAGCACCAGCAGCAAGGTGTCGACGCTGTCCAGCACGCTGTGCTTGTCTTCACTCAAATCGCGGTTGTACGACAGCGGCAACGACTTGAGCGTCGACATCAACCCGGTCAGGTTGCCAATCAACCGCCCAGCCTTGCCCCGCGCCAATTCGGCAATGTCCGGGTTCTTTTTCTGCGGCATGATCGAGCTGCCTGTCGCGTAGGCATCGTCCAGCACCACCCAGCGAAACTGGCGCGACGACCACAGGCAAAACTCCTCAGACAGCCGTGAAATATTCACCCCAAGCATGCCCGCCACAAACAGAAACTCCGCCACATGGTCACGACTGGCCACAGCGTCGATGGAGTTTTCGCACGGCCCGGTGTAGCCCATTTCCTTGGCCGAATGCTCCGGCTGACGCGCAATCGCCGACCCAGCCATCGCCGCCGCACCCAACGGCGACAGCGCCGTGCGCGCATCCCAATCCACCAACCGCTGCACATCGCGCAGCATCGACTGCGAATGCGCCAGCAAGTGGTGAGCAAACACGATGGGTTGCGCCTGCTGCAAATGGGTAAAGCCCGGGCAGATGCTCTCGATATGCTGCTCGGCCTGCGCCACCAGCGCCTGCTGCAAACCCAGCACCTCAGTGGTGATGGTGCGCGCGTGGTCGCGCAGGAACAGGCGCAGGTCGTTGGCCGTCTGGTCATTACGCGAGCGCCCGGCGCGCAACTTGCCGCCCAAGGCGCCGAGGCGTTCGGTCAATACACGTTCGATAAAGGTGTGCACGTCCTCGTCATCCAGGGTGGGATGCAAGCGCCCAGCGGCGAAGTCCTCACCGATACGGTCCAGTGCTTCCAGGGTGCGCAACGTCTCGGACTCATCCAGCAAACCGGCGCGCTGCAACTCACGGGCATGGGCGCGGGAGCCGGCCAAGTCGTAAGGCGTCAGGCGGAAATAGCGCTCGGGGCAACGCGACAACGCGGCCAATGCAGCAGACGGACCGGTCTTGAAACGAGCGCCCCAAAGGCGGTCGGTGGGCTGAGACATGGATGTTCCTCACGCTTGTTTTTAGAAGAGTCGGAGGCAGTTGAAGCAGAAGTTAATCAGTGTTGAACCGGCGTCTGACGCGCCGTATTCAAGGTTGCCAAGGGCGGTTGTTTATGTTCATTATCGCCGCCTGGCTATGTTCAAGGACTGGGTTGAAGCCTGTTGAATATGGCACTTGAGGTCAACGCGTATTATGGAAACCCCACTTTCCACTTCTGGAAACATGCCACCCAAACCCGGCACAAGACCGCCCCTGCAACTGAGCGGGCTGGACTTTAAACTGCTGCGGGTATTTATGGCCGTGGTCGAAGCCGGCGGCTTCAGCGCGGCGCAAAACGAGCTGAACGTGGGCCTGGCCGCCATCAGCAAACAGATCTCCGACCTTGAGATTCGCATTGGCATGCGCCTGTGTACACGGGGCAGGGAAGGGTTTGGCCTCACCGAAGAAGGCAAGCTGGTGTATCAAGCGTCCATCGAGTTATTTACCTCGGTGGACAGTTTTAGAGACAAGCTTAGTTCGGCGCAAAACGAACTGATCGGCGACCTAAGTGTGGGCGTTATTGATAACACCGTATCGGACGTTAATTCCCCGCTCATTGCTGCGTTGGGGAAGTTACACAGTGAATCGCCAAAAATACGATTGCGCCTGCATGCCTCACAATTGGACGAAGTTGAACGCGGCGTGGTGGAAGGGCGCCTCATCGTCGGCATCGTGCCGGTGTACCAACGCCGTGAAGAGTTCGACTACTTTCCCCTCTACGAAGAAAAAGCCCACGCCTACTGCGCTGTAGGACATCCACTGTTCAGCGCGAGCGACATCACGCCTGAAGTGTTACGCCAATACGAAGTGGTCAACCATCGGTATGCGATCCATCGCGACAAAACCAACTTCGTCACCTACGACAGCCAGTCCGCTTCGGCTTCACAGGTAGAAGCCGTCGCCATATTAATCCTGACGGGCCGCTTCCTCGGCTTCCTGCCAGCACACTATGCCGCTCCGTTGGTTAGGGAAGGGCGCCTGCGCGCGCTGTGCCCGGAACAGGTTCACCTTAGCACCGCCTTTAACCTGATCCTGCGCCACAACGCCCCGCGCAGCCCGATGGTAAAAGCCTTCGCAACAGCGTTGGGTGTAGACCTCAAAGTCGCAACATAGACCCTGCCGAACACCGATCAACACGCTGACAAAGCTCAAATGTGGGAGCTGTCGAGCCCCAGCGAGGCTGCGAAGGGATCGACGCAGTCTTCCTTTCGAGCCTGCCATTCGCATCGATACATTTTCCGCCTAGGCAACAAACAACCTGACTTGTATTGTCTGCAGCCAAATCAGAGGAGGGATGCCCATGACTCAAACAAAAAACAGCCACCCGGCAGAAAGCACTTGGGACAGCTACTTCCTCCATGGCGAATCAGTGTCCGATGACTTTATGCCTGAGGATGATCGATTGGAGGTTCTGGAGTTGAATCAGATAGTTCATGAACGGCTCGACGCCAACGAAACGCTCATTCATGTGTCCCTCGACGATCTGATCAACAAAACTGAGACAGAAACTGCCTATAAGAATTGAGTCAGGTATCAACTCACAGCGCGTGTAAAAAAGCCCAGTCTTCTAGATTGGGCTTAATAAAAACGAAATTCGGGGCAATGTGATTCAATCTCTCAACCCCTAGCACCCCATGCTAGTGCGTGACTACCGCAGCTGCTTGCGCTTCTTCTTCGCATGAAAATGCCGAAAATGCGCATCCTGCGCCGCCGCCAGCAACTCCCGATCCCCACGCGTATCGCCCCAAGCCCTGAGCCGATACTCGCCCAAATCCCCATACACCGCCTCAAGGCGCAGCACCTTGTTCTCACAGCGGCAGTTATTGCCGGTCAGTCGCCCGGTCAGCACCCCGTCAACCACCTCAAGCTCAGTCCCGATCAACTTGATCCCAAGCCGATTCGCAAACGGCTGCAACACCAACGCCGGCGAAGCCGAACACAACGTCACCTCCGCCCCCGAGCCCAACTCCTGCTCCACCGAAAGCACCCCGGACGGCCGCATCAACCGCGCCCAATTGCGCTGGCAGTATTCCTCGGCCTTCTGCTGCACCCACGCCTTCTCCACGCCGGTCATAAAGGTGCGGATCAACTGCGCCTTCAATTGATCCCGGCTGATGCGCCGCAACAAAAACCGCAGCCCAGGCACGGCCAGCTTGACCATCCGGCCATAAAACTCACCGGTGCCAAAGGCAAACTTGAGGAAAGGCACGAAACTGTCGTGATGGGTCAGGGTGCCGTCGAAGTCAAAGACGGAGAGTACTTTGGCGTCAGCGGGGCCGGCTTCGAGCATGTCTGGGTTCACGGGTTGGCCTCGGTCCTATCTGGTGTTTTTTGAGTGTTCATCAGGTGTGACCACAGGAGTTTACTCCCGTGCCAATCTTTGGACTTTTGAGTAAAGCCCTTCGGTGAAAGCATCCCGATCACCTGAACGGTGGCAACGCTGATGACAATTGGGGCACAAGGCTACAGCATTGGTGGTGCGATCCGAACCCTTCTGGGCGAGGTGCTTGACGTGATGTACTTCGAGAAATGGCTGGCCGTCCTCTCCAGCAAACGGTGCTGGCTGAGCGCAGCCTTCGCAGATGCCATTTGCTAACTGTCGAACCAGCCTTCTCACATGCAGTGCGCGCGCAAACGAAACGCTGACAGTAAATAGCTGCCGCGGATTAAGAATGCCTTGTGGCTCGATTTCAAGAGAGTGCTTCGAGGCGGTTGTGCGCTTTTCAGGCACTGGATTATCTGCCTTTGCCGTATGGCGCTCAGCGTGCAAGGCAGGTTTCACGGCCAACACTTTACGAATACGCTCACTCACTCCAGCGCCGATGTTTTTTGCAGGCATGTAGCCAGTGATACGCTTCAAACCCAACTGTTCAAACACCGCAGAAATATTTTGCATGCGGTATTCAATAGATGAAGCGCTACGCAGGTTGAGTGGCCCCTCTCGCAGTAAACGGTTCTCAACTGATTTCGTAAAGGCTTGCCCGCTCTGTTCAAGCGTCCACATTTTCAAATAGGCATCGACTGAAGCTTCAAGCTCCTCGTCACTCCAGCCGTTACTCGTTTTTTTCGTATCCATACAGCCGCCGAGGGGAGAAAACCCTCGGACGATACTGAGTAGCCATTATGGCGTCTACGAAATTTCCTACGTGTCTGTGGGATTTGGCGGTCGTTTGCGTCAGTAAATGCGCTGCTTCATTCGGAAAGCTTGAGTGAGCTTTCTCCACCACGGAGCCTTTGCGGAGCCACTCCGATAGGTTCGATTCACTAATAAATACGGCATGTCCCGAAGCCGTATCCAGCCTTCATCCTGCCAATGCAGCAGATTTAACGACATCTCCGGCCAATCCAACATGCTCAGCAACGGCCGCTCCACCGTTCGTGGCTGGCGCTCGTCCCGCAACGTCGGAACCACTTCATGAGTCAGCCAGCTACGTAGCAGACGATTTCCTGGTGTGTAGTGGTAGACCAGTAACGCGTATGCACCGGACTCGCTGATCATCAGCATTTCTTCCGGCTGGCCGTGGAACAGCAGTTTTACAGTTCTTCGTTGGTCTTCATCGAGCTTGCGAGTCGTTCGTTCATCCAGAAACCATCCCATCAAACGCCCAAGATCGCGAGCGCAGAACCACGGTTGATTTTCCAGAAGGAGAGCGTGCAAAGGGAGGTTTTGACGGGTGAAGACAGTAGGAGAGAGGGGGTCATGCATTGCGCACCTCCCTCGGTGGAGGTGCTTGAAGGGACGTCTGTACGCAATAGATAGCCTTCGCAAGGAAGGTGAAAATTCTAGGCATTTCCATAACCTCTGTGTGATGTCAGCTTTCTTAGGGCTGGGTGCCGGGAGTTAAGAAACCCCACACAGAGGGCCGGACATATTCCCCTTTCGGGTCTTGTATTAGCCCACTCCCGGCATAACAGAGATTTTCGATGCCCACGGGAAAACCGTAGGCACAAAAAAGCCGCTACTGTCGGGTGCGGTCAGTCCGCTGTGTGAGGTGTTTCTTAGGCACCGGCGTGAATGTTAATTTCCAAATTGAATGGCGTCAATACTGAAAATACTCAACAAAATAGTGTGCGGAATTTCGCTTTCGTGTAATTTATCATGGCAGATTGCCTTACTTACAAGGTTGCTGCTAGATTTTAGAGGCGTCATGTTTCACCTGTTGGCGCTAGATGAGCTAGATATATAAGTTTCTTAATAGTGCATGTTGTAAATGGTTTTTTATGTTTTCCAAAAGGAGGTGGAGGTGAAAGATGAAGTTGATAGTGTATTGCACTTTAAGGTCAGTTCTGCTCTGAAAACGCTAATTGGTCGAGATCTAATCACTGATGAGTTTGTAGCAATTTTCGAGCTGGTTAAAAACTCTTTTGACGCTCGCGCAAGTCGCGTCGATCTGCTGTTTGAAAATGGTCGAGTTTATATTGCTGACAATGGTAAGGGGATGTCTTTCTCCGACATTGAAGATAAGTGGTTGTTTGTTGCGTATTCTGCGAAAGGAGATGGCACTGAAGATTTAGATTACCGCGAGCAGATAGGGAGTAGCAAGTCTTACGCTGGCAGCAAGGGGGTAGGGAGGTTCTCTTGTGATAGATTAGGTCGGACGCTCGTCATGCACACGAAGACTATGAAAGCCTCGCAGTATGAGGTGGTTGATGTGGAGTGGGATCTATTTGAAAAAAGTTCTAAAGATGAAATTGCCACTGTGCCAATGCGTCATAGTACGAAAACGGTATTAGAGTTGCCGGTATCTCTCAAGTGGTTTGAAGTTGGTACTATTTTGGAAGTTGGTGAGTTGCGCGAGGATTGGTCGAGGGAGAAATATTTAAAACTTCGTTCTGCTTTGGCAAAGCTTATAAATCCCTTCGGCGGTGGTGATGGGTTCGAAATAAATTTGGTCGTTCCTCAAGAGGAGGAGGAAGATCTATCCATAATGGAGAATCCGGAAATAAGTGAAGAGCTAAGTCCTCTCTATATGGTAAATGGTCCCGTACGTAATTTCATATTTGAAGCGTTAAAGGATAAGACAACTCATTTAGAAGTTGAGATATCAGGTGGTGGGGAGTATGTGACTTCAACGCTTACTGACAGGTCAGAAATTATTTACAAGATAAGAGAGAAAAACCCATACCCATTATTGACGGAAGCAAATTTTAATTCGAATCTTTACTTTTTAAATAGGTCTGCAAAACAGACTTTTGCACGTAGGATGGGAGTTGCATCGGTTCGTTTTGGCTCAATATTTCTTTTTAAGAATGGGTTTAGAGTTTTTCCTATTGGTGAAGAGGGAGTTGATACCTTTGGTATAGATCGAAGGAAGCAACAGGGTTACGCAAGGTTTTTAGGGACTCGTGATGTTATTGGGCGTATCGATATCGTCGGCGTGGATGATAGATTTAGAGAGTCAACCAGTCGCGATCAAGGATTAATTGATACCCCTGCCTATAGACAGTTAGTCGATTGTTTTGAAGATAAGTGTTTTAAAAGGTTAGAGCGCTATGTTGTTGGAGTAAATTGGAAAGATTCACTTGATCTAGATGTGGAGGATACCTCACGGCTCAGGGGAGAAGCGGCTTCTGCAAGGATCACTGCGATTGTCGCTCAATTAGCAGGCGGTGAAGGTGTTGAGCTATTAGAATTTAGTCGTGAGCTAATAAGGATATTGAATGAGCGTTCCGATGATTTCAATGAGTCATTAAGTGGTCTGAGGACTTTGGCCGAGAAGTCAGGAGACCAAAATCTTCTCGAAGAGTTGGACGCAGCATCAGTTCGTTATAACGAGTTGCAACGCGCAGAGGCGGCTGCAAGAGATATTGCGGATAAAGAACGTACTGCAAGGCGTGACGCTGAAAAACATGCTGCCGAATCTGCTCAGCGTGCGGATATAGCAACAAAAAGTTACGAAGAGGAGCGCAAGCGTAATCTTTTTCTGACATCAATGTCGACTCTGGATAAAGAGACAATTGAGATTTTACATCATCAAATCATCATACACGCATCTGCAATTAACGAAATTATAAATGGCCAATTTGATCGCCTTCGGCACGATCGTGAGCTTAGTGTTGTTGATGTTAAGACAGCTCTAGAGAACATATCTTTTCAAAATAGAAAAGTGTTATCTATTGCACGCTTTGCTACCAAGGCAAACTTCAGGCTTGAGTCGGAAACGATAACTGATGATTTGGTTTCTTATGTGGAGCAGTACATCAAACAAGTAGCTCCAATGTTGGCTGAAACCGGAATAGATATATCGGTTGTAAATAATGCTAAGTCATTAGTTAGGACGTTTAAGCCGATTGAAATATCAATAATGATTGATAACTTTATCAGTAATGCTGGTCGGGCGGAGGCTGATAAAATATCATTTGTGCTAACTCAAGTCTCCCAGAAAGAGCTTAAGATTGTTGTTGTGGATAATGGTCGTGGTTTTGATGAAAGTATAGTAGATCTCAATCGTCTATTTGAAAAAGGATACTCGACATCAACCGGTTCTGGGCTTGGTTTGTATCACGTTCAACAAATAATTGACTCGCTGGGGGGAGTCATTGCTGCGGAGCGTGCCAAGAATCAAGCTGAATTTATTGTTCGAATTAAAGGGTAAGGAATATGCACCTCGATTATAGGATTCTTTGGTTTGAAGATCAGATTGAAAATATTAGACCTTATCAGGCTAATATCTCAAGTGCTATATCTCGGCTTGGATTTAATCCTAGGACAGAAACTCGTGAAGTAATTGCAGGGGCAAAAGATCCTCTTGCCGATCTGCCATCGTCTAGAGATATAGATCTGGTTATAATGGATTTTAAACTTGGTGGTGGATATGATGGCGCTTCACTTGCGAAACGTTTGAAGATAACCTATCGCGATACCGACATGATTTTTTATAGCTCGGAGTCCGCAAGAACCCTACGGCGATTAATCTTCGAACAAGATATTGACGGAGTATTTTGCTTTCATCGCACTACGTTAAGTGACCGAACAATCGGACTGGTGCAATCCCAACTCCGTAAAATGCTAGATTTGAACCATATGCGCGGCATTGTAATGGCTGCGACGAGTGACTTGGATCAGGCTATGATCGAGTGCTTAGAGAAGATTCAGATGCTTATAAAGCCTGATGATAAAGATGAGTTTATACGAGAGGTTGGTGGGAAGATATCAGATAGTTTAAGAAGTAAGGCTGATCAAATTGAAAAGCTTGTTAGCAAAGGGCGATTGGATAAGCTTTTGAGAGAGCCATCTTTTGGCGCGGCCTTGAGGCTGAGTGTTTTGCAGGATGAAATTGCGAAAATTTCAGATAAGATTTCTGAGGTTCACCTTCTCGAGCGACTTGCGCTTTATCGTGATGATGTTATTGGGCCTCGGAATGATTTTGCGCATCGTCGCGCGGTGCTTGAAAATAACCAATTAGTTTTAGAGGGTAGGGACCAGCCATTTACTCAGGATTCAATGATTACTTTACGGCTTAAACTTTTGTCGCACTTTGATAATTTGAGTGGTCTGATTAGTTTGCTGGCAGAGTTGAATGAATACCCGGGAAGCCAGGAGTCTGAAGTTCTTCAGGAAATAAAAGACGACCTAATTGATGCAATAATCAATCCTGAGGGGTAGGTTTTCTTTGTTGTAATCACTGGGCTATTGCTAGGTCTTCGAGGTGTAAAGTGTCGAATACGCTAGGTTTTCTTTCCTTGGACTATGCCATGAGGTAGGATGCCGCTTGTTTTATGGCGGTTTGAAAATTTTGCTTTGCTAGCCAAGTTTAAAAGCCGTTATGTGCTATTTTCAGAATGAATAAAGAGTTAGGTCAAATTATGCGATTTATCGACGTTTTTGCTGGTTGTGGGGGGCTTTCGTTAGGATTGCTCAAAGCAGGCTGTGAGGGCGTGGCGGCAATCGAAAAAAATCCAATGGCCTTTAAAACTCTACGTCACAACTTGATTGATGGTGAGCGCTACCGATTTAACTGGCCTCAATGGCTCCCTGTGGGTGCCATGAGCTGTGAAGATTTTCTGGATGGGTATCAGGATGAAATCTCTGAGCTATCTAGCACTATAGATTTGATGGTTGGAGGACCTCCTTGTCAGGGTTTCTCAACTGCTGGACGTCGAGATCCTGAAGATCCTCGCAATAAAATGGCCGAGCAGTACTTAAGACTCGTAAAATTAATTCGACCCAAATATATAGTTATTGAAAATGTTAGTGGCTTCAATAGCAGGTTTGTTAAGAAGGGAGAGTCTATAGGTTCTTCTAGTTTAATTGGCTCATATGCGGATTTTATATGTGGGGCTTTGTCAGGGCTAGGGTACTCGGTTTCTCGCGGGAAAATTAATTGTGCTGATTTTGGCGTTCCGCAAAATCGACATAGGTATCTGATAGTTTGCTCTTTGGCTGAGGGCGATGATCTTTTTTTAAAGCTAAAAAAGTCCAGTTCTAGATTTAAGGCAATGAAGGGGCTAGGGGTTGCTCATATCACGTCGGTACGCGAAGCTATTTTGGATTTAGAAACTAGATCTAGGACACTAGTTGATAATTTAGATTCTGGTATTAGTGGGTTTCGCGAACTGAAATATAGAGCGCCAAATGTTTTGTCGCCCTATTTGAAGCTCATGCGCGATGGGTATGAATTGGCGCCCAATAGTATGAGGCTTTCAAATCATAAGACGTCAACGATATCTCAGTTTGAGCGAATTAGACAGCTCTCCGAGCCTGGGAGATCGCTGTCAAAATCTGCGCGTGATACGTTGGGTTTGAAGAAGCATGCTATTACGGTGTTAACAGCTAGTGATGCATCTCCGACAATTACCACCTTGCCGGATGATATAATTCACTATAGTGAAAATAGGATATTGACTGCTCGAGAGTGTGCGAGGATTCAGTCCTTTCCTGATTGGTTTGAATTTACTGGCAAGTATACTACTGGAGGGGCTGCCAGAAAGTTGGATTGCCCAAGATATACTCAAATTGGAAATGCAGTGCCACCATTATTGTCTGAGGCAATAGGAAATTTGTTGCGTTTGGAGTTGTCTATGCACATTAGTAGTGTTGCATTGGATGGGCAAGCACATTTATCAGGTGGCGTTTGACTGCATTCTCCATCGTCATTATTCAAGTAATTTATTTGAGGTTTGTAAAAAAGACCCTGAGTTAACTCAGGGTCTTTTTTGTTTTTGTCTCTTTAATCAATCCCAGCTCAACGCCCCACCAGTCTGATACTCAATAACCCGAGTCTCAAAGAAATTCTTCTCTTTCTTCAAATCCATAATCTCGCTCATCCAAGGAAACGGATTCGTCGTCCCTGGATACTCTTCCTTCAACCCAATCTGCGACAAACGACGGTTCGCGATGAACTTCAAATAGTCCTCCATCATCGCCGCATTCATGCCGAGAACCCCACGCGGCATGGTATCCCGCGCATATTCAATCTCCAGCTGCGTCCCCTGCAGAATCATCTGGGTCGCTTCTTCCTTCATCTCGGCATCCCACAAGTGCGGGTTTTCGATTTTGATCTGGTTGATCACATCGATACCGAAGTTCAGGTGCATCGACTCATCGCGCAGGATGTACTG